>JANQHO010000095.1 GCA_028277105.1 Owenweeksia sp. | reverse complement strand
TTTTAGGGCCCGTGCTGGAAAAGGACTTTGGCACTTCGGCCAACATTGTTATTAAGACCATGGACGGCAGTACCCCGGCCATTCCCAAGATCGGGTTTGACGTAGTAGATGTACGCTCCGTAGCCGACCTGCACGTAAAGGCTATGGAAATGCCCCAGGCCGCAGGTGAACGTTTTGTAGGCTCGGCCGGCTTTTTGTCCTTTAAACAGGTAGCTGATATCTTGCGCAAAGCCTACCCAAATCGCAAAATACCCAAAGCCTCTTTGCCCAATTTTGCCGTGCGCTTGTTTTCTAATTTCGACCCTACTTTAAAACCCGTACTCCTCGATCTGGGCTTAGAGCGCAGGGTAGACCACAGCAAGGCCAAAGAGCTGTTGCAATGGGAGCCACTCAGCAACAAAGAAGCCGTTCTATCCTGTGCCGAGAGCGTTATTAAACAAAACATCATTTGACCTCTGTGAAAAAGCCACTGTATATTAAAAATATAGCCGAACTGGTAAAGCTATCGGGCTTTCCCCCTTTGGAGCACCCCGTTTTTGCCATTATCAGGATAGAAGAGTTAAGAGGTTTACCCCCTTCTTTCTTCGCACCGGTGGTTTTTAACTTTTATACCGCAGGCTTAAAGAATAACCTCTCCAATACCGTGCGTTACGGCCGTACTACTTACGATTTCAGCAAGGGCGTTTTGGGTTTTACCGCACCCAACCAGGTTCTGGAGATCAGCCCGGATATGGGCTCCAGTGTCACCGGCTGGATGCTTTTCTTTCAAAAGGAATTTATCAAAGACCATCCCCTGCAAAAAAGTATAGATCAATACGGCTTCTTTGATTATCAGGTTAATGAGGCCCTGCACCTTTCAGCCAAAGAAGAAAAGATCATCGAAGGCATTTTTGAATGTATATCGGCCGAGTATCACGATAACATCGACCGTTTTAGCCGGGAAGTGATATTATCCTATCTCGAGCTGCTGCTCAATTACTCCAACCGCTTCTACAGCCGTCAGTTCATTACCCGCAACCAGGTCAATAAAGAGCTACTAACTCGTTTTGAAACGGAACTCAGGAATTATTTCAAAAACGAAGATTACCACAACCACGGCCTCCCTACGGTTAGTTATTTTGCCGAAGCCCTTAATGTTTCGCCTAATTACCTGAGCGATTACCTCAGGGCCAACAGCGCTAAAAACACCCAGGAGCACATTCATCTCGCTTTAATTGACAAAGCCAAAACCCTTCTCCTCAGCTCGGGCCATTCCGTTTCCGAGGTCGCCTACGAATTAGGTTTTGCCTACCCCCAGTACTTCAGCCGCTTGTTCAAGCAAAAAACCGGTATCAGCCCCCGGGAGTTCCGGGTAAGTCAGAACTAGCCCTGCTAATGCTTACTCACTGAAACCTGAATAAACCTATTTTTACTGCCTAATATTAAACGTTTTAGGTAAACGTAGGTCTTAATATGAAATATTAAAAACCATGAGGAAAGCCATTATTGGCATTGGTCTTATCACATTGATCTGGGCCTGTAAAAAAGACGATAAGGGAGGGAATCCTTCTCCCACCAACAGCGATCCCAACATTCTGCTTATTATAGCAGACGATATGGGACTGGATGCTACCAACGGCTATACCGAAGGGAGTATAAAACCCAACACTCCCAATCTGGATGCTTTGATGAACAGCGGGCTGCGCTTTACTAATTTCTGGACCAATACCGTTTGTTCTCCTACCCGGGCTTCCATTATCACCGGAAAATACAGCTACCATACAGGAGTCCTCTCCCAATTTGATGATTTAGCCAGTTCTGAAACTACACTTCAGCATTACATCAACCGGCAAACCGGTGATAAATACGCCACCGCCATAATCGGCAAATGGCATCTGGGAGGCAACAGTACTTTCAATCCTGAAATTATGGGTATTGATCACTATGCCGGAATAATATCCGGAACAGTCCCCGATTATTATTCATGGGATCTAACAGAAGATGGCGTTGCCACTTCCCAAACAGAATACGTTACTACCAAACTTACCGACCTGGCTATCGACTGGGTCAATCAGCAATCGAAACCCTGGTTTTTATGGTTGGCTCATATAGCTCCCCATACCCCTTTCCATCTTCCGCCTCAGGGGATGCACTCCCAGGGCAGCTTATCGCCCGATCAGGCCTCTATTGATGCCAATCCCCAGCCTTATTTCATGGCTAGTATCGAAGCCATGGATTATCAGCTAGGCCGCCTGCTGGAAAGCCTTGATCCGGCAGAAAGACAAAATACCGTGGTGATCTTTATAGGCGATAACGGCACAACAGGCCGTGTGGCCCAGCAGCCATACGGACGAACAAAAGCCAAGGGAACGCTTTACCAGGGGGGTATTAATTGCCCGATGTTTATAAGCGGTGCCGGAGTAAGCCGAAGCGGAACGGATAATGCCCTCATCAATTCTACCGATCTGTTTGCTACTATAGCTTCCCTGGCCGGGGTAAACGTACAGGAGATCAATAACAGTAAAAGCTTCACCTCTCTTTTAAGCTCTGAAAACCCCGACTTCAGGGAATATACCTATGCCGAGTACAAGCTGGACAATGAGGGTATTGACAGATGGTGTATCCGCAATAATTCCTATAAACTTATTGAAGAGGCCGATGGCAGTAAAGAGTTTTACGATCTGCAAACCGACCCTTATGAAAACTCTAACTTACTGAATAACAATTTATCTAGCGATGCTCAACAGGCAAAAGATTGGCTGGAACAAAAATTGTCCGAAATAAGAATGTAAATTTGTGTTTAAACATTGATTTTTTGATAAATCTGCAAATCACAAACTCGTTAAACATTAATTTACTACATATGAAAAGTCTACTTCTGGCATCTACCCTATTTGTTATCAGCTCATTAATCTCAAACGCACAACAATGGCAAATTGCGGATAACTACGAGATCAACTTTGAAACTTCCCAGGCCGAAGGTACCTTCGGAGGACTAAGCGGTACGATCAATTTTGATCCTGACAAGCCTGCTGATGCAGCATTTGACGTTGCGGTAGATGTATCTACCATCTCTACCGGCAATAAAACCAAAGATGGGCACGCCCGCGGAAAAAGCTGGTTTAATGCCGAACTGTTCCCCAGGATCAAATTTGTTTCCACTGATGTAGCGCTTAAAGATGGCGTCTACCAGGTTAAAGGTAATCTGGATATGAAAGGCATTAAAAAGGAGGTCACCATTCCTTTGACTTTTTCCGAAAATGGCCAGAATGGGGAATTTAGAGGTTCCTTTACCCTAAACCGCAAGGATTTTGGCATTGTAGGCAACTTTTTCGGTAATATGGCAGTAGGTAAAGAAATAAGAGTGGATCTGAAAATACCGGTTAAAAAGGCTGGTTAAAATACCAGCGCCAACCGCATAAACAAAGCTTTTGGATCGTAGCTTTGCGGGAAATCAGAAAAGGTTATGTACGCCCTGTTTCTCGCCCTTCATTCCTTTTTCCGTTGGCTTGTTTTAATCAGTTTGCTGTACACCATGCTCTCCAGTTTGCAGGGGCTCATCAGCAAAAGGCCTTACAATAAAAGGGATAATCTGGCCCGAACGCTAACAGGAGCGATTGCTCATACTCAACTATTAATCGGTTTTACCCTCTATTTTTTGTTGAGCCCGGTTGTGAAACACTTCATTCAAAATGGTTCCGGAGGCGAATATCAGATCTGGTTTTTTGGTCTCTACCATATTGCCCTGATGTTTATCGCTGTAGTGGTAATGACCATAGGCGGCTCCCTGGCCAAAAGAGCGCCCACCGACAGGGCTAAATTCAAAACCACCCTGATCTATTTTTCAGTGGCTTTAGCCCTGATCTTACTGGCTATCCCCTGGTTTCGCCCTTATTTCAGAAATTTTTAATCTCCCTGATATGTTCAAATTATTCCAAACACCAATAGGCCGGTTGCGCCTCCTCGCTTTTGCCGAGGGTACTTCTTTTCTCTTGCTCCTTTTTGTTACCATGCCACTCAAATACCTGGGTAATATGCCCATGCCCAATAAAGTCATCGGCCTGGCACACGGCTTATTGTTCGTTTTATACGTTTTGGCCGTTATCCAGATCAAAATTGAACAAGGCTGGCCTTTTAAAAAAACCTTTTTATCTCTCCTGGCAGCGGTTATTCCCTTCGGCACTTTTTGGGCCGATAAAAAATACTTCCGTAACCAGTTGGAAGCATAAATTCATCCATTGTAAACCGGTTTTGGTAAACCGGTATAGTACTTTGGTAAAATCTCACCTCCGTGACCATCTGTTTTTCTTATATTAAGGGTGGTTTAACCCAAGATCCATTCAAAATGATATTTAGCCGTATTACGCTGATCGTTCTGTTCATTCTATCGATACCATCCTTTCCGGGCTACCAAAAGCTCCAGGCTCAAAACTGGAAGCAAGCAGCAAAAGTTGTGGCTTCAGACAGAGACTCACTTCATTCTTTTGGCTTTACAGTAGCCATTTCAGGCAATAATGCCATTATAGGAGATATAAAACCTCATAATGGAAATACTGTATCCAATGAATCGGCCTACATCTTTAGCCGAAACAACAATACCTGGACGGAAGTGCAAATATTAAAACCCTCCGACAGGGATATGGATATGAAAAGATTTGGCCGAAGTGTTGCCATTTCCCGGGACTACGCTTTAGTGGGTGCCGATTTTGAAGATAAAGATGCATACGGGGCAAGTTCTATATTTCATGCGGGGGCTGTTTACATTTTTCATTACGATAGTTTCTGGTTTCAACTTCAAAAACTAGTAGCCTCCGACAGGGATATCAGTGATTATTTTGGCTACTCCGTAGCTATATCAGGAGAATATGCCATTATTGGCGCTCCCTTTAAGGAGATAGCTACAGGAGGTAATATTTATTTTAATCCTGGAGCAGCTTATATTTTTGAGCGTGATACCAATGGTAACTGGCTGGAAACTCAAAAGATCTTCGCTTCTGACCTTATCGATGAGCAAGGTTTTGGATCTGGAGTTGCCATTGACAGCAATTTTGCCGTTGTAATTGCCTCTGGTGATCACAGAGATGCTTCGGGGACCCCCTTCTCTCCCGGGAGAGGAACGGCTTATGTTTTTGAGCACGATAGCAGTGGCAACTGGCTAGAGGTTCAGAAAATTTTGCCCTCAGACAGATTTTCGGGCAATCATTCCTTTGGGGGCGAAGGCAATCGGCAGCATAATGCAGTTGACATTTCAGGCAACACCATAGTAATAGGTGATCCCGTCAATTTTTCTGATAGCGCTGGGGTATTTAATTTTAATTCTGGTGCTGCCTATGTTTTTGAGCGTGATACCAACGGTAATTGGCTGGAAACTCAAAAAATCACAGCTTCAGACAGAACATTTGGTGACCGTTTCGGTGCCTCTGTATCTGTTTCAGGTGATTACATATTGATAGGCGCTGATGGGGAGGACCATAATGCTTTTGGTAACGATTCTGTAAAAGCTGCCGGGTCTGCCTATTTGTTTGCGCGTGATCCTAACGGCAAATGGACAGAGATCCAAAAAATTGTAGCCTCCGACCGGAATATTGCTGATTCTTTCGCCCAGGACGTAGCCTTGTCAGGCAACCATCTTGTAATAGGAAAACCAGAAGAAGATCTCGGGATTAATCACCGTGGAGGTCCGGGGTCGGCTTACTTCTTTGAAATATGTGTGGACCCCGTTTTTATTACTTTTTCTTTGGACACCTTAACCGCCAATTTAAACAATGCCACCTATCAATGGCTGGATTGCTCTAATGGCTATGCTCCTGTAAGCGGAGCTACCCAACAGAGTTTTACCCCGGTTGTCAATGGCAGCTATGCCGTAGCAATTACCTTTAACGGCTGCACTGATACCTCAGCCTGTTTGGCAATCAATAATGTGAGCCTGAAAGAAAATAAGCTCAACCACAGGTTCAATATTTACCCCAACCCGGCCAAGGATATTATTCACCTGGAAAATGTAATCAATGACGAAGCATATTATTGTACTATTATGAATGCCCGCGGACAACAGCTTTACACTCAAAGGATCAGCGGAACCCTCAACCGCATTGATCTCCACTCTTACAGCCCGGGCCTGTATTTTATCCGTTTAGAGAATGGAGAAGATGTTTTTAATTACAAGTTGGTGAAGAGATAGATGTCTTATTTGTAGTTTCGACCTTTCTCCCAAGCTCTCCTTAAAAGTGAAAGATATAACTCATGGGATAATCTTTTATCTCAGCTTCATTATTCTCTTTTTTAGTGCTTACTCTCTCAAAATAGATACTTTAGTTATTTGAGCTATTCCCTTAGCTATTTAATAAATTTTTAGTATAGCTTTTTAGTTAGAATTTAGTATTTTTATTTTGCATGAAATATGATCTACAAAGCAGAAAATAAATTAATAGAAGAGCTGTTAAACAAACCCGAGTCGGGTATGGGCTATCAGATCATTGAAGCCAAAAGGCCCTTCAGTCGTAGGCGGGAAATGTTTGTGGTTTACAACAGCGAGATGGTAGTGGAGTTGGAAGACGGTCTTGACTTCTACAAAAAGCACCCCGCTGATGAAAGTTTAGTAGCTGAGCCACCCGTTACCTACGGAGACAAGATCTCCCTTACCGGTATTGATGTGATCAAACCCAGGCGGGAAGATACGGGATCGATAGCCGGGGAGTTAAGCGAGAAAAGACGGTATACTAATGGCAAAGCGGCTCTGGACAATGCCCTGGTCAATGCCAGCGGAAAGGATACTTTTGTCCGCCTCTCCGCTTACTATAACGACAGGAGGATAGATACCGTAAACAAAAAACTGAGGCCGGGATCCTATACCACTACTTTAGCGGATTACCTCGAGTGCAAGAAGCAAAAAGACAATCCCGTTGACCGCTACGCCTTGCCCAATGTCCAACCCATAGCCTGGGCCTTTTACATAGAACCCAAAGCCAGCGATACCTACCAGGAGGGAATAGTGCAGCCCGCCAATGGCCGCAATGGAGGAGGGCTCGAAGCTTTTTTTGCCCGGGGCACCTCCGATCATACTTTCCTCAAAACAACCATTTACTGAAATGCCGCAACAAGTAAAACTACCCGAAACGCTCATCGCTATACTTTCCGGCTTACCGGAAAGCGGCATGGGCTACCAGTTGGTAGATATTACTTTAAAAGACGGCCGTACCCTAAGCCGAAGAAAGGTGCTCAACGCAGAGTTTTTGCTTTTGGAAGAAACTGAAAACATCCATACTGAAGATGTCACCGGAGTGATGCTGAGCCAGCGATCTTCTTCCTGAATCCCTATTCTTAAAACGCTTTATTAACATTCTTGAATTCCTTATTTTTATAACATGAGCCGGGACGAAATAAAAACTGCCATTTACCAATTGCTGGATAATACCTCAGACCAGGTGCTAAATGAAGTATTGGAATACCTGAGATCCGTAAAAGACCCGCCTGTGGAGAAAGTAAATTTATCCCAAAACCTGCGTACTGTTTTATCGGAAGATAAAGAACCGCTCCAGCGCTTGGCTAAATGATCAGCCCGGAAGAAGCTATAGAAATTCACGCTATCCTTATCAGGCGATTTAGTTGTCAGCTAGAATTAGGTTTGAGAATTTTTAATTATAATCCTTTGTCGCTATTTGTTACTATTAAGTTGATATAATCAGAAACTCTATGAATAATAATTATCTGACCATTTTACTGGCTCTTTTCGTGAACTCCTATTATTGTCAGTCATTATCAGATAATTATGATCTGGATACTTCAAATTATCCTCATATAAGAACCTTAATAAAATGGGATACTAAAACCATAAGTTTAGATCCTGATAATCCAAAAGGATATTTCACAAGGGCTGTAGACTATGCTAAAATCCATGATTTCCAAAAAGCTTTAAATGATCTCACAATAGCTGATAGCTTACTACCCAACGAGGCTGCAATTATTTATAAAAGAGGTTCTGTCAAGCATCGTCTCGGAGATTTAAAAGGAGCACTAACAGACTTTACAAGAGTTACAGAATTAAAGCCTGATTTTGAATGGGGCTTTTTAGATAAAGGAATCATTCTTAATGAACTGGAGAAATACGATCAAGCAATAGAAGCATTTCATAAAGCATTGGAAATAAAGCCTGACTGGGCTGAACCATATCACCAAATTGGCAAGACATATGAGGATAGAAAAGAATACGATAAAGCCATGGAGAACTATAACATAGCCATTAATATGGATAAATCTGTTGCGATGGTATTTAACAATCGTGGAAATCTAAAAAAGTTGACAGGAAATTATGAAGAAGCTATTAATGATTTCGCTCAGGCAATTACACTTAAACCAGATTATAGATTAGCTTATCTCAATATAGCTCAATGTTACTTGGTGCTCGAAAAGAATGATAATGTTCTAATATTTATCAATAAGGCCATCGAGATATCACCAATCTATTATGATGCTATTGAGTTTAGAAAAAACTTCTTTAAACGAATAGGAGATCATCAAAAAGCATGTTTAGACTTAGCAAAAATGAAAGAACTAGATCCCAAAATTGAAGACACTGGGCTTAAATGCAATTAAACTGCTTCATTTATATCTGATCACTCCACCAAATAAACCCGCTTCACCCTTTGGGAGATCCCCGTCAGCACTTCGTAGGGAATAGTGCCCATCTTTTCCGCTAATTCGTACACGCTGATAACAGGGCCTATTATCTCCACCTCATCACCCGCCTGCACCTCCGAGCCCGTTACATCTACCATGATCATATCCATACACACCCGGCCCAGTGTTTTATAACGTTGGCCTTTAATTACTACTTCGCCTATGCCATTGCCCAAACTCCTGCGAAAGCCATCCGCATAACCGATGGAAAGCGTAGCCGTGGTCATGGGCCGTTCCGCTTTAAAAGTACGGCCGTAGCCCACCGTATCGCCCGGCTGTAAATGCTTGAGCTGGGAAACCGTAGCTTTTAAAGTACCCACCGGTTTCAGGAACTGCCGCTCCGCCTCATCAGCTGAAATGCCGTACAACCCAATGCCCAGGCGTACCATCTCAAACTGGGCCTGCGGAAACTGGCTGATGCCCGAAGAATTGAGAATATGCCGGCTAAACTTTTGCTGGAGTCGCTCGCGTAAAATTTGAGTCATCCGTTCAAAGCCCCTGATCTGTTCCAGGCTAAATTCCCTTTGCTCCGTCTCATCCGCTGCCGCCAGGTGCGAAAAGGCCGAGGCCATCCTTAAATGAGGCATGGCTTTCAACTGCTCTGCCAGTTCCGGCAGCTCATTTTCTTCAAAGCCCAGGCGGTGCATGCCCGTTTCCAGTTTCAGGTGGATGGGATAAGGCGCTTCCAGCTGCTGCATCTTCACCTTTTCGCCAACGGCTTTCAGCAGGCGAAAGCTGTATACCTCCGGTTCCAGCTCGTATTCCAGCAGCTCATCCAAAGAAGATATCTCCGGGTTCAGCACCATAATGGGCAGGTGGATGCCCGCCTGGCGCAGTTCCACCCCCTCATCGGTATAAGCCACCGCCAGGTAATCCACTTTGTGGAACTGCAGCATACCCGCAATTTCGTGGGAGCCGCTGCCGTAACCAAAAGCCTTCACCATAGCCATGATCTTAACTCCCGGTTGCAGCATTTTGCGGTAGTAATTCAGATTGGCCACCATGCGGCTCAGGTTGATCTCCAGGATGGTTTCATGGGTTTTTTCTTCCAGCAGGGCATCGATCTTTTCAAAGTGAAAAGCCCGCGCCCCTTTCAGCAGTATGGCGGAATTTTGCCACTGCTGTCCGGCTAGTGTTTTAAGCAGCGCTTCCGTAGAGGCATAAGTCTGCAGCTGCCCCCCGTAGTGCTTTTGCAGCTCTTGTGATTGCTCCCCCACCGTTATTACCCGGTCCAGTTCAAAGCGCTGCAGCATTTCCCCTACCAGGTGGTAAAGCTCTTTTGCAGCTCTGCCGCTTTGAAGAATATCGCTCATTATCAGGATCTTTTGCCGCTGCTGGGCCTGCTGGCTGAAGTATTCCAGCGCTATCCGCAAGGATTCCAGATCGGCATTGTAGGCATCGTTGATAATGATGTTGCCGTGCTGTCCTTTTTTCAGCTCCAGGCGCATGGCCACCGGTTCCAGGTCTGACAGGCCTTGCGCTATCACCTCCGGTTTCAGCCCGGTCAATAAAGCAGCACAAAGGGCGTGCAGGGCATTTTCCTGGGAAGCGGCATCGGCAAAGGGAAGCACCGCTTGGTAGTCGTCTCCTTTATAGCGGTAATGCAATCGGGTTATGCCGTTTTCTACCCTTTTTCCTTTGACCCAAACGGTAGCACTTTCGTCCTGCCACGACCAGCTGAAAAGTTCCGTTTGTTGCAACTCTTCAGTTTCTGCGATGGCTTGCCCGATCGCTTTGTGATCCCGGCAATACACCAGGTAACGGCTACGGTAAAAAAGCCTTAGTTTTTCGTCTATTTTTTGGCGCAGCGTGGCAAAATTTTCCTGGTGGGCCGAACCGATGTTGGTAAAGATGCCAATAGCCGGACGCAGTATCTTTTCCAGCCTGGCCATTTCTTCCGGCCGGCTGATACCGGCCTCAAACAGCCCGTAATCGTCCCCGGCTCCCAGCCTCCAAACCGATAAAGGCACCCCCAGCTGGCTGTTGTAGCTCTTGGGGTTGCGCGTTACCCGGTAAGCAGGGCGCAGCAAATGATACAGCCATTCTTTTGTAATGGTTTTGCCATTGCTGCCGGTAATCCCTATAATATTGGCCTTTGAGCCTTCCCTGATCTTCTGTGCCAGCTGCTGCAGGGCTTTAAAGCTGTCTTCCACCAACAGGAAGTTAGCCTGGCCTTTGAGCCCGGGAGGGACCTGCTCCACCACAAAATTCCGCACGCCCTTATCGCAAAGCTCATTGATGTAATCGTGTCCGTTGTGGTGGTCGCCCCGGAGGGCAAAAAAAAGGGTTTGGGTATGACCGCGGTACCTGCGCGAATCGAACAAAAGGTGGGAAATTTCCGTTTCGGGTTTGATCCAGTGCGCCTCCGCCCCTACCCAGGCGGCAATTTTTTTAAGTTTTCTTAGCGCCATCTTTCTGCATCGCTTCGTTAAAGGCCACCCGGCTCAGGGGTTCGTATTCTTCCCTTTCGCCCAAAAAAACCAGTTTATCGCTGGCTGATTTGCGGTGGGAGTGATGGGCCAGGTTGCCGGTGCGCACACAAATGGCGTGTACCTTGGTCACGTATTCGGCCGTAGCCATCAGGTAGGGCATAGGTCCGAAGGGCTTGCCTTTAAAATCCATGTCCAGGCCGGCCACGATAACCCGTGAGCCGCGATTGGCCAGTTCGTTGCACACCTCCACTATTCCCTCGTCAAAAAACTGGGCTTCGTCTATACCGATCACATCTACCCCATCACCCAGGATCAAAATATTGGAAGAACTTTCCACCGGGCTGCTGCGAATGGCATTCTGGTCGTGGCTCACCACATCTTCTTCGTGGTAACGGTCGTCTACCACCGGTTTAAATATCTCCACACTTTGCCGGGCAAACTGGGCGCGCTTCATCCTGCGGATCAGCTCTTCGGTCTTGCCGCTAAACATGGAGCCGCAGATCACTTCGATCCAACCGCACTGTTGCTGATGGTTTACAGGGTTTTCGAGAAACATTTTGTACTTTCCAGACTTCTAAATAAAACAGCTCACAAAAATACCGAAGATAAGCGAAAGCATGGAGAAACAAGCCCGAGAGGAGTTGGTACAACTCTGCCATACGGTACTGGAAAACCAGGATGACCTCAACCTAACAGATATGCTCACCCGGGTACAAATGTTGTACGAAAAACTGCTGGTGCTGAATTATCTCCGCGCTCAGCAAGCGTCTTCACAAGCAGCTGTAGACAAAGAGGAGCCCATAGCTGAAACTTTAAAGCCCGGGCCGGAACCAGCGCGGGAAACAGAAGTTGAAAAAACTGCTGTAATGGCCAGCCCGAAAATGCCAGAACAAAGCCAGGTTAAGCCTCCCCAAAAGGCTTCGGTAAACAGCAAATTGGGTATGGGCAGCATCAATATCGGCCTGAATGACCGTATCAGTTTTGTAAAAAATCTGTTTGGCGGCCAGCAGGAAGATTTCAACCGCGTACTTTCCCAGCTCAATACCTTTGAAAGCCTTGCCGAAGCGGAAAATTTTATTGAACAAATGGTAAAGCCCGACTACGATTGGCACCAGAAAGAAGAATATGAAATGCGCTTTTTGGAGCTGGTACGCCATCGCTTTGGCGAAGAGTAAACCGGAAATCTGGCAGAAATTGTATCTTTGCCGCCCTTTTAAAAATCAATTTATTTTAATTATTCAAAGCCCGTAAGCTTATGAAAATGAAACTTTCCCATTTCAACTATAAGTTACCCAAAGAACTTATAGCTGACCGCCCTGCTATTCACCGTGACGAAAGCCGCCTGTTGGTTTACGACCGCAAAAGCGGAAAGATGGAACACAAAATGTTCCACGACATCATCAACTACTTTGATGACGGTGATGCCATGGTATTGAATAACACCAAGGTTTTCCCCGCCCGTATGTACGGCAACAAAGAGAAGACCGGAGCCAAAATTGAAGTATTCTTATTGCGGGAGCTCAATTCCGAAAGCCGCCTCTGGGATGTGCTGGTAGACCCTGCCCGCAAGATCAGGATCGGCAATAAACTGTATTTTGGCGAAGACGACAGCCTGGTAGCTGAAGTGATCGACAACACTACTTCCCGGGGCCGTACCCTGCGTTTTCTCTACGATGGTTCTTACGAAGAGTTCCGCTCCAAGTTAGACGAACTGGGTCAAACACCTCTCCCCAAATACATCCAGCGCGATCCCGATGAAGAGGATGGCGAACGCTATCAGTCCATTTTTGCCAGGCACGAGGGAGCGGTAGCCGCCCCGGTAGCCAGCCTGCACTTCTCCAAGCAATTGATGAAGCGCCTGGAGATCAAAGGCATTGAGTTTGCCGAACTGACCCTTCACGTAGGTTTGGGCACTTTCCGCCCGGTAGAGGTGGAGGACCTGAGTAAGCACAAAATGGACAGTGAGCAATTTAGGGTGTATGACGAAACGGCCCGCATTGTGAACAAGGCCATTGACAACAAAAAGAAAGTATGTGCGGTAGGCACTACGGCCATGCGCGCCATGGAAAGCACCGTCAGTACGGATGGTCACCTGAAAGTTTACGAAGGCTGGACCAATAAATTCATCTTCCCGCCTTATGATTTCAATGTGGCCAATTGTATGATTACTAATTTTCATCCGCCTCAAAGCACTTTGCTGATGATGACCGCTGCTTTTGCCGGTTATGAACAAACCATGAAGCTTTACAAAGAGGCCATAAAGGAGAAATACCGCTTTTTAAGCTATGGCGATGCCATGCTGATCCTGTAGATCTCATATTTCCAGATATGGAGATCCCCCGCCATGGCGGGGGATCTTTTTTCTTCAAGCGGTTGTTTTTCGTGCTTGTAAATTGACCGTGTTAGCTTAGCCTTTTCAGGCCTTATTTGGGGGTACTTACAACCTGACCTTTCGGTAGACAGTATTCTCTTATTTACCCTTTAATGTTTCGGGGGATTGCCTGCCGCTGATAATATCAATGATGTGTATAGCCTCGTCTTTTTCCAGGTATAAAACCTTGAAGTCCCTAACAACTATTCTTCGGTATTTGGGGTTGATGTCGTCTTGCTGGTATTGTTCAGCAAAGCGTATGGTTTTGGGAGCTTGTACTAAATCCGTTCGAACATTTTTAGCGCCTTGAACGGATTTAGTTTTGTAATAATCAAAGATGTCTCTTAAGCTCTTTTTAGCTGGTGTTGACCAAATAATTTTAAGTTGGCTCATGTCCAGCTTTCTACTTCTTTTTCAAGATCTTCCTGGCTGATGTAGTTTCCTGCTTCTATTTGCTTTTCAGCATCTTCTAACCTTTGGTTATAAGCTTCCAGGGTTAAAGGCTCCCCTGCAGTGGTGTAACCAACGATCATTTCTTTATCGATCAGCTTACTGATTTTATTTAAAAGGGATTCGCTGCGAACAGAAAGAAGCTTCTGTACCAAGTTGAGCTTTACCGTCTGTATATCCATCTTTCTCTTATCTTATAGGTTTAACAAAAATAACGCTTTTCCTAGTGTTTTCACTGAAGCGATTGTTTTTCGTGCTTGTAAACTGACCGTGTTAGCTTAGCCTTTTCAGGCCTTATATGGGGGTACTTACATACACACCAAGGTTTTGCCCAGCAGAAAATCCATAGACACTGGAACTATTTCAAAAAACAGTTGTTCGGTGTTATTGATCCTGGAGTTTTTTACGGAAGTATAAGCTCAGGATAGTACCTTTTCCAACGGTACTTTCAATTTCCATATATCCCCCCATTTTGCGGAGAAAGTCATTGACCATACTGAGTCCAAAGCCCTTACCGTTTTCGTTTTCAGTGCCTTTTTTGGAAATAGGAGTACCTTTCCTTATTTGCTCTATTACCTCATCACCCATTCCCACTCCGGAGTCTGCTACTCTCAGTACGGTGAATTTAGCCATTTCGTATGATTCAAACTGGATACTTCCATTAGAAGTGTATTTTATGGAATTCTGAAGAACGTTGGTAATGATAATATGAAGAGCGTTTTTTTCGGCAATGACTTCGATATCTCTTCCTATCCGGTTAACGAGCTGGGTGGACTTTTCAGAAGCCATGGGCCTGAACTCATGAATGCAAGTCTCTGCAACATCATATATCTTTAGTGGCCTGAGCTTCAACTCAAAATCGTCATTGCGCATGTTGCTCAAGTGAAACATGTGTTCGGTTTGATCAAAGACCTTCATGGATGCCTGCTCAATGGTTTTGAAGTAGTAATCTATTTGTTCCTTGTCTATTTTGTCAAGAGCAATGCTGCTGTTTTTTGCCAAACTGGCAATAAATCGCAGGGGGCCTCTTATATCATGCGTATAAATGGCCATCATTTTCTCTTTCAGCTTTATGTTCTTACGCTGTTCTTTTTCAGAACGCCTCAGTTGCGACATCTTGAGCTTGAGCTCTTCATTGAGCAGCTTGTATTCCATTGTTTTGTTGTCGATGATTAGCTGAAGGGCCTTTCTCTTTTGGATCGACCTCCGGTTCCTGACAATCAGAATACCGGTAAAGATCAGTAGAATGCCCATCACCGCAGTGATCTTAAACCATACGGTCTCATAGTATAGTTTCTGTACCACAATGGGGATGTTCAGCGCAACGATATTATCGGATCCGTGCCCAATGAGCTTTCGCACCTCTAAGGTATAGGAGCCATGGCTCAGCCTCTGAAAGCTGAGATCCTGATCTATGGGAAGAGGGAGCCAATCTTTGTGATACCCCCCCAGCCTGTATTGCAAATAATGGTTGTTAGGACTTCCAAAGTTGGCATGGCTAATACTGAATCTTATTTCGCGATAGTTTTGTTCGAGTTTCCGGAGGCTTTCGATCGTAGTGTCTTTTCCATCTATTTTGAGCTGGCTTATAACAAGTTTCTCCCCGTGTCGCGATTGGCCAACCGCTTTGGGATCGAAAACTACCATTCCACCCATGGATGGAAAGGCAATACGGCCATCCGGTATTTTTGATCCACAGGGAAGTCCGCGACTGTTGAACTCGCTGTTTAGAAAGCCCCATTTTGAATTATAACACTCGTAATAGACTTGCCGCTGTTCGGGATCCTTGAAGTAACTGATAAGGTCTTGCTTAAGTACTTTGAAGAGCCCATTATTAGTACTGATCCAGAGGAAGCCCTCATCCTCTACGGCACAATGTGCAAATTGAAGATAGTTTTTTGGGTCTGAGGGGATTGGAAGAACTTTGTTCTCTGAGTATAAGTAAAATCCGAGGTGCTCGAAATTGACGAGTGTCAATTCCCGCGTAAGCGGCAAAACCTGATAAATGTGGTCCCTGGGCAGACCATGCACCCGTTTTGCCGAAGAGTCATTGGGTATATAGTGGTATACCCCACCGTCAAACCGGGTGTACCAGATTCGATTGTTCAGTTCATCGTAATAGAGATGATGACCCTGGGAAACGGGAGTGTCCAAAGGTACTTTTTCCCATCCGCTATCAATGAGTTTGTAAAGGGTATCTTCAATGGCCATCCATACCTGGCCATCCTTGTCCATCACCTGGTTTTGGTCTGTCGGCCAAGGTGCAGGAGGCGAACGCAGCGGCCTCCCATATCCAAAGCCTTTGGGCTTAAATAACAGCCGATGACTTTTGAATAGATAAACGCTAAAAGGACCCCGGGCCTTGGTTAACACCTTTAACAGCCGGGTGGAATCGTCTTCCTCGATAGGGAACATTTTTCCGGGTGTCAGAATTTGGTTGGATTCGACAAGAAAGCTGTCCCTGCCAACACTCAGAGCTCTGTAAACAGCATTCTTATTGGGCTCTTGAGGGACGTAGAGCGTGTTGAAAGCATGTTTTCTCAATTCGAATAAGCCGTTGTTTGCGGAACCCAGCAAATAGTGATTATCAGAATCCAGAGTGAGAATGCTTAAGAGTTTGTATTTAAATCCTTTCAATACCCTTTGGAGGCAGAGTCCACGACCATTGAGCCTCAGTTGAAACAGATCTCCCAGGGAGACGGAGTGCAGAAAGACCTCTTTGCTCTGAGGGTCCTGAAAAAAAGTCCAGTCCGATCCGATGAGCCCGAGATCGTATTCATGAAGTTTGGTCTCACCGCGATAGCATTTAAGGACCCCTCTGTCAAAAACAAATAGCAAATCCCGGTGAATTGCAATGGTAGCATCGGCCAGTGCCCGGTTAGTCTCCGGAATAATTCCGATTTCAGTTTCGTTCCTGAAGAGCCTCAGGTTTTCTATTTCAGGTCTATAATCAAAATAGCCGCGATAACCAATGTAAAAACGAGCAGAATCCAGCCGGGCGTAAAAGATATCCCACGGAAGAAGTTCCTGACCAAAGAGCTTCCTTGCCTTTAACTTTGGAAAGGTCTCATTAGTACTGATGATCAGCCTTGATCCGAGATCTTTTTTTCCGGCTATAAGCCGTCCGTCCAGCACAAAGATCTCGGGGTGACCGGCAAACAGCAAAGTATCTCCGCGCCTTGCGATATAACTGTATCTATAATCTGATTGAAAGGAAAATCTCTTATACGTTTTAATGGAGTTTCCATTAAACTGGTTGATACCGGTCTCGGTGCTTATCCATACAAAGCCGGCACCATCAATGTCCATGTCCTTTATGGTGTTTTGTACAAGCCCGTCATCTACCTGATAGTTGGTAATGGAATAAGCAGGAGCCTTACTACTGTCCACACAGATCCGGCCTTGTCCGTTTAGTGGATTGGAAATGAAGATACAATGCGCGCAGAGCACGAAAATGACACTACAGTAGTTTACCCTTTTCATACTGTACGGAGGCCCCGGACTCATACTCCTTAGAGGATACCCAGGATTTTGCTTTCACTGAATCGGTTGTTTTTCATAGTGATAATTGATCTTGTTAAGTTACCCTTTTTAGGCGGTATAAGCTGTCCTAAATTTGGGGGTACTTACAAAGTGACCATTGGCACATGACTAATATTCAGGCTTGATAGCAAAGGGGTTCCCAAAGGTTTATCAACCGAACCGACCTTTTACCTTAAAGTTTGTTTATGAACAAAAGCCTGTATATCAAAGAACTAAACCTCCCCACTCAACAAAAAGTGACTTTTGGAATACTACCCCTCAGAGCTAATTGAGGTGGCTTTTCTTTAGGATTTAGGTTCATTAGTCAGCAAGATAGCCGTTACTTGAGACTAAGTAACGGCTATCTTGCTGAGGATATTCCCCGGAGCCCCTTTTGTTTTACTATTGAGTGTGCCATAACGGAAATCACATGGTAAAGTGAAGCATGTGTCTACATTTTATTAATACCTTATACTTCGATTTAATTACATTATTTTAAATTTAATGAGTATTTAATATTGAATTGAACATGAAAAAAACTCAACTCCTGCTTTTAGGGTGCTATACCACCCTATTAAGCCTTTTTTCTTATTCTATTGTAGCTCAGCAAAGAGTAATTGTACTCGAACAAAAAGATGGCACTAATTTTAGAGTATTTGATGATTTAGCTGTGGCTTTTGATAGCCTGCTACCTAATGACAATATGTATATTCCCTCAGGAGTTTATTCCTTAGCCACACCTACTATTGTTGATTCCAATGTGTCGATATACGGTGCGGGCTACAGGTTAGACTCATCCTCAGTAACAGGTATAACAAACCTATCCGGTAGTAGTTTAAATATTGATGCCAATTTGGTAAGTATTAGTGGAATTCGCTTCAACAATATAACCGTAAAAAAAAACAGTTCCGAATTTATGGTTAACTCCTGCAGTTTCTCACGTGCTTATTTGGATAGTAATGTTAGAGGTACAATATCTAATTCCTATACTTTAGGTTTATGGAGTACTCAAGCATATTCAAATCGTGGAAACTATCCCGCATATAAGGTTGCAGTTATGGTTCATAACAATATCATACGAAGTTTTAAGCCCTTGTATCAAAGAACTTACAATACTTGCGAGCATCTCGATGGAGTCATCTTCAAATACAATGTATTCCTCGGAACACAATTTGCCGAGGATTCTAAAAATTTATTATTTGAAAACAATATTTTTCCTATTTCTGCATCTGTCGTATCTTCTTACGATAATAGTGTTATCCCTCCGTTACTGATAAGCTCCAATCTTCAAGTTATTGTTGGTGCAAGGAATACTAATTTGATCTTCAGAAACAATTCCTTTAACACCAGCAATAATTTACTTTTGGCTGATCAGCCTGATATAAATGGACACTCAGGAAACCAAGGTAAGGTTACTTTTTATGGAGGTGCTTATCCTAACGCATATAGTGAGAATTTTGACTTTAGAGTACAAAGCGGACCTAACTTTGTTGGCCCCTATGCCAATGGGTTTAATCCCTTACCCTTAAATCCACATTTTAGGAGTATTAATATCAACTCTCAAACCGATAGTATAGGTAGACTAAAGGTTAACATTAAAGTTATCGCTCAACCTTAAGCCTGCTTATATGAAAATACCAAAGTCATTACTTTTTTTTCATATTCTATGGCTATGCTTTAACCTTCATTTGAGAGGGCAAAGTATAGTCAAGCATCAGTACTGGTTTGATGACAATGTTTCAAGTAGAAGCACAATTCATCACCTGACCCCAGACTCTACCCTGATTTGGGATGCCCACATTAATACTTCACAACTTGACCTTGGAGTACATACCCTTAACATCCGTTTTCAAGAAAGTTCAGGAATTTGGTCGGTGGTAACGAGTCATTACTTCTATCATCAGAA
>JANQHO010000043.1 GCA_028277105.1 Owenweeksia sp. | reverse complement strand
TTCATAGAGGTACCAATAATAGGATCTCCTCCAATGCCTATAGCGGTTGACTGCCCCATGCCGGCTTTGGTGATCTGGTCTACCGCCTCATAAGTCAAGGTACCTGATTTTGATACAATGCCAATACGACCTTTTTTAAATATGAAACCGGGCATAATTCCCACTTTAGCCTCACCTGATGTCATAACACCCGGGCAGTTAGGGCCTACCATACGGCAATCCTTATCGCTTAAATATTCTTTTACCTTGATCATATCGGCCACCGGAATACCTTCGGTAATAGTAACAATAACCTTAATACCAGCTTCCGCAGCCTCCATTATGGCATCAGCGGCAAAGGCAGGCGGTACAAAAATGATGGATACATCAGCGGCCGTTTCTTTTACAGCTTCTTCTACCGTATTGAAAACCGGGCGTTCCAAATGCATTTGGCCTCCCTTACCAGGGGTAACTCCACCTACCACATTGGTTCCGTATTCAATCATCTGACCGGCATGGAAGGTACCTTCACTACCGGTAAAACCCTGTACTATAACTTTGGAATCTTTATTTACGAGTACGCTCATAATGGAATTTGAAATTTGTTTTCAGTTCTGCTTGCGAAAATAACAGATTAGGTTATGTGAGGTGCTATTAAAGGGGCAGAATTTTCTTATTTCACTATTTCACGCCAATTTTTGTCAGCTTTCAATTTTAAGGCCTCCCGGTCTTTTTTCCAGGATTTATAGGTATTGATGAAAAACCTGTTGTAAAACAAATAGAGTTTGCCATTCCTCACCTCAAAAGTTTCCGGGTCAATACTCACTTTCTCCCCACTATCGCCCATGGCATAAGCACACCAGCCTCCGTATTCCGGTTCATATTTTACGGGATTGGCATCAAACAGTTCTCGGTGTCTTCTGCTGTTAAACTGATAGGTAATTCCTTTATAGGTAGAACGAAAGTCCGATTTGCCTTTTATAGCTTTATGGTCGGTAAAATAAGCCACCGGATCGTATCCCTTTATCGCGAGTCCTGACTCCAGGTTTAAATGACCGAGCCTTGCTTTTACCGTTTCCTGGGCTTTTAGCCCGTATGTCAATACAAAAAAGGAGAACATTACTGCAAGCGGTGTTTTAACTTTCATCTTTTAAGGTTTTAACCAAAAATATAATGATGGAACGGCCGATAAGGTAAGTTGAACGACACCCTGTTGTTAATAAATCAAAATCTTTGGAAGCAGGTCAAATCCTTAACTTGCCTCATTAAATTTAGCTGTTTTGTCTGCAAAAAATAAGACTTCTACCTCCGGTCCCGCTAAAAAGAGTTATCAGGTTCCATGGTTTATTCGCGCTGCTATAAAAATACTCGAGGCCATATCCACGGGGCTAGCTACGCAATTTGCCCTCAGGCTATTCTTTACTCCTCTTAATTTTAAGCGGCCGGAAAGAGAACTGCCTGTATATGACCAGGCAGTAAAACATCGTTTGATGGCTGGTAATAGCCCCTTTACAGCCTGTGAATGGGGGGAAAAGGGTAGTCCCAGAGTTATTCTTGTTCACGGCTGGAGCGGAAGGGGTACACAATTTTTTAAGATCATTGAAAGTCTGATCGAAAAGGGATTTCATGTGATTGCGATCGATGCCCCTGCCCATGGAGGAGCAAAGCAAAAGCGTACCCATCTTTTTGAATTTGTCAGCGCCATAGAAATCACCGTGGAACATTTTGGGCAGTTTAAGTACGCTATCGGACATTCCCTGGGTGGGACAGCCATTTTTAATGCCATGTTAAGAAACCTCAAAGCTGAAAAAGTTGTAACTATAGGTACACCCGATAACATCCCTAATGTGATCTCCGACTTTTGTGAGAAAGTTGGTGCTTCTGATAAGATCGGCAAACGCATTGAAAAATATATTGAAAACCGCTACTCTATGAAAACCTCTGATGCCTCTACAGACGAGTTGGCCTCCAGGATAAATCCTGAGGGTCTTATCATCCACGATTTGGAAGATCAGGACGTATCTGCCGAAAATGCCAAAGCCCTGGCCCAAAAATGGCCCAATGCCACCCTGCTTATAACAGAGGGTCTTGGCCATCGTAAAATCCTGATGGACGAAAAAGTGATTGATACTATAATCGGCTTTTTACCAATATCTTAACTACCTGGCAAAGCTTTTGATGTTGTAACAGTAAAATGATACTGGATATGAAATGGATTCTCTCAATTAGTATTATGGCTTCTTTTATGATAGCCTGTAACGGACAAAACAAATCTGAAGAACAAGAAATGGACTTAGAAGTAAAAAAAACCGAAGAGCAATGGAAACAGGAATTAACTCCTGAGCAATATTACGTTTTACGTCAACAGGGTACCGAAAGGCCTCATACCGGTGAATACAACCTGCATTTTGAAGAGGGGGTATATACCTGTACCGGTTGTGGAGCCGAACTTTTTTCAAGTGATGCCAAATTTGAATCGCACTGCGGCTGGCCGAGTTTTGACAAGGCCCTTGAC
The DNA here is from genome assembly GCA_028277105.1 of Owenweeksia sp. GTDB lineage: Bacteria > Bacteroidota > Bacteroidia > Flavobacteriales > Schleiferiaceae > JANQHO01. The sequence goes on along the minus strand of JANQHO010000043.1, from coordinate 34,961 downwards.
CAAAACACTGTAGTGGAAAAGCTCGATCGGAGCCACGGGATGATACGCACTGAAATAGTTTGCGCCAAATGTGGTGGTCACCTTGGGCATGTATTTAATGATGGCCCTACGAAAACAGGCATGCGTTACTGCATCAATTCTGTTTCCCTCGGTTTTGAAGCAGAAAAGGAAGAGGGAAAAACCGAAAGTGAAAAATAAGTGAGAACTCATTATTGCCAGAAGCCCGGTCTAATTGAGCCGGGCTTTTTACTTTTGCCCCATGCGTATAGATATTATAAGTGCCTTACCCGCTTTACTGGAAAGCCCTTTTAACGATTCTATTCTCAAAAGAGCCATTGAAAGAGGATTAGTGGAGGTTATAGTTCACGACCTGAGAGAATTTGGCCTGGGAAAGCACCGGCAAATTGATGACTACCAGTTTGGCGGTGGAGCCGGAATGGTTATGATGGTAGAGCCTATCTATAATTGTATCGAAAGATTAAAAAAAGAGAGAGACTACGATGAGATCATCTATATGACCCCGGACGGAGAACTGTTCGACCAAAAAACGGCTAATTCCCTCTCTTTGAAACAAAACATCATTATTCTTTGCGGACACTATAAAGGGATCGATCAACGCATCCGGGATCATTTGATCACCAGTGAAATCTCAATAGGTGATTACGTTTTAAGCGGTGGTGAACTGGCGGCAGCTGTAGTTTCTGATGCTATTATCCGTCTGATACCAGGAGTTTTAAATGATGAGTCTTCTGCCTTAACCGATTCCTTTCAGGACAATTTACTGGCCCCTCCGGTTTATACCCGCCCTGCTGATTTTAAAGGTTGGAAAGTGCCCGAAATACTTACCGGGGGTAATTTTCATGCCATAGAAAAATGGCGGGAAGAAAAAGCCCTCGAAAGAACCCAGGCGAGAAGACCTGATTTACTGAATTAAAGTACTTTGGAGTTACAATTAATTAACGTAATATTGCCGTCTGCTTAGAAAGAATTGTATTTGCATTCTAAGCAACTGGTTTTCAACCTCTGGCAAAAATTGTGAATGTTGACTATCAGCTAATTCAAAAAACTTTTGATCATGGATTTGCTAAAGTACGTACAGGATCAGTACATCGAAAAAAAGGAAATTCCCCAGTTTGGGGCCGGTGATACCATCACCGTTTACTACAAAATTAAGGAAGGTAATAAAGAGCGTATCCAGTTTTTCCGTGGGGTAGTGTTACAGCGCAGAGGACAAGGATCTACTGAAACCTTTACTATTCGCAAAATGTCTGGAAATATAGGTGTAGAGAGGATTTTCCCCATCAACCTGCCAGCTATCGACAAAATTGAGGTCAACAAAAAAGCCAAAGTACGCAGAGCGCGTATTTTCTACCAACGCGAACGTACAGGTAAGGCTGCCAGAATTAAAGAAAGGAGAATATAAATTTTACTTTGGAATAACAAGAAAGCCGCTCTTTTGTAGCGGCTTTTTTGTGTTATAATGGTAAGTAAAAGGGAGCTGAGGGGCTTTAAAATATTGAAAGGGGAAAAAACCAGAGGAACTTCTCTCAAATTATTTGCTGTAAATGGCAGCAAGTATATGGTTATGATTACTCGTTATTTTTTAGGGATGCCCCTGCGTAGAAAATCGTATGAATTTCACAACCTTCAACAAGCTGAGTTCTTTTACGAAAAGTTAGCCTATACTAACCTGAAATATCGCCACCCTCTATCTTGAAGTAATCACAAAAACCGTTCTCCGGTTTTTAGCTCTTCCTTCGTCATTATCATTACTTTCTACCGGTTTGGTCTCACCGTAACCGTGATGGGATAAGCGGAACCTCTTAACGCCTTTTTGTATTACATAATTATATACGGTTTCTGCCCTGTTTTGGGATAAAATCAGATTGCTGGAATTATCCCCTACATTATCGGTATGACCCTGAATATCGGCTTTCAAACCGGGGTTTTCTTTGAGGAAGATCACAAACTCATCTATAATATTTTTTGCTATATCATCTAACTGGTAAGAATTACTCGGAAAATTAATATCATTTAAACGGTATTCACGCCCTATTTCTAACTGATTTACCTCCATGGGAGCCTTTACTACCGGATTTTTTATTGTTTCTTCTGCTTTGATATATTTTGATGAAAAAGCAACTCCTTTCTTTTTAACCGTTACAATCATATCCTCTTTTGAGTTCATTTTCACTACCCTGGCATATTGCCCGGTTTGTTCATCTACTTTTATTTTAGTTATTTCTTTGGTTTTCAGGTTTTTTATTTCCAGCTGGGCATCTTTAACGGAATTACCCTCTTCATCTGTCAGTTTTCCGGTTATTAGTGCTACTGCTTCGGGGCGGGCTGTTTCCGGCAAGCTGAATTGATATAAATCCCAACCCGAGCCTACCCTCAATTTGTTGGAAGCAAAATAAGCAGTTTTACCGTCCAGGCTTACAAACAGGCCCAGGTCGTCATCATCGGAATTAATGGGGTAACCTATATTTTGCGGCTTGCTCCAGCTACTGTCAACCGCTTTGGCAAAAAAGATGTCGAAGCCCCCCAGCCCCTGGTGTCCGTTAGAAGTGAAATACAAAGTCTGGCTATCGCTGTGAATAAAAGGTGTTTTTTCATTACCCTTTGTATTAATAACACTGCCCAGGTTTTCGGGCTTGCTCCAGTTTCCGTCTTCCAACCTGATACAGCGGTAGAGGTCGAGCCCCCCCATTCCTCCCTCGCGGTTACTGGCAAAATACAGGGCATCTCCGTTAGCCGAAACAGAAGCCTGTGACTCCCAACTATCCCTGCGGTTAATGTGATCTCCTACACTGCGGGGTGAGTACCAATAGCCATATTCATCTTTCTCAGAATAATAGATGTCACAATTTTTATAACCATCCAGATCTTCACAAACTGTGAAATAGAGTTCGGTATTGTCTGCAGTAATACTGGGTCCTCCCTCGTTGTAATTTTGATTAAAAGGGGATTCCAACGGAAATCCTTTCTCAAAAGTCGCATCATCTTGTCTTTGGGCCATAGAAAATTCCTCTACCAGCCTTACTTTGGCAGCCGGGCCATCTTTGCGGTTTACTTTCTTCGCTCTGCGGGTGAAGAACATCGTCTGCTGATCCGGTGAAATAGTAGCCAGGTATTCATCATCCCGGGTAGATATTCGTTGTACCGGTTTGGGATCAAAAGGAACCGGGTTGCCCATGAGCTCTTCCAGAAGTTTAGCTTCACCGAGGGCTTCTTTTGCTTCCTGATCGTAACCGCGATCACGCTCCGGATGACTTAAAAAAGTATTGAACAGCTCAATGGCTTTCTGTCGCTTGCCGTTCTCCAGCAAAATGCTGCCAAGAAAATAATACAATTCAGGTTTGTAGTCAGGACAAACGTCCAATAACTTCATCCAAAGGGCCTCAGCCTGGGGAAGTTTGAGGGTTTTTACCGACAAATCTCCGTACAGGAAAAGGGCATCAGCGTAATTGTTATCCAGGCCAACCGCCTTTTTAAGATAGCGCTCGGCTTCGCGATAGTTACCGGTTTTCCAGGCCTTAAGGGCCCGCGGCAATTGTTTTAATGCCATTTCATCTACTTCCTGCTCACAGTATCCCAATTCGGGCTGGGCAATAGTACTCAAGGCAAAAGCCATCAAAACAACCAGAAAAAAATTTGCTTGCATAGTTTTTAAACTCCCTGATGTATTTATATCGAAAACCGGGCCTAAGAAATTATATAGAACAATGAGTTTAACCTCCTACTTTGCCTTTATCGCGTGCTTCCTGAACCAATTGTTCTTTCTTTTTCCGGGCCTCATCCACAAGCTTCCGGGCTTTTTGATCGGCCTCCTGCTCCACCTTGTTGGCATTTTTAGCGGCTTCATCTCTCAATTTTTTGGCAGCCTCTTTAGCTGCTGCCTCTTTAAGGAAGTTGCCTTTGGCTTCATCTTCCAGCTTTTTAGCCTGCTTATCAGCCTCATCTCTTATCTGCTGGGCACGTTTAGCAGCTTCTGCCCTGATGGCATCAGCCTGGGTCTGAGCCTGGGCTATCAAGGCATCTCCCTGGCGTTCTGCTTCAGCTATCAGCTCTTCTGCCTTTTTGTTAACCTCATCTATAGCTTCCTGCTTTACTTCCTCTATTTTCTCTTCTACTGCTTGTTTCACATTATCGATCACCGTTTGTCCCAGATCCCCCAAAGAAGTGGTTACTTTGGGATCTGTTACCGTACCTCCAATATTGACAGCCAGGTCTACTTTTCCACCGCTGGCAGCTCCCAATTGGTTTAGTATTCCCTCTGCTCCAATTCCTTTAACCGGTAACTTCATATCCATTCTGTAGTCGAGGCTTTGATCCAGACCGTTGCTACCCTGTACTACTGCTGTAACATTACCCGCTTTAACATCAAAGGGCTCTACGCTTAATCTGCCGTTCTCGATCTTAAAGCTGATGTCTACATTGCCGATATTCAAAGTAGCCAGGCTGGGGTTCTTCACTATACCGGCAAGCTGTTTAAAAGATTGAGGGGAGGCAGACAAACCAAATGTTTTCAATATCCCAGAAGCTTCCACACTGGCCAGGTCAGGGGTCATATCAGGATTTAAAGTGGATTGGAAAGTCATGCCCATACTATAACTACCAGTAGCGGTTTCCATAATAGGAGCTAACTTCTGAATGGTAACAAAACTCGCATAGCTCTCCTTAAAACCAAATTTGTTGACCTTGATATTCATATCTACCACAGGGGCAGCAGGCTTACTGTTGTAAAAACCATTCATAGCCACCGAGCCATTTAACAGCTTCATTACTACGTCCTCCAGGGCTGCCCGTCCTTCTTTAAGAGCTATCCTTCCTTTGAGGTTGTTGATCTTGAGGTTGCTGTAACGCACTTCCTTTAAGCTGGCTGTCAGCTGGAAATCAATATTCTGAGGTATTCTTATCGCCTGAATAGCAGAGGAGGTATCAGTTACTATCTCCTCATTAGTTGTTTCAGTAGTTTCTCCTTCCCCGCCACCGGAGAGTTCGTTGAGATCGAGCAAACCTGAATTCAGGTTAAAATCCGCTTTTAACACCTCTTCTTTAAAGATGTAGCTAAAAATATTATCAATCTTACCGTTGGCCGAAATATCGGATTCACCCAGCTTGGCTTCAAAAGAATTGAGGTTAACCATACGAGGGGTAAATTCAGCCTGAGCCTGTGTGATCTGCACTGAATAAGGTAGACTGTCGCTTTTCAGAGAAATATCAGTTAACCCTACAGTCCCTTCTGCTTTTACCTCATCGTAACGCTCATTTTCAATGGCAGACATACGACCCTGTACTTCCAAATTAGCCAACAACTTCCCCTGGTAATCAAAACCTTCGGCTGGCACTACTTTTCCAAGATTGGCCAGGTCGAGATCTGTTTTTAAAGCACCTTCAAAAGCAGGGTCTGACAATAAGCGTTTGGCCCGGAAATACGAGTTTATTTTATTTCCAGCTACCGAAGCATTAGCCTTGGGTACATTAATCATAATCCCGTCCAGGTCTTTCTCCTTATTTGAAGCGAGAAACTCAATATTGATATTGTCAACCCCAGCCGGAAGGTCGGGATACCTGAAAGCTCCGTCTATAACCTCCAGTTTAAAGTTGAAAGGCGGATACTCTTCCCTCTCCGCATTGTAAGTGCCCTTTACCTCTGCTTCTACGGCAATGGAGCCACTGGTTTGAACTTTATCAAAATCCTGGGTATAAATAGCAGGCACCAGTGAAAGTATGCTCTTGAATTTTGTTTCCGGAGCCTTGAATTTAAAATCCAGATTGATGTCATCACCGGGAAAAGCAATGCTGCCGGTGAAGGCCAGTTTCAGATCGTTCAGATTCAGTTCATTTTCACCAAAAGACAGTCTGGATTGAGGTTGATTAAATTCAAAATCCATTTTGGCATTGAGATTAACCTTGTTGAAATATGCTATTCCACCATTTTCCACGGTAAGTTCAGCTATAGAAGTATTAGTAAGCAGGTTTACTATATCCTGACTGAAATCGCCCTTACCACTGTGATCGAGATCATTAATAACTGCTTTTAGTTTCCCTTTTTGATCATCGTAAACAAGGTTGAAGTTTTCTATACTGTACTTTTTGAGCAAAAGCTTAAAGCTTGAAGAAGCTGGATCACTTTCGGTTGCAGCAGGCTCTTTTTCAGCACCGCTACTCTTGGCAATATCATAATTGGCGTTACCGGCAGTATCTATTATAACGTGTACCTGGGCATCCTTTAAGTTGATGCCTTCTATCTGAAACTGACTACCGCTGATGACGCTTAGAAGATCGATATCTACCTGAAAATCCCCGATCTCAGCCAGGCGTACTCCTTCAAACGTCCCCTTGCCATCTACGGTGAATTTTTCTATGGACAGGGAAAAATCGGGAAAACTGCGAAAAAGGCTCAGGTTAATATCCCCAAAGTTTACGGTAGCTTCCAGATTATTGTTGATCTCTTCTTCTACTTTGGCAATAATTTCATCTTTAAAAGCTATTGGCAGAATGATGATAGCGGCCAATATGAGTACGATCAGTAAAGTGAGAATTTGCAGAAAACGTTTCATAAATTATCTGAATTAGAACTGGTTTCTAAATTTTTATACTTGAGCTTTAGCCTCCGGCATGTTCAACATACCCTCTCCCCGAGCAATTATTGTTGAAACAGTAGCATCACCGGTAACGTTCACTACGGTACGGCACATATCTAAAATTCGGTCAACCGGCAAAATTATCCCGATCCAGGCAGGGTTGAGATTTACCGATTGCAATACTATGATCAGCATGACAATACCGGCACTGGGCACTGCTGCAGAACCTATGGAAGCCAAAGTTGCAGTAAGTACAATGGTTAATTGTTGTGCCAGTGTTAAATCTATCATGTGAAGTTGAGCCAGGAAAACCACCGCTACAGCCTGGTATAAACTGGTACCGTCCATATTAACGGTGGCGCCTATAGGCAACACAAAACTGGTTATCTTTTTATCTACTCCCAGGTTGTCTTCTACGCACTCCATGGTAACTGGTAAAGTAGCCGCACTGGAACTGGTAGAAAAAGCCAGGGTCTGTGCCGGACTAATGCTCTTGAAAAAACCGGTATACGATATCACCCGCACAAACAGTTTTAAGATTAAAGGGTAAACAGCTATTATCATCAGCAAAAGACCAATAAATACTGTTAGAGAATACCAGCTCAAGCTTTTGAAGATCTCCAGCACTTTACCCAGATCGTCTCCGGCCATTTTGCTCACCACTCCGGCCAGCAAGGCAAAAACAAAAAAAGGAGCTGCCCTCATCACTACATCTACCATTTTGAGGAAAACCTCCATAGTACCATCCACAAATTTCTTCACCGGCTCTGATTTCCCATTGGGGATCAACAGCAGGCAGATCCCAAAAAAGATGGCAAAGAAAATGACCTGCAACATCAAACTGTTATCGTTTAGCGACAGAAAAATATTCTGGGGGACAATGTCAATCATAAACTGCAATGCCCCGGCTTCTTTAGTTTCATTGGCTGTCTGTATCTTAGCTTCAACCTTGGCATCAACGATATCTGTCTGTGAAAGGGCCGCTATTTTTTCAGCTCGTTCCCGAAATTCCGGTCTTCTCAGGTAATTGATATTGTCCTTTACTTCAACCCTTTCTGATTGAGCCCAAAGTTCGTAGCGTATTCTGTTATCTATCCTGCTTTCCCGGTCGATCAACTTACCAGGTTTGATCACATTTACCAGGGTGAGGCCAATACTTACGGCCAAAACCGTAGTAATGAAGTAAGTAAATAAGGTTTTGGCTCCCATACGACCCAGGCTGGAGGAATCTCCAATACCGGAAACCCCACTGATAATGGAAAACAATACCAGGGGAACGGCAATCAGCTTTAAGAGATTGATAAAAATGGTGCCGAAGGGAGCGATCCAGTCTATGGTGAACTGGCTCCAGCCCATTTTGCTGGAGACTATCGCCCAGATAATTCCCAATACCAAACCAATGATGATCTTCCAGTGAAGAGCTAATTTCATGCGTATTAAATTTTGTTTGTTTTAGAAATGAGGTAATGATCTGCTAAAACCAGAGCAGCCATAGCCTCTACTATGGGAACTGCTCTTGGCACCACGCAAGGATCGTGGCGGCCTTTGCCTTTTACAACAGCTTCCTTACCTTCTTTGTCAACTGAAGTTTGATCTTGCATAACAGTTGCTACCGGTTTAAAAGCTACCCGGAAATAAATATCCTCACCATTACTGATCCCACCCTGAATTCCCCCGGAATTATTGGTTGCCGTTCCCCCGCCTTCCTCAAAACGATCGTTATGCTCACTGCCTTTCATTTCTACTGTGGCAAAACCACTACCCGTTTCAAAACCTTTTACGGCATTGATGCTCAGCATAGCCTTTCCCAACTCAGCGTGAAGTTTGTCAAAAACCGGTTCACCCCAGCCGGGCGGTACTCCTTTAATCACACAACTTACAATACCACCCAGGGTATCACCTTCCTTTCTTACTCTTTCTATGAGCGCCATGAAACGACCGGCTGCTTCGGGATCAGGACAGCGAACTATGTTACTTTCTGTAAGGGAAAGGTCGAGCTCCTGGTAGCCTTTATCCAACTTCTCTTTACCTACCTGGGAGACATAAGCCTGAATGGAAACATTCTTCAGAAGCTGCCTGGCAATAGCTCCAGCCACTACCCGGCAAGCCGTTTCCCGGGCCGAAGAACGACCGCCCCCGCGATAATCGCGTAAGCCATATTTGGCATCATAGGTAAAGTCAGCATGAGAAGGGCGGTAAACATCTTTGATATGACTGTAATCCTTGCTTTTGGCATCCTGGTTGGGAATGATGAAGCCTATAGGGGTGCCCTGTGTTTTACCTTCAAAAATGCCAGAGAGAAATTCTACTCTATCCGATTCCTTGCGCTGGGTAGTGATCTTCGACTGACCTGGTTTACGCCTGTCTAACTCGTTTTGTATGGCTTCCATATTCAGTTCCAAACCGGACGGGCAGCCTTCTATAATACCGCCAATGGCAGTACCATGTGATTCGCCAAAGGTGGTGAGCTTAAAAATAGTCCCAAAGGAATTTCCAGGCATAACGCAAATATAGATTTGTTCCTTCAACTTAAGCGAACAGCTTGCAAAGGTTTATTTACTTTCGCTCTTATGAAGACATTGATCACTAATATCTCCAAATTATTACACATCGAAGACCAGGAAAGGCCTTGGAAAAGAGGAAAAGAACTGGCTCATTTTCCCACCACGGATAATGCCTGGCTCTTGCTGGAAAACGATCGTATAGCCGGTTATGGCTCCGCTGCCACTACCCAACCCCAGGCCGAGGAAATAATCGATGCCCAGGGGGGAATGGTTCTTCCCACCTGGGTTGACAGCCATACCCACCTCATTTATGCCGGGACGCGGGAAGACGAATTTGCCGCCCGCCTGCACGGAGCTACATACGAAGAAATAGCCGCTAAAGGAGGTGGCATTCTGAATTCCGCTAAAAAACTGCAACAAACTTCGGAAGACGAATTATACGAGGCCGCTGCCCAACGATTAGACGAAGTGATCAGGCTGGGCACCGGGGCCGTTGAAATTAAAAGCGGTTATGGGCTAAGCCCCGAAAGTGAGATCAAAATGCTACGGGTAGCAAGAAGGTTACAGAAAAGTTTTCCGGTTCCTGTAAAGGTGACTTTCCTGGGGGCTCATGCTTTTCCAACTGAATTCAAAGAAAACCAGCAGGCTTATGTCGATCAGATCATCCATGAAATGTTGCCGCAAATTGCAGAAGAAAAACTGGCAGATTACATCGATGTTTTTTGTGAAAAGGGTTATTTCAGCGTTCCCCAAATGGAGCAAATATTAAAAGCAGGGCTTGTCAAAGGACTTAAATCAAAAGTTCATGTAAATCAGTTTAACATACTGGGGGCCATTAAAAAAGCAATTGAAAATGACAGCTTGTCAGTAGATCATTTAGAGGTCATGAGCGAAGAAGATATTGAACTGCTGGGAAGGTCCGATACCGTTGCTACCCTTCTGCCGGGTTGCTCACTTTTTCTGGAAATTCCCTTTGCCCCTGCCCGGGAATTGATCGCTAACAATGCCATTGTGGCTTTAGCTACTGATTACAATCCCGGTTCCGCTCCCAGTGGTAATATGAACCTAATGGTTTCCCTGGCCAGTATTAAAATGAAAATGACGCCCGAGGAAGCTATTAGTGCCGCTACTTTGAACGGGGCTTCTGCTATAGAATTGAGCAAAGAGATGGGCAGTATCGAAAAAGGGAAAAGGGCCAACCTCATTATTACCAAATCGCTTAACTCCCCTTCTTTTCTGCCCTATAATTTTGGTCACCAGCATATTGAAAGAGTTTTGATAAACGGTAAAGTGTATAACTGATGCTACACCTGATCGATAAAGAATACCTGCTAAAGAATACGGCCTTAAGAGCAGGAGAGACCAAACTGGGGGAAAGCCTGCTCACCGTTTCTTCCTTGGACGAACTAAAAGATCACACTGCTCGCTTTGTATTGCTAGGAGTAAAAGAAGACATCGGTATCAGGGCCAACCTGGGCGTAGGTGGGGCTGTAAGTACCTGGGATTATGCCATTAAAGCCTTGTGCAATGTTCAGGAAAACCGTTTTAATCAGGGTAAAAGTATAATAGTTTTAGGAGCGTTGCGCTTTGATGATTTGCTACGGGAAGCAGAAAAACTGAATAATTCCAGACCGGATGAATTAAAGCGCTTGAGGGAACTTACTGCTGAGATCGATTCCCAATTGTGTGAAGTGATCAAAAATGTAGTGGGGGCCGGAAAGGTCCCTATCATTATTGGTGGAGGGCATAACAATGCTATGGGCAACCTGGAAGGAACTTCACTGGCTCTTAACCAACCTTTGAATGCCCTGAATATAGACCCTCATACCGACTACCGCGCTATGGAAGGCCGGCACAGTGGTAATGGCTTCCGCTATGCCCGCAACAAAGGCTTGTTGGGTAAATATGCCGTTTGGGGCTTGCATCAAAACTATAACGGGCAGGATATCATTGAGCTTTTTGATAACGACCCTCAACTTCACTATCAAAGCTTTGAGGAACTGCTCTCTTTAACTGAAAGCGAAAGACAGCAACGCTTTAAACATCTGCTACACTGGTTGGGCCACGCACCGCTGGCCCTGGAACTGGACCTGGATTCAGTAAGCCATTTTCCGGTAAGTGCCTTGAACCCTGCCGGCTTCACCCTTAATGAGATCAGACAAATAGTGATATTGGCCTCTTCCCTGGCCCCTATCTGTTATTTCCACCTTTGTGAGGCTTCCCCGGGCAGAGCCAATACCGAAATGGAAAGAGAACTGATCGGCAAAAGCCTGGCTTATCTTATTACTGATTTTGTGAAGTCAGCCAGATGAACAAATTACTGGAATGCATACCCAATGCAAGCGAAGGCTGTAACCCAAAAAAAATTGAAGAAATGGCTCATGCCATCAATAAGGTCAATGGCGTAAAGCTCCTCCACACCGATAGCGGCCAGGCTGCCAACCGTACGGTATTCACCTTTGCCGGAAAACCGGAAGCCGTGATCGAGGCTGCTTTTGAGCTTTACCGCAAAGCCGGGGAATTGATCGATATGTCCCAACATAGTGGAACCCATCCGCGACAGGGCGCAGTTGACGTATGCCCATTGGTGCCCTTAAAGGGAGTGACTATGGAAGAAGTGGTTGATTTGACTTATCGTTTGGGTGAAAGAATTGGCGGTGAACTAGGTATTCCGGGCTATTATTACGAATACAGCGCTAAAGATCCGCAGCGAAAAAACCTGGCGGCCTTACGCAAGGGGGAATACGAAAGCCTGCCTGAAAAATTCAATGTTTTCCCGCCAGACTTTGGAAAAACAGATGAGGTTATCTGGAAAAAAAGCGGGGTCACGGTATTGGGAGCCCGTAAATTGTTAATTGCCTATAATGTGAACCTCAATACCCGGGAAATAGCCATAGCCCGGAAAATAGCCGCGCGGGTAAGGGAATCCGGTAAACTCATTACTCAAGCCGATGGCAGCAAAATCCGTATCAGGGGAAAACTGCAGGCGGTAAAGGGTTTGGGTTGGTACATCGAGGATTTTCAAAAAGCCCAGGTGAGCTATAATCTTACCGATGTAGCTCAGGCGGGTATGCTGGATGTTTTCCTCGCCACCCAAACCGAAGCGGAAAGGTTGGGATTTGAAGTTACCGGCAGTGAGTTAATAGGTCTGGCACCCCTTAGTGAGTTTTTAAAAGTAGGGCAATACTTCTACCCTGCCGAAATCAAAGAGCCAGTACTGATAAAAGCGGCTGTCAAAGGTTTGGGGCTGGCTGAACTGGGGGTTTTTGACCCACATCAAAAAATAATTGAGTACACATTGGAATAATTGAGGAATGGGTCATTTCGACCAAAGGGAGAAATCCAAATCTTCCTATAGTTGTTATAAACAATAGATTCCTCACTTCTTTCGGAATGACCCTTCAATAGCCTTTATGATAATCCCAGCTTCTTTTTAACAGATTTAGGCACAGCATCTTTGTGTAACAATACCGAAATGGTCTTATAGCGGAAAAAGGGCTTGGAAGTATAAATATAGCCTACGCGGTTGTCGTTTTCGCGCTCGCCCCAGCTATTCTTTACAATGTAGTACTCCGAGCCATTCTGATCCTTGACCTTACCAGTGATCTGCATGCCGTGATCATCCGTAGTCTGGTAGTTGTCGTAAGCCCGCTGGCGGACCTCCTGAGTGATGTTCATCTCTTCCCCGGGACCGTCAAACATACTTTCTTTTTCTTCTTTGCTCATCTCCCCATAATCTTTGGCCGGAACAATGGCAATGGCATTTTTTAAGGAAAAGCCCTTTTCGCTCACATCGGTAGCCCAGCCAACGGTATAGCCCTCATCAAGGCTATGATCTACCACCTCTACCATTTCATCCAAGGAAATATTATAGCTCTTGCCCCAGGCCCAGTTATCCGGCACTTGAATCATTACTTCCTCATACATAGGATGGTGGCTAAAGGAAGTAAACTGTACGTAATCATCCGGGTCGATCTCCAGGTATGCATCGGCAAAGCTTCGCGGGGTGTAAGTCTGGCCCTTGTAAGTAAAGGTTTCGGGGTATTCTCCCAGATAAGCGTCCAGGGTAGCTTTAAAAGCTTTTCTCCAGGCCGGAGTGAGCTTTTTATTGGGGTTTTTGATCACCTGGTCTAACTGGGCTTTTAATATACCCTCCAGTTCACTGTGGTTGTTGATATCGGTTCCGTAATTCAAACCTTCGTAAACCTCCTGGGGAACGGCTCCGTATTTTTTGATGACATAAAGTACATCGGGCAAAGCCCCGCCCTGGGCAAAATTGAGGTGGCCGTGCAGGCGCACGTATTTTTCTGCTTTGTCCCAATAAACCTGGCGCACCGTAAACATTTCCGACAGATCAACCGGTTCCTTGCCCGTGCGTAATAATTCCGATTCAACAAAAGAAGTAGTGGCATAACTCCAGCAGGTTCCACTCCTACCCTGATTTTTGACCGGGGTCGCCTCCAAGTCAATTACCGTTTCAAAATTAAAATCAGCCCGGTCGCTGCCATTGTCCTTTACCTTATTGATCAGGTCGTCCTGAGCGCGCAGTGTAAACAGGCTTACACTCAGTAAAACCGTAAAAAAACTCGTAAATCTTTTCATCTTTATGATTAATTTCAATTTTTAGAAACGCGCTAATTTAACTAACCGAACGGGAATTGAAATTTTTACGGGCTATTTTCAGCATCAAAGGTCTTTTAATAATGGTGGCAATACTAATAGGACTTCTGGTCTCTACCAATTTATTCAGCTTTACGCTCAGCGATGAGGAAATAGCTGTAGCTTTTGACAGCACAGGTTATCAGGTTACAGATCACTACATTGAACTCGAAGAAGGTAAATTGCATTATGTAACGGTTGGCGATGCAAAAAACCCTCCTGTACTTCTCATACATGGCTCTCCGGGAAGCTGGGACGCTTTTACCGCTTTAATAACCGAAACCGGGCTGCTGGAAAATTATTACGCCATAGCAGTAGACCGGCCCGGCTATAACAAGACTACCCTAAAAGGAAAATACTCCATGGCAGAGCAAAGCCGGTTTATCGGTCCCATCATGGAAAAGCATTGTAAAAGCGGTTGCATTGTAGCCGGGCATTCCTACGGAGGAGGTCTGGCCATGCAGATCGGGGTTGATCACCAGGCTTTTACCAAAGGGGTTGTGCTGATAGCAGGAACTGTCGCAGCCCCTTATCAAAATCCCCGTTGGTACAATTACGCTGTGCGCTATACTCCGGTGCAATGGCTTATCAGCAATGATCTGGTGGTAAGCAGCCGGGAAATGTGGGCACTGGGAAAAGACCTCCCTGTACTGGAAGACAAATTGATTGAATACCGGAAAAAATTGATCATTATACAGGGGCGGGAAGACATGCTGGTAGATTACCGCTCCGCAGAATACCTCAAGGAAAAAGCCAGGAATGCCCATACCAAACTCCTGATGAAAGAAAATATGAACCATTTTATTATATGGTCAGATAAAGATTTGGTTATGAAGGGGCTGAACATGATCCAAAATGGATTTTGAAAAGAGCATGACCGCCTTTGCTTTAAATTGAATGCGGGATTTATATTTTAGCTGTTATGAAACGGCTTCTGATCTTTTACGGATTAATGGCATTTGCCTTGCTCATGCTTTTCCAGTTATCACATTATTGGTACAGAAGCGACAATAACTCTCTCGAATACATATTGGGGGTAGTAGCCTTTATATCAATAGCCACAGGTATTTATTTTGGCCGCCAATTCAGCAAGACCCCACCACCCACATCATCTCCTTTTGAACCCGATCAGAAAAAAATTGCCGAGTTGGGAATATCTCCCCGTGAATACGAAGTTCTGCTGTGTATTGCCAAAGGGTATTCCAATAAAGAAATAGCCGATGAGTTGCACGTATCGGAAAACACGGTAAAAACCCATGTTTCCAACCTGCTCGTAAAACTCGATGTAAAGCGCAGGACACAGGCTGTGTCTATTGCCACGGGACTCAATATCATCCCGTAGATTAATCCTACTTTAGTAGGAAAACCTCAAATCATTCTTTAGAGTGAAGCTGTTTTCAGACCCACACCATTCCTTTGAAGCCAAAATTAAACTCATACAAACATGAACAAAGCAATACGCAATTACAGCATTCTTAGCGGATTACTAGTATCCATCCTCTTTTTAGGCCCTTTTCTTTTCAGCGACTGGTCGGAATGGGACTGTTCTTCCATGAAGAGCAGCGAAGTAATCGGCTACACTACCATGGTGTTATCCCTCATTCCCATCTTTTTCGGCACCAGGGCTTACCGCAATCAATTGGAAGAACAAAGCTTCAGCTTTCTCAGAGGCCTGCGTACCTCCGTGATTATCACTTTGATTGCCAGTGTGATCTTTTATTTTTTCAATGTTTTGCTCTACGAAGTGATAGAACCTAACTTCTTATCGGACTTTGCCGTTTATTACGAAGGCTGCCTGATGGAAAATGCTACGAGTGAAGCAGAAAGAGAACTGAAAATGGCTGAATTGAAAGAATACGGCCCCATGATGAGCAATTCTTACCTCTACGCTTTTGTAATGGCATCCAGTGTGTTCTTCATCGGCCTTATTATTTCGCTTATTTCGTCACTTATTCTTCAGCGTAAGGCAGGGTAAAGCTTTTATATATTAGTCCTCTTCTTAAACCGGGCTAATGGATAAGACCACCCTCAACAAAATTGCGGCCCTCTTAGCAGGGCCTTTACTTTTTGTATTGATCCTCTTGTTAGGCAACTCCTCTTCCGTACAAATCAGAATGTTGGCTATAGCAGCCTGGATGCTCAGTTGGTGGATCACCCAGGCCGTACCCATAGGTGTTACAGCTCTCCTGCCCCTTGTTTTATTCCCTTTATGCGGGATAGAAAGCTTTAAGTTAACTGCTGTTAATTATTCCCGCCCGGTAATTTTTCTTTTCCTGGGAGGTTTTATTCTCGGCCTGGCCATTGAGAAGTGGTACCTTCACAAAAGAATTGCTATTAACCTATTGAGGATCAGCGGCAGTAAACCTTCATCCATCCTTTTGGGCTTTATGGCAGCTACCGCCCTGCTTTCCATGTGGATCAGTAATACTGCCACTACAGTAATGATGTTGCCTATAGGATTATCGGTAATAGCCCTTCTAAAAAATAGCATTGACGATGGTAAAGACGGTAAAAATTTTGCCCTCACTTTGCTTTTGGGTTTGGCTTACTCTGCCAATATAGGAGGCATGGCTACTCTGATAGGGACTCCGCCCAATCTCGTATTGGCCGGTATAGTACAGGAACAATTGCAAACAGAGATCACTTTTATAAACTGGTTGGGGTTTGCCCTTCCTCTAGTTATATTATTACTGGTATTAGCTTATTTAGTCAATACTTATTTTATTTACCCGGTAAAAATCAAGAAACTGGCCGGGGCCCGGGAACTCATCGATCGGGAATGGAAAAAGCTGGGAAAGCCCTCAACTGGCGAAAAAAGGGTAATCGCAATTTTTACTGCCACAGCCCTGATGTGGATATTCAGATCTCCTCTCAGCAGGCTCCCTGGCCTGGAAAACATATCCGATCCTATGATTGCTGTGATTGCTTCAGTTTTACTCTTTGCCTTTCCGGCTGGAAAAAACAACGGTCGCTTGCTCGAATGGGAAGATACTACCCGACTTCCCTGGGGCATTATACTACTTTTTGGAGGAGGATTAGCCCTGGCCAAGGGCCTGGAAGTCACCCGCATCATCAATCTGATAGGCGATTGGATCAGTCAGAGTAATATCGACATACTTTTCGTTTTGATTCTCGTAGTAGCCGCTTTTTCCATCTTTCTCACAGAGATTATGTCAAATGTAGCCCTGGTTACCGTATTTATCCCCATTTCTTTAATTATTGCCAAAAGCTTTAACGTTCCCGAATTGCAATTAGCCATTCCCCTTACCCTGGGGGCCAGTTGTGCTTTTATGCTCCCCATAGCCACTCCTCCGAACGCTATAGTGTTTGCCAGTAAAAAAATTAAGATGCAGGAAATGATAAGGGC
The DNA here is from genome assembly GCA_028277105.1 of Owenweeksia sp. Taxonomy (GTDB): domain Bacteria; phylum Bacteroidota; class Bacteroidia; order Flavobacteriales; family Schleiferiaceae; genus JANQHO01. The sequence continues at coordinate 17,841 of JANQHO010000043.1, read as the reverse complement.
CGGCTTTGTATTAAATTTTATCAGCCTGCTTGTTATCTCGCTTTACGTTTACCTTTTTTACGGAGCTTTTTTCTAGTCTATTCTACCCTAACGGTAATGGGAATATTCATGAGAGGCCACTCCCCTTCGTCTACTTCAACCCTGCTGATCTCCTCTACTACCTCCATGCCACTGATCACCTCTCCGAAAACGGTGTGTTCGCCATCCAGATGAGGTGAGCCAGCTGAAGCAGAATAGGCATCGATCTGCCCGGGAGAAAGCTTGATATTGTATTTCCCTTCCAGGGCTTTCAATTCAGCCCGGTTATACTTTCTGCCTAAGTTGATGTAAAACTCAAAGGGCATGGATCGCTTTGCAGGATTATTTTTATAGTTACGGGCGGCTGCTACAGCGCCTTTGAGATGATAGTGGCCTTTGTTGAATTCAGCCGGAATGCTGTAATCTCCCAGCTTTTCCCGCTTTTTAACCGTTTCAGGCTCATCATTGTCACCTGCCTGTATAACATGACCGGCACTTACCCGATAAAACCAGGTCCCATCAAAATATCCTTGTTTGGCCAGGTAAACGAAATTGGCCCGGTGGAGAGGGGTATTCTCAAATAAGTGGATCACTATTTCTCCCTTTGGCGTTATAATTACTGCTTTGGTTTCCGGGTTTTTCCGGCCAAAATCCATTAAAAAACCCTCAACTGTTTTATTGGTCTGTGGAACGGGCTTTTCTTTTTCCTGCTGCAATTGCAAAGCTTTCTGTGTATCAGCCTCAGCAGGATTGCCATCCCTTCTGTTTGTCGTGTCAGGGTTATTGCAGGAAAACAAAAAACACAGAAGGAGGCTGCCGAATGTTTTAGTTGAGATAAATATTTTGGAATACACTTTTTTCCTGTTGTTGGAGTAATTCAAGGTAGCGAATGTAATTCAATAAGTATTGATCAATCAAATCGGAAGTCTGAATATCCATCAGTTCGAGCTTTTCGTAATCATTCATGTAAAGCTCATTCGCAATATCGTAAATACCTAAGTTGTTGCTGGTTATCAGTTTTGAGTTAATCCCTTCTTGAGTAAGAAGGTATTTTTTAAAACATCTTACCAGGTCTTCGCTGGCCTGGTGATTTTGTACCGTTTTTAAAAATTCCACTTCACCACCCGGATAAAGTTTATTTTCTTTTTGCAAGTAGTATTTACCCAACTTGAAAACTCCTGTAGCTTTAATAATAATGTCCATCTCACCTCCTTCATACCGTTTTACTACTTCTACTACCTCTACCAGCGAGCCATAATTCTTTGCATTTAGAGTATTGGTATAGGCTATACCAAATCCTATCTGGTTTTCAAGACAATCATTGATCAGTTGTTTGTAGCGTTCTTCAAAAATATACAGCTGGGTATAATCACCCGGAAGCAAAAAGATATTGAGTGGAAATATGGGAATTTGTTTAAGCATTGTGCTCTATAACAGCTAAATCCATCTTGTGTTTAGGATGCTAAAGGACTGATCACCTCATTTTTTTCCTTCAACAATTTCTCCGGTACCGAATCTCTTATAATATTATGAAGCTCTTCAATTACTTTTATTTTGAGTTCCGCCCTGGTATATACTATGCTTACTTCACGGGAAGGCTTGGGCTCTGCTATCGGCTTAATGTATTTTTGATCTTCTTTGGGAAGGTCAATGGCGTGCAGGTAAGGTATAAGAGTCATACCAAAACCTTTTTTGCTGAGTCGTATCAAAGTTTCAAAATTACCGCTTTCGAGTTCTATAGGCCGCTGGCCCTTTGAAGGTAACTTATTACAAAGGTTTAAAATACTGTTGCGAAAACAGTGCCCTTCATTCAGCAATAAAATGTCGTTGATATCCAGTTCCGAATTAGTGATAAATGCTTCTTTGCTGAGGCGATGATTTTCGGGTATAAAAGCCATAAAGGGCTCGTAAAACAATTGTTTTTCTATAATGCCTTTTTCTTCAAGAGGAGTGGCCAGCACAGCGGCATCTAATTCGTCACGCCTCAACATTTCTATGATCTGCTGGGTTTGCAATTCCTGGATCTGCAATTGGATTTTGGGATACTTGCTGTGAAACCTGCTGATAAAACGCGGTACCAGGGAGGAGGCCATAGTAGGTATGATCCCCAATTTGAAAATGCCTTCCAATTGATTCTTTGATTCCTGTAAAATTTGATGAATACGTTCTGTTTCGTGGACTACCGTACGGGCCTGTTTAATGATCTGTTCACCTATAGCCGTTGGCCTTACCGGATGCTTACTGCGATCAAACAACAATATACCTAATTCCTCTTCCAGCTTTTGTATTTGCATACTGAGGGTAGGTTGCGTTACAAAACATGCTTCTGCCGCTCTGGCAAAATGCCGGTGGTTGTCTACTGCGATGAGATATTGAAGTTGCGTGAACGTCATATATAGTTTTTTTAAATATTGAAGACAAAACTAATAAACCAATCTTATTAGATGTTGTCACAACAAAGACAATTTTGAAAAGCTTTTGCTAATTTGCAGCCTCATAAAAAAGTCTCCATGAAAACACTAAAAGTCTTAAGTCTGTTCACTATTTTTTTATTATCGGTAACCACCTATGCTTCAGCACCTTCAGGGGTTGAACTCAAGCTCAATCTCGAAAAAGGGAAAACCTATAACTTCAAGTCTACTGCTGACATTCAGTATTTCGCTGATGCAACGCTCACTCAAAAAATGATGAGTATGAAAGTTATGATGGAAATGAGCCAGAAAGTTGCAGACAAAAGCCGTGATGGCATACACACTATTGAAATTGAAATAACCCGGATAGTAGTAAACCAGGAGGCATCTGGTATGACCGTGGACTATGATTCTGATAATCCCGACCCTTCCAATCCTATGACCGCGATGATAGAGCAACAGTTCAACGGTTTGTTGAATAGCCCTGCCACTATAAAAGTAAACCAGCAAGGGCAAATAATCGAGAAGCCAGAAGAAACCGGTCAACCTGTTAGTATAGCCAGTGTGGTGAATAATTTGTTCGTAGAATTGCCTAAAGAGCAAATATCCAAAGGCTACAGCTGGACAGACACCAAGGCCGTACAAGGAACAGAAGCTACTTTAAACCTCACTGTGAGTGATATTACCAAAAAACAGGTAATGGTGAGTTTAAAGTCTGCTAACAGCGAAATTCTGGAAGGGGAAAACTTAGAAGCCGAAACCAATGGAAATATCACTTTTGACCGTAAAAGTGGAATAGCCCTGATGAGTATATCCAATAGTACAGTAAAAGGCAGTTCACCTCAAACCGGTGAATTCTTTATGGTTACTACCAATAAGCAAGAACTGTTGTAGTTGACATTCCAAGAGTTTGAAGAAAAGCTGAAAAAGCGCATCAAACTTCCCCTGCCAGGAAGGGAGGCCCAATACAAAATGGCTCCGTTGGGCAGGGGGCAAACTGACCTGGAAAAACTGGATGAAAATAAGGTAAAAAAAGCCGCTGTAATGGCTCTTTTTGCCAACCGGGATGAAAAGCCCAATCTGATCTTAACCCTCAGGCCCCAATACCAGGGGGTACATTCCGGTCAAATCAGTTTTCCGGGGGGGAAAAGGGAAGAAAAAGACCGTAATTTCATGGATACGGCTCTACGCGAAACGTATGAAGAGATCGGTATTTCTCCTTCTAACATCAGTGTTATGGGTAAAATTACCTCCCTTTATATTCCTCCTTCCAATTTTCTTGTTCACCCCTACCTAGGTATAATCAATGATAAAACTTACAATTTTACCCGACAAAAAAGCGAAGTAGAACAAATCCTGCAGGTAAATTTCAATCAATTATTAAGCAGGGGAGCCATCCGGGAACAAGAGATCAGCACCCGTGGTTTTAAGATCAAGGTTCCGGTTTTTCCTGTGGGGGATAAGATTATTTGGGGAGCTACAGCTATGATGATCAGCGAACTGCGGGAGATGTTTACCACTGAATTATAAAATCTGTGATAGTTATATATTTGGCAACACAGCCATTTAGAGGAATCTCATGAAGCTAAAACTCTTTGACGCTTTTGGCAACTCTCTTTTCATAAAGAGGGTTCTCATCTTTGTTTTTGGCTGTATTGCTTACTACCGCTTTAACATAGCTAATAAAACAGTAGTCAGAGGGAGTAGAATATTAAAAAAACTCCCTCTCAAAAATGTTTTGTTCGTAAGTAATCACCAAACCTATTTTGCCGATGTAACAGGCATGTATCAGGTATTTGGCTGTGCCAAGTGGGGAGTTTACGACCGCATCAATTTTCCCTGGTATTTACTCAACCCCAAGATCAACGTTTACTTTATAGCTGCCAAGGAAACCATGAAAGCCGGAATTCTTCCAAAACTTTTTGCTTACGTAGGTTCTGTTTCCATCAAAAGAAGCTGGCGGGAAGCGGGAAAAGAAATAGACAGGGGCGTGGATCCCAGGGATATTGGCAAAATTTACAAAGCTCTTAACTCCGGTTGGGTGATCACCTTTCCCCAGGGAACTACCAGGCCTTTTGTCCCCGGCAGGCGTGGCACAGCTCATATTATAAAAGAAGCCAAACCAGTGGTGGTCCCTGTTGTTGTTGATGGTTTCAGAAGAGCTTTTGACAAAAAGGGTCTGTTCTTAAAGAAAAAAGGAGTAAGCCTCTCCATTCACTTCAAAGAACCTCTGGAAATTGACTATGACGAATCAACTGCTAAAATACTCGAAAGGATAATGGACAGCATACAACAATCTGAAAAATTCGATAAGTTTAAGAAAATCACTCCCCCTGTCAACTAAGTTTGCCCGTTAAACGTTAACTAAATACAATTGCTGGCCAACTACTTTTGTATTGACTGTTATTGTTTTAAAACTATTTTTGTTATTATGAATAAATCTGTTTTAAAATCTGGCTTGTTCGCAAGCTTCATTGTCTTTACCCTGGCCTGTAAGGAAAAAGATCTCACTGGTAATAATGAAGTACCTCCTTCTGAAAATGTTTCCCTGGGAGCCTCTCTGCTTTACGGAGATGAAATATTATACAAAGACAGTATATACACCAATTCCCAGGGCAACAGGTTTTTTATAGAAGACTTGAAGCTGCTTATCTCTGATTTTTATATAGTAGAAAATCAAACGGATACCATAACAACAGAAGGCAATTATCGCCTTTATGATCTCGATAATAAAAACAGGCTTATATATCAGCTGCCACCAAGAGGATACAGTGGAAGGTACGGGATTAATGTTGGGTTGGATTCCCTTTCTACCGAATTTGCCAGACAAAATAGCCTGGACAGTGAAAGTCCTCTCAATGAATTGGGCATTATGCGAAATGATATTTACGGTTACAACTTTTTAGTTATAACGGGCAAGGCTTTTGACCTAACTAATCCCGATGATACTTTGGGTAACATAAGGTTTGCCTATGAATTGGGCACCTATATGCTCACTGAAAATTTTGAAAGCACCCAACTCAATTTTGCTGTTAGCAAAGAAAGGAATGCTGGCCTGGTTATGGTAGTAGACTTTAAGCCTGTTCTGGATGTTATTAATATTACTAATACTCCTTTTGTAGTATCAGATACAACTAATGCTATTGATTTTGCCCTGGCTAAACTGATGGTTAACGAACTAAGTATAGGACTATTTTAAATGATGTTATGATGAATGTATTAAAAATAAAACCCTTTTTATTGATTGCGATATTCGCAATGACAATAATTACCGCTTGTGAAGATGATGATGACGATAAAAAACCTGTAGAATCGACAAAACTAAAAATCGAATTTAATCTTACCTCTGGAGGAGAGCAGGTTTCACTGAATGAAATTACCACTTTGCCCAATGGATATGACCTGATGGTCTCTGTATTTAAAACCTACTTTACCGATGTAAAGCTAGTTGACAACTTTGGGAATGAGCTGCTTATACAAGAGTTAGCCCTGCTGAATATAGGAGCAGAAAATGAGAATTACGTAGAAACCGAAATATCAGAAGCTGGTTCCTATACTCTTTTATCATTCGGTATCGGGCTCACCCCAAAAGTTAACGATTCTGACCCAGGTAGCTTTGAAAGAGCCCATCCTCTTTCCACCTACCAGAATATGTACTGGAATATGTTAAAATACCGCTTCATCAAGTTTGAAGGTATTGCAGATTCCACGGGTAAATTGCAAAGTGGCGCAGACTTTCCACTAGCCTATCATACCGGTACAGACCCTTTGTATACAGTAGCTACCATTAAAGGAAATTTTTCAGTAAATACCAGTAACGATAATATAATCCAAGTTGATGTAAACCTGGATGAGTTATTTGCTTCCCAGGAAAACCCCATAGATTTTGCAACCGAAAATCAAACTCACAGCGAACCCGTAGATATTCATGTGGCTTATAAATTTACTGCCAATATGATCAAAGCACTCTCTGCGAGCCAGAATTAAGTGCCAAGTAATTGGCAGCAGGAGTAAGATAGTGAGGTATTAACAAGCTGGTACTTCCACTCAAAGAAGTTTAATCCTTTGGCAGGATCGGTTTAAACTGTGGTTTCCTTTGTTGAACCATCTTATTATAAATGAGATTGTAATGAATTTTTTGAAGATAAAATTCCTCTTATTAGCCATAATACTTACTTTGGTAATCAGCTGTAGCAAAGACAAAGATGGCAAGCCTTCGGAACCTGCCAAGCTAAGAATAGAGTTCAATCTCACTTCAGGCGGAGAACCGGTTTCGCCATATGAGATTGTCAGTTTACCCAATAGCCACGACCTGATGGTCAAAATTTTTAAAGTCTATTTCACAGATATGAAACTGGTAAACAACAACGGCAATGAGCTATCTATACAAAACTTAGCCCTGTTGAACGTAGGATCTGAGGATGATAACTACGTAGAAATCGAAATATTGAAAAGTACTACTTATAATTCATTGGCTTTTGGAATTGGGCTAACCCCTGAGATCAACAATTCTGATCCTGGCAGCTTTGATCAGGATCATATCCTGCATTTTTATCAAAATATGCATTGGGGCTGGTTAAAATATTTCTTTGTGAAATTCGAAGGTATTGCAGACACCAGCGGTAAACTGCAAAGTAATGTAGATTTTCAGCTGGCCTATCATACCGGTACCGATTCGATGTATACTGAAGCTGCTATTCCGGGAAATTTTTCTTTGAGTACTGGTAAAAACACTACCATTCAGGTGAATGTAAACTTGGATAAATTATTCGCTTCACCGGATAATCCCATAGATTTCATAACTGAAAACCAAACCCATAGTGATTCCAGTGATATTCATATAGCTTATAAATTCACTAATAATATGATTGGAGCGTTGTCTGCACAACAGAATTAATGATCCCTTAAATTCCCTGGTTTTATAGCTTTGCCCCCATACAACAAGAGTTGATGAAAGTACACTTTATAGCAATAGGCGGAAGTGCCATGCACAACCTGGCCATAGCGCTACACAACAAGGGTTTTGAAGTAAGCGGAAGTGATGATGAAATATTTGAGCCTTCCCGCTCCCGTCTGGATAAATTAGGACTACTTCCCTCAAAAAATGGCTGGTTCCCGGAAAAAATCACTTCTGATCTGGATTTTGTCATCCTCGGAATGCACGCCCGGGCCGATAATCCCGAATTGTTAAAAGCCCGTGAACTGGGGCTTAAGCTTGTTTCATATCCCGAATTTATTTACGAGCAAAGCAAGAACAAAACACGGGTAGTGATTGCCGGAAGTCATGGCAAAACTACAATCACCGCTATGATCTTACACGCTCTGCAATACAATAATATAGAATGCGACTTTATGGTTGGCGCCCAACTGGAAGGATTTGATACTATGGTAAAGCTCACCGATCACAACGAATTCATCTTGCTGGAAGGTGACGAGTACCTGTCTTCCCCAATTGACCTTAAACCTAAATTTCTGCATTACCGGCCAAATATTGCGTTGTTGTCCGGCATTGCGTGGGATCATATCAACGTTTTCAAAACTTATGAGGAGTATAAACACCAGTTCGCCCTCTTACTGAACCACATAGAACCCGGAGGGGTAATTGTTTACAATGAAGCTGATCCCGAAATTATTGATGTAGTGGAGAATACGGCTAATGAAATCAAAAGATTCTCTTACAATACTCCCTTATACCAAATGGAAAATGGGAAAACTATTCTACAAACACCAGAAGGCGATATCCCGCTGGCAATCTTTGGCAGGCACAATATGAATAATCTGGAAGGAGCGCGCTGGATCTGCAACCAGATGGGGTGTACCGATGAACAATTTTACGAGGCTATCGCTTCTTTTACCGGTGCTTCACGCAGACTGGAAATATTGGAAAGTCAAAATGATCTTTTTGTCTATCGCGATTTTGCCCACGCCCCTTCAAAAGTGAAGGCTACCGTGCAAGCCGTAAGGGAAAAGCATCCTGACCAACAGTTAATCGCAGCTTTGGAGTTACATACTTTCAGCAGTTTGAACCCCAATTTTATCGGGGGATATAAAGATACCCTCTCTCTTGCCGATCTTGCCCTCGTCTATTACAGCCCAGAGGTAGTAAAACATAAAAAATTGCCCGATCTCAGCCCTGAAGAAGTTAAGCTTGCTTTTGGTAACCCCGCTAATTTAAAGGTGGTTACTTCTTCTCAGGAGCTTTTGGCAGCTATGAATGCAGCTATGACAGGAAATAAAAAAAAGGCTCTGCTACTGATGAGTTCAGGTAATTTTGATGGCATCACGTGGAAAGAGAGTTTAAAAAGCTGGAGATGACATTTCTTTAAAATACTAACTTTGTCCGATCATTAGCTAATGGTAAAAAAAGAACTTCTCAATAGTCATTCTATAGATATCATTCTGAATCGCTTAGCCTGTCAGCTAATTGAGAACCACGAGGATTTTTCCAATACCGTGTTAATTGGTTTACAGCCCAGGGGGATCAACGTAGCCCGGAGGCTGTTGCTGAAATTGAAAGAAAAAGGCATTACTGCTCCTGCTTACGGGCAACTGGATACCACTTTCTACCGGGATGATTTTCGCAGAAGAGACTCTCCCCTACACGCCAATCAAACGGTAATTGATATTTTACTGGAAGACAAAAAAGTTGTTTTTATAGACGATGTGCTCTTTACCGGGCGCTCCGTTAGAGCTGCTTTAGATGCTATCCTTTCCTTTGGCAGGCCCAGTTCGATTGAACTGTTGATATTGATCGACCGCAGGTTTTCCAGGGAATTGCCCATACAACCTACTTACAGCGGTAAAAGAGTGGATTCTATAGCTTCAGAGAAAGTATTGGTAGAATGGGAAGAAGAAAATGAAAAAGATTGTGTATACCTCATAAAACCTAAGAATGAGTGAATTGAGCGTTGACCACTTGCTGGGAATTAAATATCTGACGAAAGAGGACATTGGCACAATCTTTCAAACAGCCGATCAGTTCAAGGAAGTAATCAACCGGCCCATTAAAAAAGTGCCCTCCCTGCGCGATATAACTGTAGCCAACTTGTTCTTTGAAAACAGCACCCGTACCCGTTTATCATTTGAACTGGCCGAAAAACGTTTGTCTGCTGATGTCATTAACTTCTCTGCTTCCTCTTCATCAGTCAGCAAGGGTGAAACCCTGGTAGATACGGTCAATAACATTCTGTCCATGAAGGTGGATATGGTGGTAATGCGCCATCCCAATCCCGGAGCTGCCGTTTTCCTTTCTCAAAATGTTGAAAGTATTATCATAAATGCCGGTGACGGAGCGCATGAACATCCTACCCAGGCCTTGCTTGACGCTTATTCCATACGCGAAAAATACGGTGATCTAAAAGGTAAAAAAATTGCCATTGTGGGCGATATTCTGCACTCCAGGGTAGCCCTGTCTAACATTTTTTGCCTTAAGCTCCTGGAAGCAGAAGTAATGGTTTGCGGTCCTACCACCCTAATTCCCAAACATATAGACAGTTTGGGAGTAAAAGTAAGCCATAGCCTTCGCGAAGCCTTGGAATGGTGTGATATTGCCAATATGCTCAGGGTACAGCACGAAAGGCAGGACATCAAATATTTTCCCTCTATAAGAGAGTATGTACAGCAGTTTGGTGTTGATATGAAGTTATTAAACGAACTCAGCAAGCCAGTAACCATTATGCACCCCGGGCCTATCAACCGCGGAGTGGAAATTACCAGCGAAGTAGCAGACAGTGACCAGGCCATTATTCTCAACCAGGTTGAGAACGGGGTAGCTATCCGCATGGCGGTGCTTTATCTGCTGGCTTCCAAAAGAAAGATGAGTTTTTAGGAGCTCAGCTACTCATTGTCTATCAAGTAAACATTTGTTTTTGTTTATCTTGCCATTTCAAACTCAAAACCCTCTTTCATGAAAAAATTTCTACTTCTCTTTCTCGCTGTATTATCATTTGAAGGTATCAATGCCCAATGCGTTCCCGATACGACTATTAACCAATTAGTAGTGCCCCCTGCCGGTAGCACCATCCACAATGTCGGAGGCCGGGATGTAGTGATTTTACCCTACGCTTATGTAGGCCAGCCTTATGATGAAACCCTGCAGTTCTTTATACCTGCCGATACTACCATTGGAGCTAATACGGCCGCTATAGACTATGTAAAAGTGGTTGATTTCATGGGGCTTCCCTCTGCTTTTAACTACGACTGCAGCAATGACAGCTGTTACTTTGCAGGAGGCAGCTACGGTTGTGCCAATATGTTTGGTACGCCTACCGTGCCCGATTCTGTTGAATTACAAGTTGCTATAGAACTGGGTGCCGTTATTATTTTTCCTTTCGCTTTACAGGACACTTTAAGAGACTATTACCTGGTAACAAAGGCTTCTATTGGCCTGGAAGAAAAATCAAGTGGTGCTTTACAGGCTCGTTTTTATCCCAATCCGGCATCAAATGATATGGCCTTCCTTGAACTTAATGCCATTAAACCAGAAGAGATTACCTTGTTGATAAGCAATTCGGTAGGCCAGGCGGTCAGGTCTGCCACTTATCAATTAAATGCAGGTGAAAATACTTTACCCATTGAAATAGGGCATTATTCACCGGGAGTGTATTACTACAAACTCCAAACGGATGATCAGCGAGGCTCCGGCAGATTTGTGATACACCGCTGATGGATTATCTCGAATTGACCGTTTTAGGTTCTAATTCAGCTATTCCACTAGTAAATCGTCATCCTACGTCACAGTTTTTAACTCTGGCCAACCGCCATTTCCTGATCGACTGTGGGGAGGGGACCCAGGTACAATTGCGCAAAAACAACATCGGTTTTGGAAGGATCAATCACATTTTGATCAGTCACCTGCACGGTGATCACTTTTTTGGCCTGGTTCCCTTGCTAACTAGCCTGCATTTGCTCGACCGGCAAAGGGAAATGCACATCTATGCACCTGCAGAGTTAAAAAAAGTAATTCAGACTATTCTCAGCGCTTCTGCTACCTGGCTTAAGTTTCCGCTTAACTTTCACCCCCTTAACATGAAAGAGAAGGAAAGCATTTTTGAAGATGAAAAAATAAAGGTCCATTCATTTCCCCTGCAACACAAATTGGATTGCTGCGGCTTTTTATTTGAAGAGAAAGCCCGCCCCAGGCACATTAAAAAAAGCGCCCTTACCCAATACAATATCCCTGTCAGTGAGTTAAAAAAGATTAAACAGGGGGAAGACTGGATCAATGAAGAAGGTACCCGCATTGCCAATGAAGCGCTCACCGATCCGGCTGACGAGCCTCTCAGTTATGCCTATTGTACCGATACTCTGCCGGTTGAAAACCTGCGTGATTTTTTTTCAAACCCCAGCCTCTTATACCACGAAGCCACCTTTGCGGAAGAACACGCCAGCAGGGCGGCAGAAACTACCCATAGTACCGCCCGTCAAGCGGCTGGTATGGCTTTAAAAGTAAATGCTCAAAATCTGATCATCGGTCATTTTTCCGTCCGCTACAAAGACCTTACCCCTTTACTTGAGGAAGCCCGGGAAATATTCCCCACTACAGAACTAGCTCGTGAAGGTCATAAATTCATCATAAAACACAAGAAACAGGAACTTGAGCTGGGCTGAGCTGAGTATCAAGGTATACCGATGTATTTATGAGACTGCAGGCTGATCCTCCAACGGGTATTTTTCATCACGTAGTCTGATATTAAAGGCATCACCTCTTTCCTCCTTCCCCATTCGGGCTGTAAAAAAAGGTGACACTTCTCGTTGACCAGGGCCGCGTGCTCTTCTGCCCATTTAAAGTCGTGCCGGTTGTAAATAACTACTTTTAATTCATCGGCCAGCTGGTAGATCTCCCTGACCGGAGGTTTGGTCTTTTTGGGCGACAGGCATATCCATTCCCAACTGCCGCTTAGCGCATAAGCCCCGGAAGTCTCGATGTGTATCTGTATATTTTTTTGGTGTAAAGCATCGGTAAGAGGAGTCATATTCCAGCTCAGAGGCTCTCCACCGGTAACTACTACCGTATCGGAGTATTTTTTCGCGTTCTCTGCAATAAGATTTACATCTGTAGGCGGGTGAAGCTCGGGATTCCAGCTTTCTTTCACATCACACCAATGGCAACCCACATCACAGCCTCCAACCCTTATAAAATAAGCGGCCTTGCCGGTGTGAAAACCTTCTCCCTGTATGGTGTAAAACTCTTCCATCAGGGGAACTTTCAGCCCATGTTCTACCAAATCCTTCTCCTCATTTGTCATTTTGCAAAAATAGAAAGCTTTATATTTATATATCTGCTACCCGTAACCTCATTCTTAATTAGTAAATTATGGAAAAGCCAAGCATTTATTACATCTACGATGCCCTTTGCGGCTGGTGTTATGGTTTCAGTCCCGTTATCCAGGAATTTTGGAGAAATCACCGGGACGATTATCAGTTTAACGTGCTTTCCGGTGGTATGTTACTGGGGGAAAGAGAAGGCCCTATCGGTGAATCGGCCGCTTATATAAAGGAAGCTTACAAAAGAGTGGAAGATATGACAGGGGTAAAATTCGGCCATCCTTTTTTAGACTTACTGGAAGAAGGTTCGGCTATGTTCAGTTCCCTGCCGCCTGCCGTAGCCCTATGTGTTTTTAAAAGTTTTAAACCCCTGGAGTCCATTGCTTTTGCTGCCCGGCTGCAAAAAGCTATTTACAGCGAAGGCCTCCCTGTGGCAGAAATGGATACTTACCTCAGATGTATTGCCGATTTTGACATCGATCCACAGGCTTTTGAAAAAATGATGACCGAGCCAAAGTTTGTGGAACTCACCCGGGAAGAATTTAAGGTGGTAGCTCACTGGGGCATTCAGGGCTTCCCTTCCGTGGTTTATCGCCAAGGTAAACATGCTTACCTGGTTACCAGGGGATATACCAGCCTCTCAAACCTTGAAAAAGCCCTGGAAAATATCAAAGCCGAAACAGATATGTAATGTTGTCGACAGTACTAACAATGGGAAGTCGACACCGCAGGCCTAACGGTACTATTTTTGGGGGAGTCGACACCCCCATGAATTTGTTGCTGTTGGTTTACTTGACTTTGAACAGATTCTGGCACATATTCATTGTTTACATCTGCTGTCCCTGTTGCTCCTTGTGAGTATTCCCTAATACCATCTCTCGTTTCATCCCGCCATTTACTAATTCTTAACTTTGTCTCAAGCAAAAACATTGTAAAGGTATAGTGTAAGTTTTCTACTCCTTCTATATCTATGGCTTGGATCGGGGTATTACCGGCAAATTGATAAGGGGTAAACCAGGGGTAACTTTTAGTAAGAGGGTCAACACTTAAAAACTTGGAAATTCTGGGATCATATATTCTAAATCTAAAACTTAGGCTATTCCCAACCCCTTTAATTTCGTCATCCTGCTCTTGTCCTTGGAACCCGTATCTGTAGCTTCCAGCGTTATAGTTCCTATTAGGCATAATCATCCCGAAAGGGTAACACCCTATAGTGTTTTCACAGTATTTCAAAGAACAGCTTTGATTTGACAGGTTGACCACATTCCAAAATAAACGAAAAAGCAGAAACATTTATTGCTTTTGCTTCATTTTTAGGTGCTTATTATTTCAATTTCTTAGGGTCTTGACGGGCATCAAAAACCCTTAAAATCTCAAGGTTTTTTCCCTTTACCAGATAGACAATTTTAAAATGTCTGACAACTGCCCTGCGATATTTTCCTCCTGAAATCTCCTCAGCTTGATACTGATCCCCAAATTTTATGTTTTCAGCAGTAGATATGATCTCTTCAATGATCCGGTCTGCGGCCCTGGTATCCTTTTCTGCATAAAACTCCCAAATTTTTCTTAATGAAGACCGTGACCTTTTGGTCCAGACTACCTTCCCCATGTACGGACTTCTTTCTTCAGTTCCTCATGGGTGATGAACTCTCCGCGTTCAATTTCAGCTTCGGCTTCCTTTAAGTCTTCCAGGTATTGCTCCCTAGTCAGGGGTTCACCGGTAACGGTATGTGCCACAATCTCTTCCCCTTCATTCATTTCACTGTGCAACACTTCCTCTAAGCGCCTGATCTTTTTCAAGCTGGTGAGCTTCATGAACTGTTCAATAAATTTATTTTTCCTGGCTGCTAAATCCATGGTTCTTATCGTTGTTATACAAAGATAGGGGTTTTTAAAATCACGTTTTCGGTAAATACAAGGTGCATAGGACGTTTCGTTTCATTCAGGGATTGAGAATATCAGGGCTTATTTTTTCAATTTGCGCTTCATACTCCTCGTTTATGTATCATTTGTACACTTCTCCGAGCAAGATAGCAAGTCACTCCGTTGACACTTCGGACTTGCATCTTGTTGGGGAATTTCCCAAGCCCCTTGTTTTTTAAAGCATTAAACTATTAAAAGTCCAATCTTTTCTTAACCAGTCACTTCGAAATTTCGAAGTCTGTTTTTTTTGGAAGGATTGAATAGTGGTGACCCAGTTTTTTCTGACGGATAAAACCTAATTTTAAATCTGTTCTTTGAAATTTTGGAAGAAAGAAAAAAAGCGATCGCTTTTTAGGTAGATAATGGGTAGAATTTTCCTTTTCTGGCTTATCTACATCCCATAATGCATCGGTGATTGCGATTGATATCCACTCGATGCTTCATAGCTTCGTTAAGAGCTGGTTTGCAATTTTTGAGTTTGGGGTGGACATGGATTTCATTAGGTGTGAAAATACCGTGCTCATAATGCGGTCGTACCTCATTGTAATCGTATCCCTACGAGCAAGTACATGTTTTATGTGCATGAAAAGGTTTGTTGATTTGCCTCAAAAAGAGATATGGGGATAAAGGCATATTGATAGCTTTGAAGTAATGTTCCTAGAAAACCCAAACAACTGCATAGATTACTACTTCCTTTTGGCCCCATAATGCCTCACCCGAAGTCTCCATTTCACGTTGGTGTATTGAAATTAACCACTGGGCTATTCAAAGTTAACCTTACTATTTCACTAATAGTTATATTGTAAGCTTTAAATGATATTTATTGAGATTTCACGGTAAACGTTGGTAATGTTCCAGAATAGTTGATGATCTGCTGAAATTTCTTGAGTGCAGTTGCGCCTTGAGGAAATTTTATTCACTTTTGAAAAATGTAACATCATCAAAATGAAATTAGTTCAACTTTTTCTTTCACTTTGGTTTCTCCTTTCGATTCCGCTCTATTCTCAGAGCTGGCAACAGCGATTGAGCATAAGTTCAGAAGCACCAATCAATACAGATTGGGATATCTTGGATGCGGATGGTAGATTGGTCGTAGTAGGTTCTCCAGATGCCACCGTTAACTTCTCAAGTGGAGCGGGTGAAGTGCTGATTTATGAACTTGACTCATGTGATGTTTGGACACACATTCAAACCATTCATGCCAATGATCCAGCTGTCCGAGCACGATTTGGTTTATCTGTAGCCGTTAGCGATTCTACCATTATTGTAGGTTCACATGAAAGGGATAATTCGCAATCACCTGGTGGAGCTGCCTATATCTTTCAAAGAGATGGGAATGGAATTTGGAATCAGATTCAAAAGCTATCAGCTAGCGATGGTCAGCAAGATGATAAGTTTGGATGGTCCGTGGACTTAGATGGAAACTATGCCGTAATCTCTTCAAAATATGATGATCACGGCACTGGAGCCTCATTCATTGAGAAGGGCGGTTCAATCTATATTTTTCGCAGAGGAAACAATGGTATTTGGAATGAGGAGCAAAAAATCACTCCGCCTGACAACCAAAGCTTGGATTATTTTGGATATGACGTGAGTCTTGAAGATTCTACAGTGCTCGTTGGTTCCATCTTCCATTCGCTGGACGTATCAGGTCAGAATTCATTATCAGAAGCTGGTGCAGGATATATTTTTTCAAAGAATTCTTCCGGGACATGGACGTTCGATCAAAAGCTAGTCAGTATACACAGAGCCTCAGGTGATGAAATGGGAAGATCGTTGGCATTGGCTAATGGCAAAGCAATCCTAGGTCTGTATAAACACAAGTATGGTTCTAATCTAGGGCAATTCTGTAATAAGTGTGGCTGCGTGGTTGTGTTTGAAGAAAACACGGCTGGTGTTTGGAATGAAACCGGTAGAATTTCTGCATCAGACTGGGCTCCGGGTGATCAGTTCGGGAATTCTATAGGTTTTGATGGAGAGTGGCTTGTGGTTGGCGCATTGGGGAAGGAACTAGATGAAAAGGGCTTAAATCCACTCGTCCAAGCTGGAGCCGCATATGTGTTCAAATGGGATACATCTACAAATGAATTTGTTGAACAAAAAAGACTCGCTCAAAATAATAGAATGGTAGGGGGTAACTTTGGGAGATGTGTAATGATGAATGGAAACGAAGTGATGATTGCTTCCATTGATTCATTTAACCTAGCGGAAGTTGATATCTATCGACAATCCGTAAAATACGAACAGTGGGACACTATTCACTCATGCGAGCACATCGTTTGGATTGATGGTAATACATATTCTAACTCTGGGGACACAGCAAGTTTTCGGCTTAAACAGGTGAACGGTTGTGATTCACTAGTCCATCTGTACTTGGATCGAACAACCATTGACACAACACTTACCATATCCGGTGGAAGTTTAATTTCAAATTCTACGGGTGGAACCTATCAGTGGCTTGATTGCACAAATAACCAGGCTATTCCCAATGCGACCAATCAATCCTATGCACCTACCCAAAATGGTTCCTATGCCGTGATCATCAACATGAATGGATGCGAGGATACTTCAACTTGCTTTATAATGCAAAACTTCTCACTAGAAGAAAATGCTAAAAATATCCATATCTATCCCAATCCAACTTCCAATTACCTTTACATTGGTGGCAATGTCCCCTCCGGTGCTAATTGGGAATTGTTACAGTCAGAATGCAAAATCCTTAAAAAGGGAGTTTGGAAAGATGGCCCTATTGATCTTTCTGGATTAGCTCCTGGGATGTATTTCATTTCGGTGACGTGGGGTGAAAAACGTGCCTTCTCCAAGATTGTCAAACTTTGACGTAACTCTTTTATATCCCCACTGCTGCGCTGCTGCACTTTTTTTGCTTTTTTCCAAATTCCTCCACCATGCCCATCTGTATCGGGAGAAATGAAATCCTTACCATCAGTGAATACTTTCTGACCTTGTGACTTATGTTTGGTCAACTCGTAACCATCAGGAACATGAGTTCTTATTTTTTTAGCTTTATCACCTGTGCCTTGAATGAACTCTACATAGCTATCTTTTTTCTCCTCACCAACAAAGTCTACACCTTCACGCTTAAAAGCCTCCTCTGCAAATTGCCGTATCCCTACGAGCAAGTACATGTTTTATGTGCATGAAAAGGTTTGTTGATTTGCCTCAAAAAGAGATATGTGGATAAAGACAGGCAAGGCAGAACGTA
>JANQHO010000147.1 GCA_028277105.1 Owenweeksia sp. | reverse complement strand
AGACTGAAAGCCTAAAGTAGGTTTACTAGCCGTAAAACGTAACCTCACGGTATCGTTAGCGTAAGCAGAAAGGCTGATAATACTCTCCAACCAGGGGTCACTGCTGGCTGTCTGTTGCTGGCCGGTGATGGTGGTCAGGTTAGAATAGCCCGAACCATTGTCTATCTCTACTTCCAGGTCGCCTATATCAGTTCCGAACATATGATACCAGAAGGTCAGCTCAGGAATATTGAGCGGGGTTAGATCTATAAAGGGGGTTTCCAGGAAAGCATTTAAAGGTGGTGTTGGAATTGGAAAATTAAATTCTGACTCTGCAAATATATATTGGCCTGAGCCAGTTGTATGATCATTGTTTGGGCCAGTGTTGAAAGGGGGAAAAGCCGGAGGGCCAGGAGCCCAAAAATAATTAGTGAAGGGAGTGCGTTCCCAGCAGTTGTTGATGGTTCCGATATCACCAAAACCGGTTCCAGGCACAAAGTCCGACCCATCAAAATTTTCTGACCAGGGAGCCGTTACAGGTACGCAGGCTGTGATGGCATTAGCTGAGGCTGACCAGTCACTTACATCCCCTACCCCACAACTGTCGAGTACGTAAAAATCGTAATCGGTTGAAGGGCTTAAGCCGGTTACTGTAAACGGATTACTACCGGCTGCTACTGTAGTACCCATGCCTACAGTATAACCGGCCGGACCGTACTCGATCTGCCAATTGGTAGCTCCTCCGCTAGTCCAGCTGAGGCTCACCGAGGTTGCTGTAACAGCAGTTACATTTAAATTGGATGGTTTGGGACAGGATGGCGTTTCGTGGATATCAACATCATCAATGGCTATATCTGCATCGTCTCCAAAACCTATTTTCTCTCCTCTAAATCGCAACCTGATGGTATCGTTAGCGTAAGCGGAAAGATCGATAATACTCTCCAGCCAAGGATCGCTGCCGGCTGTTTGTTGCTGTCCTGTAATAGTGGTCAGGCTGGTGTAGCCCGAGCCATTGTCTATTTCTACTTCCAAAGCACCAATAGTGCTTCCAAACATATGGTACCAGAAAGTCAGTTCAGGAACATTGAGGGGAGAAAGGTCAATGAAGGGGGTCTCTATAAAAGCATCTAAAGGAAAGGTGGGAAAAGGAAAAGGGATAAAGCCCGATTCCGTATAAGCATATTGACCTGAGCCGGTTGTATGATCATTATCCGGGCCAGTATTAAAGCTAGGAAAGGCCGGAGGGCCGGGAGCCCAGAAATAGGTGGTTAAAGGATTGCGATCCCAGCAGTTGTTGATGGTTCCAATATCGCCAAAACTGGTTCCAGGCACAAAGTCCGACCCATCAAAAGACTCGGTGTAGGGCGCTGTTTGTGGCGTACAGGGAGTTTGAGCAATGATCAATTGAAAAGAGAAGGATAGAAAAATCAAAAGAGAAAATAGATATTGTTTCATTCCTCAATATTTAGTTGTTCAGACTAATTTACAAACTGTTTATCACTTAGACGAGTATAAAGACCTAATAGTTAGCCACTTCATTAGTATTAATGAGTTAACGAATCGCCCCAATACCAAAAAACACTGTGTTATTTTATTGTTAACCCCCACAATTAAAGGCTTTCTGATCAGTTTCTTTTACGCCTAATTTTTTGACCTAAATTAGTAAATCGCAGTCAAAGTAATTACGTCAGGAAAACACCTTATAGGACAATTCACCTGTCTAGTTGGATTATTACAATAATCTCTAGTTTTGCATTATGAGAAGTCTTGCTTACAGCCTGGGTATTTCATTCTTATTTATTTTCACCTTTTCAGGGGCAACCTTCACTACTTCAGTGGCTATTCTAAAGTATAATGGTGGCGGAGACTGGTATTCCAATCCAACAGCATTGCGAAACCTTGTGATTTTTTGCAACAATGAATTGGGCACTGCCATAGACCCCAATTACAAAACCGTTGAAGCTTCTTCTTCTGAAATATTTGATTTTCCCTTTATTCACATGACAGGGCATGGAAATGTGGTTTTTGATTCGGAAGAAGTAGCCAATCTCAGAAAATATCTGCAGGCCGGAGGTTTTTTGCATATTGATGACAATTATGGCATGGACCGCTATATAAGACCTGAAATCAAAAGGATTTTCCCCGAGTACGAATTATCTTTCCTCAGTCAGGATCACTCTGTTTTTCACCAACAGTTCAGCTTTCCAGAAGGTTTGCCTAAAATTCACGAGCACGACAAGCGGGCTCCCGAAGCCCTTGGAATAACTCATAATGGTAGATTAATCCTGTTGTATACTTATGAAAGTGATTTGGGCGATGGTTGGGAAGACCCTGAAGTACACAATGACCCGCCTGAAGTAAGACTTAAAGCCCTTAAAATGGGGGCCAATATTATCCAATATGCATTAATGCAAAAATAATGAACGACATTACCAAACTGGTAGTCAGAATACTTTTTACCATAGCTTTTATATGCCTATTGGCTTATTTATTATGGCTTGTGCGTTTCGTACTTATCTATTTAGTGATATCAGCCGTAATAGCCATCATTGGTAAACCTATAGTTGATACCCTGTCTGGAAATAAGTGGAAACGCATTAAGTTAAACCGCAATCTGGCGGCAGCTATTACCCTGCTTTTAATGGTAAGTATTACGGGGGGTATACTCAGCATTTTCGTTCCGGCATTAATGCACGAATTATCCTTGCTTTCGGAAATAAATACAGAAGAGGTCTTAAACGAGTTAAATAAAAATATAAAAGAAGTTGACTTTTTATTTAAAGATAAAAATACCACAGAAAAACCTGCTGACGAAAATATGATGCGGGATGCCCTGCTAAATATCATCAATTTTAACAATATAACCGATACTTTTACTTCTTTACTCAGTGGATTGGGCAACCTGGTTTTTGCCCTCTTCAGCATTCTCTTTATCTCCTTTTTCTTTATGAGAGAAAAATTTCTCTTTAGAAATATCATATTGGCTTTTGTGCCTGATCAGTATGAAGAAAGTGTTTTAAAGGTTGCTCCCCGGCTCAAAAAGAATTTAGGTAGATATTTTGCAGGCCTGCTTTTTCAAATATCTATCATCACAACCCTGATATCGATCGGAGTTTCCATTATAGGTCTTAAAAATACCATAGTTATCGGCTTCTTTGCCGGGCTGATTAATGTAATCCCCTATCTGGGGCCGATCATAGGAATGGCTTTTGGCCTTGTCCTCGGCTTATCCCAGAATCTATCAGGTGAAGTAAATGCCGATACGCTTACCCTGGCACTACTGATCGTAACTGTTTTTGGCAGCGTACAACTCATCGACAACTTCATATTACAGCCGGTAATATTTTCAAACTCCATCAATGCCCATCCGCTGGAGATATTCATTGTAATATCATTTGCGGCTTCCTTTGCCGGAATAACCGGAATGATAGTAGCTGTCCCTACTTACAGTGTAATTCGCTTGTTAGCCATAGAGTTTTTCCCAAATGTCAAATTCATTAGCAGGCTAAACACTGCAAAAAGTAAAACGGGAGATGCTTCCAAATGAGAATAAGCTTCTCGCGCTCAATGCAGAAGATAAAGACTTTATCCGTCATCATATAAATGAAAGTGTCCCGGATTTACTTCTGAAATATACCCGCGATCCGCATAAAAGAAGGCTCATTGAACAAATTGGGGCCCGCCAGCGCATGGCCAGAAAGCTCCCTGAGTGGGCCAAAAATTATGATTTGATATTTCCTTCCGGCCTTCCCCTTGAACAGGCAAGTTCACAGCAAACTGCCCTTTTAAAGTCCCGCATGATCTCCGGCAACTCCATGGCTGATCTTACAGGGGGCCTGGGGGTAGATTGCTATTACCTCGCTCAAAATTTTAAGGAGATAACCTATGTGGAACAAAACCCCGTTCTGGCTGAAATCGCGGCTCATAATTTTAGTATTATTTCACCTAAGATTGAGGTAATTCGTGGTTCAGCCGAAAAAGTATTGCCAAAAATTGAAGCAGATACCATATACCTGGACCCGGCCCGCAGAGATAAAAACAACACCAAGGTAACAGAACTTAAAGATTATGAACCCAATGTTTTAGCATTATTGCCCTTGTTAATACAAAAGGCAAGAAAAGTATATCTTAAAACAAGCCCACTACTGGATATCACCCTGGCTTTACGCCAGTTAAACAATTGTATTGAAGTGTGGGTAATCAGCCATAAAAATGATTGTAAAGAAGTGATTTACCTATTGGATTTCACCCAAAAAGAGGCTCCTCTATCCATTAAAACCTTCAACATAACCCTTAATAATATTCAGATATTTTCTTTCAACTCAGCCCGTCTCAACTATACCAAACCTGACTACTCTTTTCCCCTTGCCTACCTGTATGAGCCTAATGTTTCTGTTATGAAATCAGGTGGTATGGACATTCTTGCCAGGGATTGCGAAATATTTAAACTGCATCCTTTCACAAATATATACACCAGCAAAAGCTTGTTGGAATCTTTTCCCGGCAGGGTATACAAGCTGATACAAACTCATAAGCCTTACAACAGAGTTTTAAAAAAAAGCCGGTTTAATGTGATCAGCCGCAACTTTCCCGATAATGCACTGCTAATTGCTGAAAAATTACACATAAAACCCGACAACAAAAAGTACCTTCTGGCGGTAAAAACTGTTGACAATTCATACCAGTTCCTCGACTGTGAGCTTTTAAAGCATTGACAAGACCGATAAATAATTAATTGTAGCCTGATTAGTTAATTATCACTCATTTTGATAAATTTACAGGAATGTTTTATTGGTGAGGAAGAATTACTTGTACATATTGCTGCTATTGATCGGCAGTACTCTTCTGGGACAGAACAACTTAAATTCATCGGCCTTATTCGTAAAAAATGAGGGGCAATGGAGCGCTCCTTTTACATACAAATTACAGCTGAATCAAGGTGCCATCTTTTTTGAAAAAAGCGGTTACACCTGTCTTTTGACCGAAGCACATTCGCATAGCCACGACCATCATGCTCATGAGCATCATGCTGAAAAAACCGATTGCTACGCCTTTAAGATGCATTTTGAAGGAAGCATTGCCAATGTAAAAAGTACGGAACTCTCCGATGCCGGTTATCATTACAACTATTTTATTGGCAATAATCCTCAATATTGGCGTTCAGGCGTTAAAGTGGCCCATTCAATCCAATATCAAGAAATCTATCCCGGTATCAATATCAACTACTACGGCAGTAGCGAGGATTTAAAATACGATATCCATCTCTCCCCCCAGGCCGATCCTCATCAAATTAAGATGCATTACACCGGACTACAGAAATTAAGCCTGAATGAAGAGGGCCAACTGGTTCTTCACATTCCCCTGGGTGATATCTATGAATTTATACCTGAAGCCTATCAGATAATAGGAGAGGAAAAGATCAATGTACCTTGCCAGTACTTGCTAAAGGGTGATACCGTTAGCTTTTCCCTGGGTAATTACAATAAGAATTACCCTCTGCTGATTGATCCCAAAATTGTTTTTTCCGGCTATTCCGGAGCCAATTCCAATAATTTTGGCTTTACCGCCACTTATGATAATGATGGTAACCTTTACGGAGGTGGAATTGCCTTTGGCAATGGTTACCCCCTTAGCACCGGTGCCTTTCAAATGAGCTTTGAAGGTAGTACCGATATGGCTATTACTAAATTCTCACCAGATGGTAGCCAGCTACTCTACTCTACTTTTCTGGGAGGTCAGGAAGGCGATCTTCCTCACAGCCTTGTAGTTAACAGTAAAAATGAGCTTATTATACTAGGTAACACAGGCTCAGATAACTTTCCCATGCCTATAACAAGAACTCCCTACATGGGAACATATCAGGGAGGGCCTTCTACCTCTACCGTGGTTGAGGATTATCCCAATGGTTCAGATATTATTATCGCTATTCTGAGCCCTGACGGCAAAAACCTGATAAGTTCTACTTACTTTGGGGGTTCAGATATTGACGGTATTAATTATCATATTTTTGATAATTACGGGGATCGCTCCCGGGGAGAAGTCGTAGTAACCCCTGATGATAATATTTGTATAGTCTCCAACACTTCTTCTGATGATATTGTCTTGCCCGGTAACCCATTAGCGGTAAATGACACTGCCCATCAAAATGCCATAGTTGCCGTATTTAACCAGGATCTGACTCAACTGAAATGGGCTTCTTTTTTTGGCGGTAACGGCCACGATGCCGGATATTCTGTCAAAACCAAAGACGATATTCTTGTAATTGCTGGTGCCACCAAGAGTAATGACCTGCCCACCGTGACCACTTCCATAAATCCAGATCTGAACGGTGTAATGGACGGTTATGTAGCAGAATTTGAAATTCACAATGGAAGGTTCATCAGCACCACTTATATTGGCAGCAATGGTGAAGACCAGGTTTTTTTAATGGACCTTGATGACAATGGGGATATATATCTTTTTGGCCAAACAGAGACGGGGCTCCCCATAACCCCAGATATGTATTCCAATCCAGGTTCCAGGCAATTTCTGCAGAAACTCGATGGCTCTGCCAGCATTTCTTTATGGTCTACAGTTATTGGCAGCGGACAAAATAAATACGATCTGGTGCCAACTGCCTTGATGGTTGATAAGTGCGGCAACATCTATCTATCAGGCTGGAATGGTACATCTAACCGCACATCCATAGTGAACCCCCAGCCAAGAGGCGATACCTATGGCTTACCCATTACTCCAGACGCTTTTCAAAAAACCACAGATGGCAATGATTTTTACTTTATGGTTTTAAACCGTGATGCTTCCAGCCTTTTATACGGAAGTTATTTTGGAGGCACCTCTAATGAACACGTGGATGGGGGAACCAGTAGGTTTAGCCGGGAAGGCACTATTTATCAGGCCGTGTGTGCCAGTTGTGGAGGAGGTACATTTCCCACCACTCCAGGGGTTTACAGCCCTTCAAAAGGCAGTGGGAGGTGTAATCTTGGTGTGTTTAAATTCGATTTTGAAAAAACCATCCGCTCCGATATGGAACTCGACCCTCAATATGAAATAGATACAATTTGCGACAGTATCAAAGTGAAATTTGTCAATAAAAGCTTTAACGCCACCAACTATTTTTGGGATTTTGGCAATGGTAAATCTTCAACTGATGATGAGCCGGAAGTTTGGTTAGGTGGCTTGGGCAACTATACCATTAGGATGATCGCCTTCGACACAGTTTGCGGTTTAGCGGATACAACAGAAATAGAAATTGACCATAATCAGGGCAGTAAAACTACTGCGAATTTTGAACCTGACTACATCGGTTGTGATAAGAACTTTGAGGCTGGCTTCATCAACAACTCTTCCAATGCACAGTTCTTTTTATGGGAGTTTGGCGATGGAATGAGCAGCAATCTAAGGGAACCCATTCATTTCTATGCCGATAGTGGAGAATATACGGTTACTATGATTGCCTTTGATACTATATGCGGTAAAAGCGATACAACTACTTCTTCCATACATTTTAGTGATACGGTGATGGTTCCCGATGCCAGATTGAATTATACACAATGCAAGAACGGAGAGTTGGATGTAAGCCTGATAAATCCCAAAATGCGCTTTATTTACGAATGGACTTATAAAGACGGTGTTACGGTAATGGGACACAACCCCATATTGCAATACGACACTGAAGGATTACACAGAGTTTATCTTACTATTACAGATCCTCTCTGCAATGAAACCTACAGTTATACCTATAACGTAGATATTTTGTCTATAAACCCTAAAACATTTATTCCCAATGCCTTTACACCCAACGGTGATGGTATTAACGATCTCTATAAGCTATTTGGTCAGCCATGCGATGGCGAGGAGTTTCTTATCATTTATAATCGTTGGGGGCAGGAAGTGTTCTATACATCTGACCCTTTTAACCAATTTTGGGACGGCAATTACAATGGTAATCCGGTTACTACAGGCGTCTATTCTTACATCCTTAAAACTGGTGAAGGAACTTTCAAAGGTTTTCTTACATTATTCCGTTAAATCAATTGGTATTTTTATCCAGTGTCCTCGCTATCAATAAGTGAGTTTTAAGTATTGCCAGCAAATTTTACAGCTAAAGCCATATTAGCTTATAAGTGTATTTTTGTAGTTATTCTATTACTTGTAGCATCAATTAACTCTAAAGATCATGGAAGCTCTACTTAAATGCTATTGTAATAAGCTTCTTCTACTACTCTCCTCTGTTCTCCTCCCTCTTGTATCGGTTCACGGGCAAACCGCCAGAATAGACAGTTTGCAGAATTATATTGACCAATCTGTACAAGACAGTAGCAAAGTAAACGCCTTGAATGACCTTGCTTTTGAATTACACCCCTCTTCTCCGCGTAAAACTATTAAGCTCTCCAATGAAGCCA
Source organism: Owenweeksia sp. (assembly GCA_028277105.1). GTDB lineage: Bacteria > Bacteroidota > Bacteroidia > Flavobacteriales > Schleiferiaceae > JANQHO01. Next base: position 10,037 of record JANQHO010000147.1, on the reverse strand, counting down.
TTAGCTTATCGCAAAAGATAAATTACCAAAAAGGCCTTGCCAAAGCTAATAACCTGAAAGGAATAGGATATTGGTTTGTTGGAGAATACGACAGCTCCTTGATCTTTTTTCAAAAAGCTTATTTATTCTATGGCGAGATCAATTATAAAAAGGGACAAAGCGATGTACTGAACAACATCGGGAATCTTTACCGCATACAGGGAAATTATCCCAAGTCTATAGAAAACTATCAGAAATCATTAAAAATTGACGAAGAGCGCCAAGATGAGGTCGGTATGGCAATTTCCATGATAAACATAGGTTTGATCTTTAAAAATCAGAAAGATTGGGATAAAGCATTACAGTATTACCAAAATGCTTTGGATATATTTAAAAAAGCAGGACACGATTTTGGCATAGGAGTAGCCCTGGGTAATATTGGAGAGATCCTATTCCTAAAGAAACAATATGACAACGCCCTGGACTATTACCATAGGGCTATTACCCAATTAGACATGATCGATGCTACTTGCCGGGCTATTTTTTCTGAGCTGGGCATAGGTGATGTATACCGGGAGCTGGAACAAGCCGATAGTGCCATTACATACTATCAACGTGCCATGAAAACCGCCAAGGAATGTGAAAACCCTTTTGTAGTATGTGAATGCCTTTTGGGTTTAGGAGAAGTGATGTTAAGTACTGATAAACAAAATGACGCTCTGGCCTACTTCGATAAAGCTTTTGAGATAGCTACCCAAAAAAAGTTTATTAAACAAAAAGGAGAGGCTGCCAAAAGGCTATCCGGTATTTACGAAAAACAAGATAATACAGCACGGGCATTTGAATTCTACAAAATCTACCACGACAGCTATGATTCCCTTATTAACGAAGATAAAATCAAAGAGATTGCCCGGATTGAATACGATTACAAAATAGAAAAAGAAAGAAACCAGGCCCTGTTAGAACAGGAAAGAAAAGAATTACTATACCAATCTAAGCTTCACGAAGAAGAGCTTTTAAGGCAGATCTTCATAGGTATTATCCTTTTTATCCTCTTAATAGCAATGGCCTATTATATCCTCTACCTGAAAAAGAAAAAGCACAGCAAACTTCTCGAAGAAAAAAACGAACTCATTACTGAGCAAAGCCTTCAAATTACCAAAAGTGCTGAGGAACTGAAAACTGCCAATAACAAACTACAGGAACTGTCTGATTTCCGGGAAGGTTTAACCCACATGATCGTTCACGATATGAAGAACTACCTGAATGTTATATTAGGGCTATCAGAAAGGGAAGAAGACAACAGGAAGATGAACCTCATTAGTCAGTCAGCAAGATTGATGTTGAACCTGGTGATGAATATGCTACAGGCCCGAAAATTTGAGGAAGCAGGAATTGTATTAAACCTTCAAAAGCACAAGGTAGGTGACATTATAGCCGAAGCAGAAAAACAGATAGAGCTTTCCCTGCAAACACTGGGAATAGAACTACAAATCAAAAAGCCTTCTGACTTTGAAGTCAAATTGGATAAAGAACTGATGAGCAGGGTTTTGGTAAATTTGCTCAACAACGCTATAAAATATTCCCCCGTTGGCAATACCGTAAAAATCGTCATCGCTGCAACCGGAGAGAATGAGAAAGATCTTCAGATAAAAATCATAGATCAGGGTCCGGGAGTATCCCCGGAAAAGCTGCCCTATATATTTGATAAGTACTGGCAGGATACTTCCATTCCTGTTACCGGAAAACACGTTTCTACTGGATTGGGACTTACTTTCTGTAAACTGGCTGTCGAAGCTCATCAAGGCACAATAGAAGCTTCTTCTACACCTGGCAAAGGCGTAATCATTACCATGGATTTCCCATCGGCAATTTCTGCAATTGCAGAAACAGAGCCAGCAATTGAGTCTTCTGTAAAAATCAACAGAGAAGTTTCCGTTGAAGATTCAGAAGATATCCATCGGTTAAAAAGGCAACTCCAGGACGTGAAAGTCTATCAACTCAGTAAGCTGCAAGAACTTTTAAAGGACATCAACGATTCAAAATGGAAAAAAGAGCTTCAGGCTACCATTTTAAGGGGTGATGAAATTCGTTATAAAAAGCTCATAGAAATAAAACCCTGAGTTTCCCTATTCTGTCCCTCTAAAGATTATTTCACTTTCTATATCGATATTATGGATGAATTCTTTGGCTCTGGCTATATCATCACTCAATATTCTGTCTTTATCAATAAAAGGGGTTTCTTCCCTAAAAATTTCCAGTAATGACTCGAGAAAGGGAGATGTTTTTTCTTTTCTGAAAAATAAGGCCTGAGAAGCCGTGAGCAGCTCTATGGCCAGAACAGTTTCCAGGTTATCCAGCACCTTTAAAGCTTTGGTTGCGGCATTGGCTCCCATACTAACATGGTCTTCCTGACCATTGGAAGAAATAATAGAATCCACACTGGCCGGACTGCACAGCTGTTTATTTTGGCTTACAATGGAAGCTGCTGTATACTGAGCGATCATCAGTCCGCTGTTAAGGCCTGGTTTTGCCACCAGGAAAGGCGGCAGGTTCCGTTGGCCGCTGATCAGTAAGTACGTTCTTCTCTCTGAGATACTGGCCAGTTCAGCCAGGGCTATTGACAGCATATCCAGTGCAATAGCCAACGTCTGTCCGTGGAAATTCCCCCCGGAAATGATCATATCCTCTTCGGGGAAGATAGTTGGGTTATCCGTAACTGAGTTAATTTCTGTGGACAGTACACCGGCAATATAGCTGAGGGCATCTTTTGAGGCTCCGTGAACCTGGGGAATACAACGGAATGAATAGGGGTCTTGTACGTGCGGTTTTTCCTTTTGGATCAATTCACTGCCATCCAGGAACTCCCTTATTTGTGCAGCTGTAAGCTCTTGCCCCTGGTGAGGCCTTACCCGGTGGATCAAAGGATTGAAAGGTTCTGGCCGGCCGTCAAATCCTTCCAGTGACAATGTTCCGATCAAATCAGCCAAATAGCTCAATTTCAAACCCTGAAAAAGTACCTGGCAACCCAGAGAAGACATGAACTGTGTACCGTTCAGCAGAGCCAGCCCTTCTTTCGATTTAAGCGTTAAAGCTTTTAATCCTGCTTCTCTCAAAACCTGATCGGCAGCAGTAATATTTCCCTTGTAATATACCTCCCCTTCTCCCATTAAGGGCAACGACAAGTGGGCCAGCGGAGCCAGATCACCGGAAGCTCCCAAAGAGCCTTGCTGGTATATTACAGGCAAAATGTCATGATTGTAGAAGTCCAAAAGCTGCTCTACCAACTCTAATCTCACACCCGAATGCCCTAATGAGAGGGAACGCAACTTTAGCAACAACATAAGCTTAACTGTTTCAGGCTCCAATCGCTCACCTGTTCCACAGGCGTGTGAACGCACCAGGTTTTGTTGCAAACTTTCGAGGTCTTTTCCTTCTATTGAAATATCGCAAAGAGAGCCAAAGCCGGTATTTATACCATAAATAGGAGCATTGGCCTTTTCGACTTTTTGCTCCAGATAAGCGCGACAATCTCTAATTTTTTCTGTAGCTGCTCCAGATAGTCTTACTTCTTTGTTTTCTTTCCAAACTTCGTAAAGTTGCGAGAGGCCCAGGCTTTGAGGAGATAGGCTGAAATGTTCAATGTCTGTCATTAGCAGTAGCAGTGTTTGAAGTAAATTTTTCTAAAAGTTCAATCCTTGTGTGGGCATGTTGTTCCCCACTACTCATTTCCCTGACCGTAAATTCTCCTTTTTTCAATTCTTCTGTGCCTATGAGCACTACATAGGGAATCTCTTTTTTATTGGCAAAATCCATTTGCTTCTTGAGTTTGGTGCTGTCGGGATATACCTCAGCATTAACCCCCAGTCTGCGTAATTCTGAAGCTAAACGGGTGCAGAAAAGCGCCTCTTCTTCTCCAAAATTCACAAACAAAACTTCTGTTCCTTCTGCCTTCAAATCCGAAAAAAGATCCAGTTCCTCCATTACGAGTTGAATGCGATCCAGACCAAAGGAAATACCAATGCCCGAAAGATTCTTTAAGCCAAATATACCGGTTAGATCATCGTAGCGCCCTCCACCTCCAACAGATCCCATTTCCACTCCTTTGGCTTTTACTTCAAATATTGCCCCGGTGTAATAATCAAGGCCGCGGGCCAGGGTAATGTCAACTTCGAGAGTGGAGTTGATATCAGGTAAATTCTGTATTACGTAACGGAGTTCTTCCAGTCCTTTTCTACCAATCATAGAATCGCCCATCAAGCTCTCAATAACACTTAGTTTGTTATCATTAGAACCGGAGAGCCCGGCAATTTTTTTCAGGCCCGACTGTACTTTATCATCAAAGCCTTTCTCCGCCAGTTCTTTTAAAACCCCCTCCAAACCGATTTTGTCCAATTTATCAAGGGCTACCGTAAATTCAGTGAAGCGTTCTGTAATGCCCAAACTCTCTGCGATACCGGCCAGTACTTTGCGGTTGTTGAATTTGATGACAACGGGAATTCCCAATTCTGTAAAAACAGCATTATAAAGCATGATGAAATCGAGCTCCAGCAATAGCGAATCCGAACCCACTGCATCGGCATCACATTGGTAAAATTCGCGAAAACGGCCTTTCTGAGGACGGTCGGCCCGCCATACCGGTTGCACCTGGTAACGTTTAAAAGGGAAAAAAAGCTCGTTCTGGTGTTGTACTACAAAACGGGCAAAAGGTACGGTAAGGTCGTAACGCAAGGCTTTATCACTAATGGAAGATGTCAAAGCCATTGAGTTTCTTTCACCATAAGCCTTTTCATCTATCTTTTTTAAGTAGTCTCCTGATTTTAATATTTTGAATATGAGGCGATCTCCCTCTTCCCCATATTTCCCGGTAAGGGCAGAAAGATTTTCCATAGCCGGGGTTTCAATAGGGCTGAAACCAAATTTCTTGAAGTTGGTTTTCATCACTTCAATTATTCGCTCACGCCTGAGCATCTCCCGGGGTAAAAAATCGCGGGTACCTTTGGGTAAACTGGGTTTAACTGACATTGAGCTGATTTTCCGGTCAAAATTAGGGAATATCTAAATGCCGGATGTATCGGCTTTGGAGCATTCATCCTTTAATTCAATGAAGCGCTCATCCTTTTGTAAGGCTGTCCAGCCAAGACGGTTTTTACTCCAGTTTTCAATAATAGAAGAACTATTCAGGTAAACACTGCCAAGGCCTTTTACCCCGAATGTTTTATGAATGAGATAAGCCATGCAATTAGCCCTTACATAGGAATCAGAATAATCCTCCCCTGCCCACTCGTCTTTATACAGATTTATCAATACGATACTGGTTATCTGCAGATAACGATCCAGTGTTTCTGCATTTACCTTGTTGTAATTGACCTTGTGAAAGGTGGGATGGCCTTTGCGGTAGATCACTTCAAAAACATCACCTTTTTGAAGCGGCATACCATTGCCGGCTAGCATTATGATACCTTCCCTGCTCACGTAAGACTCTTCTTCATACTTTTTGCCTTCGGCTAAAAAAGAGTAAACCACCCTGTTGGTTTTTACACCAATCACTTCTGCCTTTGCAGTGGCCGGCCGGCTGGTGATCATTATATTTAAAAAGCCCCGGTAGCCGTAGTAGAGGCTCAGTGAAACCAAAACCACTCCTATAAAAGAAAAAATACCCCGGATGTATTCCTTCGCCTGTTCCTCTTCCCTTTCCTTGCGCAAACGAGCCGCCCTTTCCTGGTATTTGGCACGCGCTCTTTCTTTGGCTCTCTTTTTTAAGAGTTCGTAAAAGGCCATCAGATCATCAGGACTTGCTCCTGCTTTATTAACAGGGGCTTTGCGCTCCCCGGTAAGGTACTCGTAGGCTTCCAATACTTCCAGAAATTTATCTTTCTTACCGGGATTAATATCGGGGTGGTACTTAAAAGCCAGTTTGCGGTAAGCCTTTTTGATCTCTGCCTGGCTGGCGCCCGACTTTAAACCTAATATATTGTAGTATTGATCCATCTGTTGACCTGCGAAAAATACAAAAGCAATGCAATTTTACCAGCGTCAGCTAATTGACTTTACAATGGTTCATGAGAATCCATCTTTGTTTATGATTATTTCCAATAACGATGAAAAAAATATTGATCGCACTATTAGCCATAACAACTATGTCTGTAAAAGCCCAGGAAAGCTCTGATAATAAATCCCTTAAACAGACCCTTAATGAAAAGAAGCAAAGCTTTAACCAAAAAGCCGATGAAAGGAAGAAAAAGGTTTATGCCGATGGCTTAAAGGCGATTGAGAAGAGTGATATCCTTAAAAAGGCTCTCAACATCGGTGACAAGGCTATTGATTTTGAACTGACCAATGCTACCGGCAAAACCGTTTCGCTTAACAATCTCCTGGAAGAAGGCCCGGTAGTTTTAACCTGGTATCGTGGAGGCTGGTGCCCTTATTGCAATATCACCTTACATTACCTCCAAGAAAACCTGCACACCGTTGAAGCTGAAGGAGCTCAATTGGTAGCCCTTAGCCCGGAAATACCCGATAAATCATTATCCACTGCCGAAAAGCACAATTTGGAGTTTGAGGTTCTTTCCGACCTCAACAACGAAGTAGCCCGTAAATACGGCATAGTGTTTAAACTAACCGATGCCGTAGAAGAGTATTATAAAAAAAGCTTCAGCTTTTCAGAATACTATGGCAATGATTCCGGTGAATTACCCCTGGCTGCCACTTATGTAATTAGTAGTGAAGGCATTATAACCTATGCCTTTTTAGATGTGGACTACAGGAACAGGGCTGAGCCTGAAGACATCATTACAGCTCTTAAGAAGTTGAAATAGAAACATTTCACAGAGCATCGCCTCTTTTTGTAGAAAACTAAGCGAGCTCCATAGCTGAAAGGGCAGCTATGGAGCTTTACTTTTGTAGATCATTCGCTCGTTTTGAACGATCCGGACAAGCTCATAGAATACTACTACCAGCGCAGGTTGCTGGGTATGGAATTATCTGAAATTGAGGAGAGCCTTTCTTCCCAAATGCTGGATGAATTAAGGTTAACGGTACTCAGCGAGGTAAAACGCAGGGAACAACTTTTCTACAAGGCTTTGCGCAGAAAGAAAACCATCCGCTATATTTTATTGATAACTATTGTTTCAGCTCTTCTCACCGGATCGGTTTACTTCATCCCCATACCATCAGCAGAAGATATACAAATACTACTTTTTACCGCTGGCCTGTCCCTGACCCTTCTACTGGTACTTACCCTTATTTACCTGCGTTTTAAAAAATAAGTTGCTTTTCCTTCCCAAAAAGATTTTGCTGTACCTTTCAAACTAAAATATCGATCATGCTACTGTATTATATCCTGCTCGTACTACTTCTTATTGTTGTTTTCCTGGGCATCTTTATCGTCCGCCAGCAACAGGTTGCCGTAATTCAACGATTCGGAAAATTCCACAGTATCCGGAAACCGGGCTTTCATTTGCGTATCCCTTTTATCGATCAGATAGCAGGCCGGGTGAACTTGCGTATTCAACAACTGGACGTTTTAGTGGAAACTAAAACCAAAGACGATGTATTTGTCAAGATCAAAGTATCCGTACAATATGTAGTATTACAGGAAGCCGTTTACGATGCCTTCTATAAGCTGGAAAGCCCTCACGCCCAAATCACCTCTTATGTATTTGACACGGTTAGGGCTGAAGTTCCCAAACTGAAGCTTGACGATGTTTTTGAAAAGAAGGACGACATTGCCATTGCGATCAAACGCGAACTGGAAGAGGCCATGAATACTTACGGATATGGTATTATCAAGGCCCTGGTGACCGACATTGATCCCGATGAACAGGTAAAGGAAGCCATGAACCGCATTAATGCCGCAGAACGCCAGAAAATAGCGGCCGAATACGAAGGGGAAGCCGAACGTATACGCATTGTAGCCAAGGCCACAGCCGAAGCGGAAAGCAAAAGGCTGCAAGGCCAGGGTATAGCCGATCAAAGAAGGGAAATTGCCCGGGGATTGGAAGATTCGGTAGAAGTGCTCAACAAAGTAGGCATCAATTCCCAGGAAGCTTCCGCCTTGATTGTTATCACCCAGCACTATGATACCTTGCAAGGCATTAGTGAGAATACTAAAAGTAACCTGATACTACTCCCTAACAGCCCCAATGCCGCCAGCGATATGCTCAATCAAATGGTAAGCTCTTTTGCCGTTTCCAGCAAGATAGGCGAAATGGAGAGGCAGGCTGAAGAGGAAGATGACGATTAAAGCTCTTGCCTGGTATAGCTTTTTACCACTGGCCTCTTAGAGTTGGTAGAATAGTGCTCACTAAACAATTCTATTTGATCTTTAGCTAATATAAGTCCCTACAGGCTACAGAACTCCATTTATCCCAGATCAAAAATTCTGAGAAAATTTGCGCAGTCAAATGACTGCATGTACATTTGCAGTTAAATAGCTGCGCAATGAAGTTAAGAAGAGACGTTTTCCACGCTATAGCTGACCCTACCCGAAGGTCGATAATTGCCTTAGTTGCTCTTCAGGCAATGACGCCCGGTGCTATTGCTGAAAATTTTGATTCATCAAGGCAGACCGTTTCAAAACACATCCAAATTCTTACGGAGTGCGAAATACTGGTACAGGAACAGAAAGGCAGGGAAATGTACTACCAGTTAAACCCCATGGGAATGAAGGAAATTGCCGATTGGATAGAGCCGTTTCGACAACTGTGGGATGACCGGTTCAATAAATTGGAAGCGATAATGAAAAAATACCAATCAAAGCAATAGACTAACATGGAACAAAAAACAAAAGTCAATGCCGAAGAAGGCAAACAAAACATAGTGGTAACAAGGGAATTTGATTTACCATTGGAATTGCTCTTCAAAGCCTATGTAGAAGCCGAAATCATAGAGCAATGGATGGCAACAAAAGTGTTAAGGCTTGAAAGTAAAAAACACGGTAGCTACCAATTTGAAACCACCGACCCTCAGGGAAATAAGCACGGTTTTAATGGCGTATTCCACGAGTTTAAACTCAACCGGGAAATCATACGGACCTTTGAAATGGAGCATACAACTTTTCCCGTACAGCTTGAGTTCCTGGAATTTGAAGCATTTACCGACCATACCAGCAAACTCAATATGCTGATCGTATATAAATCCGTTTTAGACAGGGACAATATGATGAAATTGCCTTTTGCACATGGGTTAAATATGGCACATAATCGATTACAGGAATTTGCAGCCAAATTAAAGTGAGCTATTATGACAGCGAGAAACCCACTGCCTTTTACCGGGCGGATAAACAAGATCATTTTTTGGATAGCCACTATTTGGCTTGCTTTGGGGATGACATCAACCGGGATAGTGCAAATTATCCAAATGGAGGAAGAAGTTGAAATGATGCTCCATTTAGGTTACCCAACCTATTTAATGACCATACTTGGTGTTTGGAAAATTCTGGGGGTAATCGCAGTGCTTTTACCTCATTTTCCCTTGCTGAAAGAATGGGCTTATACAGGTTTTTTCTTCGCGATGTCCGGAGCTATCATTTCACATATCGTATTAGATGATCCTCTAGGCCAACTCTTTCCTCCCTTGTTACTTCTGGTCTTGACGATGGTATCCTGGTATTTCAGACCTGGCAGCAGAACGATCATTTTTAAAAACGAATAGGATGAATCCCAAGGTTGATCAATATCTTTTAAGCGGCTGTATGCGCTGTGATTTGGGAGGAACGCCCGATTGTAAAGTCCATCGATGGACAACCGAACTGGAATTACTGAGAATAATAGTTCTGGACTGCGGATTATCCGAGGAATTGAAATGGGGTGTTCCTTGTTATACCTTCCAAGAAAAAAACGTATTAATAGTTAGTGCCTTTAAAGAATATTGCTCCATCAGCTTTTTCAAAGGGGCTCTACTGAGTGATGATAAGGGCATTTTAGTAAAACCCGGAAAAAACAGCCAAGCGGTCCGCCTGATCAAGTTTACAGATATTGAAGGAATTAAAGCGGCTGAAGCGAATCTAAAAGCCTTCATTTATGAAGCCATTGAAGTGGAAAAAGCGGGTTTAAAGG
>JANQHO010000131.1 GCA_028277105.1 Owenweeksia sp. | reverse complement strand
TTTTCAATCTTTTCCAGGCTCATCCATTTCCAGTCGGCTACGTCTTCGGGATTGATGATCGGTTCACCGCTGTAAAAGCCAACGAGTAAATGATCGAATTCATTTTCGGTAAGGCCCTGGTCCAGGTCAGCGCGATAAATGAAATCGAAGAGCTTTTGCAAATGGCAATCAAATCCCATTTCTTCCTGCAATCTACGGTGAGCGGCTTCTTCCACTGTTTCTCCATGCCGCGGGTGGCTGCAACAGGTATTGGTCCACAAGCCACCCGAGTGGTATTTATGATGAGCTCTTTGCTGCAACATAAGTTCTCCGTGTGAATTAATAACAAAAACTGAGAAAGCTCGATGTAACAGTCCTTTGCGGTGGGCTTCGATTTTCTCCATCAGTCCGAGCTCTTGATCCCGCTCGTCAACCAGGATAACGTTTTCTGCCATTCTGTGTATTTCTATAGAAGATTTAAACTGTGTCTGAAATAGGAACTCAAAAGTAAGCTGTATTTATTCCGGTTAGGTATGCGTATGCGTTGCTGCAAAATTACATTAGCCGGAGTTGTCTTGATCTTTTGAAATAAAGCGTAATAATAAACATAAGCTACGTAGACACCAAAACGCGAGCTTTTGGGTAGCTTCACTATACCTTCATAACCTTTTCTGAAATCTTTTTCAATATCAGCTTCTATCTGAAGTTTTACTTCATCATTAAATTCTGTAATATCTATTCCAGGAAAGTAAACTCTACCCAACTGGTAATAATCAGCATTGAGGTCACGTAAAAAATTTATCTTCTGGAACGCAGAACCCAATTTCATGGCCTCAAGTTTCAATTCCTCATATTTCTCACTATTGCCATAGCAAAATACTTTCAGGCACATCAGTCCAACAACCTCTGCAGATCCCAGTATATATTCATCATACTTATCCTGGGTGTAAGCTACTCCAGGATTCAGATCCATTTCCATACTGTTCAAGAAAGTATCGATCAGTTCCAGGTCTATCTCATAAGCTCTCACCGTTTCCTGGAAGGTATTTAAGATCGGATTGAGGCTGATACCTCTCTCAATGGCATCATAAGTTTGTTTTTTAAAATCGTCAAGCAGATATTTCTGATCGTGCTCGTGAAAAGTATCCACTATTTCATCGGCAAAACGGACAAAGCCGTAAATGGCATAAATATGATCGTGCAAGCTTCTGTCTAACAAGAATATCCCCATTGAAAAAGAAGTGCTGTAGGCATTAGTCACCATTTTACTGGTACGCTTGGAAACACGGTTGAATAAAGCTCTCATACGGCAATTTTTTTTGAATATTTTTTGTGAATCTCAGATGCTACCACCTGACCTGATATTAAAGCTGGTGGCACTCCTGGCCCGGGAACTGTCAACTGCCCAGTATAATAGAGATTATCTACTTTTTTACTCTTCAATGAAGGCTTGAGTATAGCCGTTTGCTTTAGTGTATTGGCTAAACCATAGGCATTGCCTTTAAAGGCGTGGTAATCCGATATAAAATCAGAATGAGCATATGCTCTCTTATATTCAATTTTATCGCTGATCTTTTGGCCGGTGGTTCTTTCCAGATTATTGATCAATATTTCCAGGTACTGTTCTTTGATGCTTTCATCGTCCTTCAGGCCAGGGGCTACCGGTATCAGCAAGAATAAGTTCTCATGCCCTGCTGGGGCTACTGTATTATCTGTTTTAGATGTTGCCGAAGCATAAAACAAGGGGTCTGATGGCCAAGCAGGATGGTCGTAAATTTCCTGAGCATGTTGGTCAAAATCGGTATTGAAAAAAAGAGTATGGTGTAGCAATCCTTTTACTTCCTGCTTTACCCCCAGATAATATAAAAGGCTGGAAGGAGCCATAATACGGCTATCCCAGTATTTTTCTGAGTACTGGCGATATTCTTCCGGTAGCAATTGTGTGTCAATATGATGGTAATCTGCCCCTCCCACAACAATATCAGCCGGGTACTCGGCCTTGTCGGTTTCCACAGCATAAGCAGTTCCCCCTTTTATTTTGATAGCTTTTACTTCCTGTCCGGTAATAATATTTACTCCTTTTTCCCGGGCCAGGCTAACCATGCCCTCCACAATTTTGTGCATACCGCCTTCGGGATACCACGTCCCCAGCGCCATATCAGCATAATTCATCAAGCTGTATAAGGCTGGAGTATCCCGAGGTGTACCACCTAAAAATAGTATAGGAAACTCCATCAATTGGCGCAAACGCGGGTTCTTAAAAAAATTATGCACGTAGCTGCGCATGGATTTGAGCAGGTGCAACTGAAAAAGCCCTTTGATAACACGTAGATCGGCAAACTCCGTTATACTTCTGCCGGGTTTGTACACCAGGTCGTTAATCCCTACCTGGTACTTATAAGCTGATTCTGAAAGAAACTGACGTAGTTTTGATCCACTTCCCTTTTCTATGTTTTCAAAAAGCCCGAACATTTCGTTTAGATCAGCTGGCATATCCACATAGTCGCCTTTGTCGAAATAAACCCGGTATGAGGGATTAAGACGGATCAATTTATAATAATCGGATACTGATTTGCCAAAGCTGTTGAAATACCGCTCAAATACATCTGGCATCCAATACCAACTGGGTCCCATATCGAAAGTATAACCACTGGCAGAAAATGACCTGGCCCGTCCACCGGGCTGGTCATTCTTCTCTAAAACAGAAACCTCAAAACCCTTTTCTGCCAGATTTGTAGCCGCAGAAAGGCCTGCAAAGCCGGAACCGATAACTATTACCTTTCTGCTCATTATAAATTAATTAGCGGTAGTCTTTTAATTTTTCTACCATTTTTTTACGTGCCAAAAAAATACGGCTTTTCACCGTACCCAGGGGTATGTCCATTATTTCGGCTATCTCTTCATATTTATAGCCGTTGTAATACATCATAAACGTTTCCACGTAAGTCTTTTCAACCGTATTGATCTGCTTCATCATATATTCTCTGTCTATTGAAGAATCCGTTTTGGCAGATTTCTCTGACTCTTTGAGATTTATGAAATACTTGTTGTCGGTTTCATCAATAAAGGTATTCTGGTTGCGCTTTTTGCGATAGGCGTTAATAAAGGTATTTTTCATAATGGTGTAAAGCCAACCCTTAATATTTGTTCCTTCTTGGAATTTATCCCTGTTTTTGAGTGCTTTAAAAAAAGTCTCTTGCATTAGATCGTTAGAATCCTCCGAACTTTTTGTCAGCTTCATAGCCAATTGAAGCAGAAAACTTTGATGGGACAAGATTAATGTACCGAACTCTGACTTAGACATGACTCATTTATTTATGGTTAGCAAATTGTTGTTTAATTATTTTGAATCAAAGTTAAACAAAACTATTGATTACTACAACAACATTTTGAAAATTTCATCGCGTTTTTTGTGAAATCCGCGCCAGCTCTACAAAATTCAGCGTTTAAACACTGATAAAGTTTAACAAAGCTGTTACTTACATTATATAAGGGATCTCTAGGAGAAGATTTTTTTCAAGGACTCTATGTCCTCGCAAACATTGATGTGTTTGGGCTTACTTTCAGGGGTATACTGATTCAGTTGGATGCCTGTGACAAAAAAGCGGTAATTCCCGGGGTCAAACATTTCCCCTACCTTATTAAAATACATATCCATCTCCTCGTAATGAGGCCGGGTAGTAAAGATCGATATGAACTGATCAATATCGGTCTTTTCAGATACTTCTTTAAGGTATTCCATCGGTACTGACTGCCCCAGGTAGATTACCCTGTGGCCAGATTTTTTGAGGTGATAATAGAGATATAACAAACCCAATTCGTGCAACTCTTCTGCGGGTAAATAAAGCACAAAGCTCTTTGAATTGCTGCTCGGTTTGGGTATAATGGTTTGATCAATGATCGAAAAAAGTTTTTGCTTGATCAGGTTTGAAATGAAGTGCTCATTGCTCACACTGATGGCCCCGGCCTGCCACAATAAACCTACCTGTTGAATAAATGATCCTAATATCTTGGTCAGTGTCTCATCTGTACCAAATTGTATCAAGCAGCGGTTAAAAATGGAATCAAAAAGGTATTCATCATATTCCAGCATGGCTATTTTGAAAGCATTGATCTGGCTCTCATAATTTCCCTGATAACGTCCTGCATCAATTACAGCAGACCGGATTTGCTCAGGCGACATTTCTGACACCTTACTGATACGCATACCGCTTTTTACCAATACGGCAATATTGAGTATCAATTTTAGATGCTCATCTACATAATATCGAATATTTGTACCGGTGCGCTTAGGTTCTATGAGATTGTAGCGTTGCTCCCAGGCTCTGATGGTGTGAGCCTTTATTCCTGAGAGTTGCTCTAGATCTTTAATGGAGTATTTTGATTGCATCAGATAAAAACTACTATATCATTAAACGGTCAACAGCTAAATATGTTTAATGTTTTTTAAACAAAAGTTCTACAAAACTAATAATTTCAGAGGATTCTTGAAAAGCTTACTTTTGCGCCCCATTTAATCATGTCCGTTAAAACAGAAATAAGCAGACGCAGAACTTTTGGGATTGTATCACATCCCGATGCCGGTAAGACCACCCTAACCGAAAAGTTGCTGCTATACGGAGGTGCCATACAGGAAGCAGGTGCCGTAAAATCGAATAAGATCAAAAAAGGAGCTACTTCCGATTTCATGGAGATCGAAAGACAAAGGGGTATTTCTGTTGCCACTTCTGTAATGGGTTTCGAATACCAGGGTAAAAAGATCAATATACTGGATACTCCTGGTCACCAGGATTTTGCCGAAGATACCTACCGCACTCTTACTGCAGTTGACAGTGTTATTGTAGTGATTGATGTAGCTAAAGGGGTAGAAGCACAAACTGAAAAACTGGTTGAAGTCTGCCGTATGCGCGATACCCCTGTTATAGTTTTTATCAACAAACTGGATCGCGAAGGTAAAGACGCCTATGACCTATTAGACGAAATAGAGGAAAAACTAGGGCTTTCGGTTTGTCCGCTCAGCTGGCCAATTGGCATGGGGCAGGATTTTATCGGTGTTTACAATATCTGGGAAAAAAACCTGCAACTATATACCGAACAGAAAAAACAAAAAATTGGAGATAGCATTGAGATAACCGATGTAATGGGCGATGAAATCGAACAATATATTGGGGAAGATTACGCTCAAAACCTGAGAGAAGAACTGGAACTGGTAACAGGTGTTTATCCCGATTTTAATAAAGATGATTATTTAAGCGGGGCTATTTCCCCGGTATTTTTCGGAAGTGCCCTGAATAATTTTGGTGTTAGAGAATTACTGAATTGCTTTGTTGAGATTGCCCCCAGTCCACTTCCCAAACCTACTGATGAAAAGATTATTAACCCTCACGATAGTAGTTTTTCGGGCTTTATCTTTAAGATACACGCCAATATGGATCCTAAACACAGGGACCGCCTGGCATTTTTAAAAATCGTATCGGGAACCTTTCAGCGCAATACTAACTACTACCATGTAAGACTGAATAAATCCTTAAAATTCAGTAACCCTACTGCTTTTATGGCTTCCAAAAAAAGTGTGGTTAATGAAGCTTTTCCAGGTGATATTATAGGTCTACACGATACCGGAAACTTCCGTATCGGAGATACGCTTACTGAAGGAGAACATATAGAATTTAAAGGTATCCCGAGTTTTTCTCCAGAACATTTTCGCTTTATCAATAATGCCGACCCTATGAAGGCAAAACAACTTAATAAAGGAATAGATCAATTGATGGATGAGGGGGTAGCTCAGTTATTTACCCTTGAAAGCAATGGAAGAAAAATTATAGGTACGGTGGGTGCACTGCAATATGAAGTGATCCAATACCGCCTGGAACATGAATATGGCGCCAAGTGTTCTTACGAAAACTATCCGGCCTATAAAGCCTGTTGGATAGAATCAGGAGACGATGAACAATTAGAAGAGTTCAAAAAGCTAAAGTTCCGCTATTTAGCACAGGACAAATTTAGTCAGTTAGTTTTTCTGGCCGACTCTTCTTTTAGTCTAAACATGGCTCAGGAAAAATTCGATAAGATCAAATTTCATTTTAAATCGGAATTCTAGGATTCCTGGGCTTTTTCCATTGCCCGTTGAAAAGCAGCAGGAGAAAAAGGTTTCTTGAGCAGATGTTTAACCCTCTTGTTCTGGCGTACCCTTCTTATATCTTCTTCATCTTCAGTAGAGCTAAGCATAAATACTATAGGCTCTTTCTCAAACTTTTTGTGCAGCCTTTCGTAATGCACTAAAAAATCGAATCCGTCCATTTCCGGCATCATTACATCCAGCAAAATAACATCTGGAATATCTTCTGATGAATCTTCCAGTGTATTAAGGTAATGAAGTGCCTCTTTACCGCTATTGCATTCAACTACATCATCGCTGATCTTATGTAGCAACAACAGTTTCCTATGAACGAAACGATCAATCTCGTTATCGTCTATAATCAGAATTTTAAACGACTCCTTCATAGGTGGTTAGGGATGGTAATATCAAACTCGGTACCGCTCCCCGGCTTACTCTTAACTTCTATATTGCCTTTTAGTTTACCCAGTGCTTCTTTAACAATGTATAAACCGATACCTGATCCCGAATGATCTGAGGAACTCTTGAAGAACATGTGAAAAACTTTGTGTATATGCTCTTCGAGTATTCCCATACCCTGATCCTTTACAGAGATAAAACACTTTTCCAGGTCAGACTTAATGGAAATGGCTACCCTTGCTTTGTCCTGATCCTCTTTCTTAAATTTAACCGCATTACTGATAAGGTTGCTGAGAATAACCCTTATCCTGAATTCATCACCCATAAATTTGTTTTGCTGCTCTATTTCCAGATCGATCTGAGCATCTTCCGAACCCAAATGACTTTTAAGGCTTTCCAGTACATCTTCCAGTAAATCGGCAAAAACTATCTCTACGTGCTCATCTCCTTTTTTGGAGTTTTTATAATAATTGATGATGTTTTGTACAAAAATATCAAGCTTCTTAACGCTGGTCTCAATCTTATTAAAGTACTCTTTGGAAAGCTTGTCTTTCACCTCCATCTTAGCCACCCTTATTACTCCCAGTGAAGAAGCCAAAGGCGCTCTTAAATCATGTGAAGCACTATAGATAAAGCGATTTAACTCGTGGTTGGATTTTTCGAGTTCTTCTACCTTCTGCTCCAGTTTACGCCTGGTTTCATATAGGTCAAAAGCATTGTCTATGGCTACCCTCACTTCGTGCTCACTCCAAGGTTTGGTAATGTAGCGGTAAATATGACCTTTATTGATAGCATCGATAATATCGTTTACGTCTGTATAGCCCGTTATTAATATCCTTACGGGATCGGGAAATACCTGACGTACCGCATTAAAGAATTCAACCCCGGTAGTAACAGGCATTCTTTGGTCGGAAAAAATAACCTGAGGGCTAACTGATTTAATGATATTAAAAGCCGCTTCAGAGGTATTGGCTATGTAGACATCGTATTCCCTTCTGAAGGCTGCTTTAAAGGATCGTAAATTGTTTTCTTCATCATCAAGGTAAAGCACCCTGATATTTTTCTTACTAAGAGTAGAGGTCATGCGAATTCATTTGGCTGACGCAATGGCAAAGTTATTATAAAATCGGTTCCTTTACCCGGTTCGGTCTTCACGTCTATAGAACCACCGTGTTTTTCAATAATCTTAAAAACTATTGACATACCCAAACCGGTACCTTCGCCAACGTCTTTGGTCGTAAAAAATGGTTCAAAAATCTTACGTTTGGTTTCCTCATCCATGCCAATACCATTGTCTCCGAGGAGAACTTTGGCCTGGGTGTTCTCCTTCCAGGTTTTTATGGTGAGCCTGGGTGTTTCGCCATCTTCATAATTCTTGTGGGTTACTGCATAAACACCGTTATTGAGAATGTTCATAAACACCTGATTGAGTTTGCCGGGATAACACTCAACCTCTGGGAGATCCCCGGAATAATCTTCTTCTATCTCTATTAAATTCTTTGTTTTATTGCGCAATAAAACAAGGGTACTTCTCAATCCTTCAGCTAAATCAACTGTTTTTACGGTATCTTCATCCAGCCTGCTAAAAGTCCGTAAACCT
>JANQHO010000078.1 GCA_028277105.1 Owenweeksia sp. | reverse complement strand
AGGTTTATAATTTTGAAGGTGCAGGTGGGGTGGCCATGAGCATGTATAATACTGATGAGAGTATATATGGTTTTGCCCGTTCTTGTATGAACCAGGCTCTTTCTAAGGGATGGCCTCTTTACCTGTCTACCAAAAATACCATACTAAAAGCCTATGACGGCAGGTTTAAAGATATTTTCCAGGAAGTGTACAACCGTGAATTCAAAGAAAAATTTGAAGCAGCCGGTATTACTTATGAGCACCGCCTGATTGATGATATGGTAGCGGCTGCCCTGAAATGGGAGGGTGGTTTTGTGTGGGCCTGTAAAAATTACGATGGTGACGTACAATCGGATACTGTTGCCCAGGGCTTCGGTTCACTGGGCTTAATGACCTCTACCCTGGTTACACCTGACGGTAAAACTATGGAGGCCGAGGCTGCCCACGGAACCGTAACCCGTCACTACCGGCAGCATCAGCAAGGTAAAAAAACCTCTACCAACCCTATTGCTTCCATTTTTGCCTGGACAAGAGGGCTGGCTTTTCGGGGTAAGCTGGATAACAATAAAGAACTGATCAATTTTGCCAATACCCTGGAAGCTGTTTGTATTGATACCGTTGAAAGTGGTAAAATGACGAAAGACCTGGCTCTTTTGATCCACGGTGCAGGAATCACAGAGGATGATTATCTCACTACTGAAGGATTCCTCGAAGCCTTGGATGCCGAGTTAAAAAACAGATTGTCCTGATCAGTTGATAACCGAATTTAAATCAATTTGCTAATGAAATCAAAAGCCTTGGCGCTTACCTTGTTTATGTTCGTTTCAGTGAGCAGTTCGGAAAAAGACCCTCCTGTTTATACCAAGGCAGAGATCCTGGGCGATTTTGACCCGGCTAAGCATAAAGGTTTTGACAAGCTGCGAAGCAAATACACGACTAAGGAAAAGGCTTATTTGAGGGATGAAGTTTACGATGCTTTTAAAAAAATGTGGAAGGATGCCCGCAGGGATGGGGTTAGCCTGGTGATTATTTCCGCTACCCGCAATCGCAAATACCAAAGCGGTATATGGAACCGCAAATGGAATAGCTTTGGCGGCAATGAAACGGACCGGGCCGGAAGAATCTTGCAATACAGCAGCATGCCGGGTACCAGCAGGCACCACTGGGGCACTGACTTTGACCTTAACTCTCTCGAAAACAGCTATTTTGAAAATGGAGAGGGGCTGAAAGTTTACCAATGGCTCACCAAAAATGCCTCTAAATACGGCTTTTACCAGCCTTACACTTCATTTGATGATTACAGGGATGCGGGATACCGTGAGGAAAAATGGCACTGGAGTTACTACCCGTTAGCTATAAAATTCCAAAGAGCCTACAATCATATAGTAGGATATCAGGACCTAAAAGGTTTTAATGGTTGGGAATACGCCAAATCCCTGGATGTGATCAACAACTATGTCAATGGTGTAGCCAAAATACCTTCTTCTGTTTCACTAAAGGATTGATCTCTGGGGATGGTAAAATAGAAGGAACTACCCTCTCCTACTGTACTTTTCAGCCATATTTTGCCGCCATTCTTTTTAACAAAATCCTGGCAGAGTTGAAGTCCTAAACCTGTCCCCTGTTCATTATCTGTGCCGGTGGTAGTATAGGACTGGTTAGAAAATATTTTTGCCTGATTCTCTTTATTAATGCCTATTCCTGTATCTGTAATGCAAACCTCAATCAGGTTTCCTTTTATTGTAGAAGTAATGGTTATTGTTCCACCGTCACAGAATTTAATGGCGTTGGCCAGCAGGTTTCGGATTACCAAACTGATCATATTTTTATCTGCGTAAACCGTAATGTCATCATCTATTCTGTCTATTAATTCAATCCCTTTTTCCTCTGCCCGCTTTTCAAAAAACTTAAGTTTCTCAAAAACCACTTCTTTAAGCTCAAAATCCTCAGCATCAACCACTTCCCCTTGTAACTGGCTTTTTGACCAGTGTAGCAAATTTTCCAACAAACCTGAAGTATCCCTTACATTTCTAGACAGGACAGGCAGCAAGTTGATTATATCTTCAGTTTGAACTGCTCCCATTTCATAAGCATCAAACAATCCTGTGAGAGTAGCAAAAGGACTACGCAGGTCATGGGCAATAATGGAAAACATCCTGTCTTTTACCCTGTTGAGTTCCTTGAGCTCTTCCGACTGCTTCTGTAGTTGCTTTTCAGCTTGCCTTCTTTCAGTAACATCACGGAATATCAACAGCAAACCGTTGTAAACTGTATTCTTTTCATTCAGAGAAGTGACATCTACCTGCACGATTCGTTCTATCTCCCCTTTCTTGATCGCAATTTCAATATTGCTTGTATTACCTTTATTTTTGAGTAAATCTCTGATTGTGTTACCCTCTTGTAAAACTTTCTCGAGAGGGGTGCCCACTTTATGAGAGTCTTCAGATTTCAGCCAGGTTTTCATAGCCCGGTTCAAATCGGCTAACCTGTATCGGGAATCGAGCACTATAACTCCATCCCGCATAGCTTCAATTACTTTCTCCCTCGCGACCGGTACAATATCAAAGAGCTTGTACCGAATTAGCCCTATAGCTATCAGTAAAGCTGTAATAATAAAGGCATAAGGCGTAAGGTCTATATGACCAAAAGGCCTGATGTCCATTATATACATAACGTTCACCATCCAGGGAAATAAAGAGGCGAGCAGGATCACGCTGTTCTGCTTTTTAAAAATAGGATCGGCTCCCTTGAGTTTTACTGCTAACAGGTAGATACCCCAAAGGATCAACAAATAAAAAAGGGTAGTATGTATCCAGTACCAAAAGCCCGGTTCAATTTCCAGTAAAGGAAAAGGGCCTTCCGTATTTACCTTAACACTTTTATAGTGAAAATGAAAGATGTGATTGGTCCAGACAAAAAAGAGTGTCAATACCGGAATAAAAAAGATAAAGATAATATTCCTAGGAGTGAGCCATTTTTCCCTGCCTGTAAATTTCAAAAGAAATACCATCCAGAAAGCTGGAAGCAGCGATATGCCCAAGTACTCCAACCTAATCCAGAAAAGCATATCTTCCAGGGTGATGGTGGCCAGTTCAAAACCATAAGCTA
>JANQHO010000074.1 GCA_028277105.1 Owenweeksia sp. | reverse complement strand
AACGCAACAACAAAGAATTACTAATTTTAGCGGTGCGAAATCAAACCTCTACACCGTGAAAATTCTTTCCCCTCTACTTCTCCGGCTAACCCTGGCCGGTACTTTATTAGTGAACTTCCACTCCTGCCAGGATAAGGGTGTTAGCGACATTCAAGCCCTGCCCGATTATTCCGATAAACTCCGCCTGGTAATGCTGGGGTTAAAAGAAGGGGATTATCCCAGGATGCAACATTATATAGATCGCAGTTTCAGGGATTGTCCAATTGATTTTCTGCTTTTATACGACCAAACCCTGGAAGGGCGGAACAAAAGATTTGTCGATTCCTACAGCAAATTCAAAAATGTAGAATCCAAGCCTTTCGATCTCAATCCCGATAATTACGGGGCCGGCTTTCCCCGCGATAATATGCCGCTGCCGGTATTGCAAAAAGGCAAATGCAAATACCTCTGGGGAAAGCCCCATAAAGGAGACAAAATGCTGGATGAACTCATTAAAAAGGGCCTGATAAAAAAGGAGGATGTCATCCGTACCCCTTTTCAATTTGACGGAGGTGATATTGTAATTGGCAAAAACTGTGTGTTTGTTACCGAATCGTTCTTTACCCGCGATGCCAATAAAGGCACTAAACGCGCAGAATTGGAAAAGCAGCTCAAAAAATACCTGGGCGTGAAATGTGTAGTTTCCTTGGGTGTTCCGGCCAAATTCAAAGATTTTGCCGCTCACAGCGATATGCTGGTGCGCCCCCTGCCTTGCGGAAAAATTGTAGTGGCCGCCCCTCCGGTAGCAGGTGCCTCTGAGGCGGATAAAAAAACGCATCAGAAAAATCTGGAGAAAGTGAAAAAAGTATACGGTGAAAAAAACGTGGTGGAAATACCCTCTGGCTTACACGACATTAATTCTTACGCCAATGCCGTGGTCGTGCAAAAGAAAGACTGTTGTATTGTGCTGGTACCTCAGTTTTTGGGCGGGGCTGACGAGGAGCCTGATGAAGAATACGCCAAACCCGATTTTGAAGCCCTGAAGCTCTATAAAAAAGCAGTGGAAGGCTGCAAACCAAAATGCATAATTATGGGGGTACCTTCCATAGATACTTTTAAAAGCGGAGGAGCCGCCCATTGCCGCACCGGTAATTTGTTTAAGGCCGGTTGCAAATAATTTTTATCAACCAGATAGCTTTGAATAATTATCTTTTGGCTCTTGTCTGCCCCAAAGCATTCGGAAAAACTATGATTTCAAACAGCCTGGCAAAAAATATTGCCCTCAGTAAAAAACAACTAGGAGTCTTGATGCCATAGGTAGATCCGGTATCTCTACTCTAAGATCGCGGGACATTGAGCCCTTCAGCAGGCTCAGGACAGGCTCCAGTCGAAATGCCCGCGATGAACCTTAAACTTTACAACCACTTAACCACTTCTGTCTTCGGACTTCCAACTCATTTCCTATATTTGCCCCGCACTTGGTTCAGTTCCTTCCTCAGACCGAAGGAATTGATGAAAAGGGAATCCGGTGAAAGTCCGGGACAGTTCCCGCTGCTGTAAGCACCGCCAAGCGTTACCCATTCTTGGGTCACTGCCCTGTAAACACAGGATGGGAAGACGGGTAACAGGGTGTAAGTCAGAAGACCTGCCACGCGCATTATTCATTAACGCTTTCGGGATAAAAGCCAGGTGGAACCACATGATGTTTATACGCTAAGGAATTCACTCTTTTACCGTGAAAGTGCCAGGCTGTTTGCTATATGGCGAAGCACTATGTAATTTATATTGTGAGCTTACTGCTGAGCTCAGCCCTGTGGGGCCAGACGGCTACCGGAGACACCCTCCGCTTGAGCGAGGTATCTGTTACAGCCCTGCGCTTGCAAAGTTTTGCCGTGGGCAGCCAGTTAGTAACCATAGACAGTAACCTGCTTGAAAAATACCAGGCATTAGCCCTGGCTCAATTGCTCAGTTTTGAAAGCCCGGTTTACATTAAGAACTACGGTCCCGGCAGCCTGTCTACCACCAGCCTTCGTGGTGGCAATGCCTCTCATACAGCGGTTACCTGGAATGGCTTTAACCTCAACAGCCCTCTCACCGGCCAGTTGGATATGAGCCTTCTCCCCCTGGGTTTGACCGACCAGGTTCAAATGCAATACGGAGCTTCCACCGCTTTATGGGGTAGCGGAGCAGTAGGAGGAGCCATTCACCTTAACAATACTCCTGATTTTACTCCCGGCTGGAAATTACAAGGCTCCTTAGAACGAAGAAGCTTTGAATCCCTGGCAGCCCAGGCCTCGGCCGGTTATAGCAGTAAAAGGTATAGCGGCCAGCTTACGGTTTGGGGACAGCAGGCACGGAATAACTTTTCTTTCAACAACCCTGTCAGCGGCAGAGAAGAAGAACAACGCCATGCCGACTTTGATGCTGTTGGTTTAGTAGCTGAAAATTTTTTTCGCCTTCGCAAAAATGAAGTTATCAGCCTACACGCCTGGTGGCAAAGAACAGACCGCAACATCCCCCCTACTCTTTTACAAGCCGAAAGCAAAGCTTCTCAAAAGGATGAAAGCCTGCGCTTTACTTCAGAATGGCGCAAAGAAAAAAACCGCTTCAACTATGCCGTAAGAGCCGCTTTGTTTGATGAAAAGCTAACTTTTACAGATCCTTTGAGTGATCTTGCAGATACCAATAATAGCCTCAATCTTATCGCGGAGACCGAAGTAGCTTACCGCTTCAATTCCCATCATAAAATATTGCTCGGGGTCAATTACACTCACTCCAGCGCAACAGTAGACGCTTTTGAAACCACTCCCCAACAGCAGCGTTTTGCCCTGTTTACTGCTTACCATCTACGGCTTTCTGAGGATCTATCCGCCAGTCTGAGCCTGAGGGAGGAACTGTTGGACGGGCAAGCCCTTCCACTTACCTATACCCTGGGCATGGCTTATCAATTGCTAAAGAACCTGGAAATCAAAGCTCAGTTTTCCAGGGTTTACCGCATTCCTACCTTAAACGACCGCTATTGGAATCCAGGGGGTAATCCCAATCTGCTGGCTGAAAGTGGACTGGACCAGGAAGTCAGCTTGAATTACCGTCTGGAAATAAACAAGCAGTGGATCCTTGAATTTCAACCTGCTCTTTTTAACCGCAGGCTAAAAAACCAGATCATATGGCTCCCTGCAGGAGGGCTATGGCAACCTCAAAATTTGCTGGAAGTTTGGAGCAGGGGTTTTGAAACGCAAACCAATCTAAAGGTACAAAGTGGTGAAATCCTATGGCAAATAGGAGCTGGCACCAGTTATGTGGTGGCTACTAACGAAAAAAGTAAAACCGAAAATGACGCCTCCCTGGGCAGGCAATTGATCTATACACCCATATACAGCGGTAATGCCCGTTTGAGTATACAATACCGCAACTGGGACCTTTACTACGTCCACCAGTATAACGGTTACACCTACACCGCTTCTGATCACAGCGATTACCTAGAACCATATCATTTGGCTAATGCCCGTCTTACTTACACTCTTAAAGAAAAACTGAACCTTGTCAGCTTCTATTTCCAGTTGAACAACATCTGGAACGAAGACTACCAGGTAGTTCAAAACCGACCTATGCCCTTACTCAATTATGCCATAGGAATTTCATTAAGCTTTAAACCTAATATTAAATTTAAAAACCATGAGTAAATCTTTACTATCCCTTTTCGCAAGTTTGTTGGTTTCTTTCTCTTTTGGACAAACCATCTCTGATTTTGAATCTTTTTCACTAGCCCCAGACAGTTTTTTAAATGGCTCCGCCCAACCCCTGGGTACTGTTTACAGCGATGGCCATGCCGATTTTACCAATTATTACGATACGGCCTTTGGTGGCTTCTGGTCAGGTGGCTGGGCCATCAGCACCATGCGTGATGATACTACGGCCGGCTTCGCCAATTTGTATTCCGCTTATCCTGCTTCGGGAGCTAATGCTACACTAACCTATGCCGTGGGCCAGCAAGGTTCCAGGATTCATCTCACGGGTAATGCCCAGGGCGGTGTAGTGAGTGGTTTATACATTACCAATTCTACCTTCGCCTATCTCAGTATGCTGAACGGTGACGGCTTTGCCAAGCAATTTGGTGGCCCTACTGGCAATGATCCCGATTTTTTTAAACTCACTATCAGTGGCTGGTACAATGGTAATCCCCTGGATAGCAGTGTGGACTTTTACCTGGCCGATTATCGTTTTACGGATAATACCCAGGACTATATCGTAGACGACTGGCAGTGGGTGGATCTTACTTCGCTGGGTAATGTAGACAGCCTCAGCTTTCAACTTTTTTCCAGTGATACCGGTCAGTTTGGTATCAATACGCCTACCTTTTTCTGTATAGATCAACTCACTACAGCCGACAGCAAAGTGAGCCTGGCAGAAAACCAAACTATTGATATCAGTATTTACCCTAACCCTGCCCAGGATCAGATCCGGATTGAATCAGAAGTAAAAATCCAGTCATACGAGATTGTGAATACCGTAGGGATTACAGTTTTAAAAGGTGAAGATCTCATTTCCGGCACTGCGATCAATATCAGCCAGCTGCCAGCCGGAAGGTATTTCTTCCGAACGGATAAAACTATATTCTACACCTTTGTAAAATATTAAAAGTGTTGAAGATAACGCCCTATATAGTACTCTTCTTTGCCACAAAGACTTTGGCGCAGTTCCCACCCCCGGCCGGACAGCCGGGGACCACTGCCCTGCATGCCGATAGCTCTGTCTTTGTGGGTTGGGCCAATCAGTGCCGTATTACCCGGGGCTACCAGGATATTTCCGACCCCGCCCTGGGTTATGCTTCGGTGGGTGACAGCTCGCTGGCTTTTGGCAAAGCCGGCAGCAATGCTATTGTTAGCCTGGGTGATGGGGGCGAAGCCCTCTTACAATTTGAATATCCCCTTATTGACGGCCCCGGTTGGGATTTTGCTGTTTTTGAGAATAGCTTTAGCGATGACTTCCTGGAACTGGCCTTCGTGGAAGTGAGCTCTGACGGACAGAACTTTTACCGCTTTCCTTCTACTTCCCTAACCCAGGATACGGTACAAAAAGGCCCTTTTGATCTTCTGGATGCCACCCACCTCAATAACCTGGCGGGGAAATACCGTGCTTTATACGGTACACCTTTCGATCTTTCGGAACTGGCCGGTGAACCAGGGCTGGATGTAAACCGTATTACCCATGTAAAGATCATGGATGTTGTGGGCAGCATTGATAACACTTATGCCACCCGTGATCAGAATAATCGAAAGATCAACGACCCCTGGCCTACCCCTTTCTCTTCTTCCGGTTTCGACCTGGATGCTGTGGGGGTCATTCACTGGGATAATTCCATCAGTTTAAAGGAAAGCAGGGTCCGGCAAGTTGAGTTTTATCCCAACCCTGCTGTTGATGAGATCTGGCTGACGAAACCTGCGGAACTCCAGGAAATGGAACTGAGAATCCTCAGCCTCAAGGGAGAGCTTGTTTATCGGGCTGATGTTAGTTCCTCCTCTAAACAAAGAATTGATCTGGGTTTTGCCAAACAAGGATTGTATATTTTGGAATTGCGTTATCAGGACGTCTTGGAAACCTACAAACTGATCATCAGCCGTGAGAATCATTAGATTGTCTTGCATACTGCTCATCGGTATTTTCACAAATGCCTGTATCAGTGATAAGCCCCCGGTGCAGATCAACGGTTCGGTCAGTGTTTCCCCTTCTTCGGTTTGGGTGATCAACGAGGGTAATTTCCAGTTTGGCAACGCCTCTTTGGGCATCTACAACCCCTCAGATTCCACTTATGTAGATGAAGTTTTTCAATCGGTTAACGAACGGCCTCTCGGTGATGTTTTTCAATCGGTTAGCATTTTTAATAACAGGGCTTACCTGGTCGTTAACAATTCAGCTAAGATCGAGGTCATTAACCCCCAAACTTTGGAGGCTATCGGAACTGTCAGCGGTTTACATTCACCTCGCTATTTTTTGCCGCTAAGTCAGTCTAAAGCCTATGTCAGTAATTACTTCAGTGATTCCGTTGCGGTGCTCAACCTCGCTGATCTTTCTATTGAAAAAAGGATCAATTGCAGAGACTGGTCTGAAGAAATGGCACTGGTTTACGGTAAAGTATTCATCACCCGGCCCCGGAGCGATTATCTTTTAGTGGTAAATGCGGCAACTGACGAGGTGGAAG
Organism: Owenweeksia sp.; assembly: GCA_028277105.1. Taxonomy (GTDB): domain Bacteria; phylum Bacteroidota; class Bacteroidia; order Flavobacteriales; family Schleiferiaceae; genus JANQHO01. The sequence goes on along the minus strand of JANQHO010000074.1, from coordinate 23,521 downwards.
ACAGTGTAAAGCTGGCCTATAATTCCAATGCCATAACAGAAGATAAAAACGGAAAATTATGGGTACTCTGCAGCGGAAGCCAGGCCAGCAATAAGCCCGGGGGGTTATTTTGCATTGACCCCCTGAGCCTGACGGTAGAAAAAAGCTTCAGCCTGCCGGCCACGGAGAACCCTAGCAACCTTACTATCAATGCCAGTTTGGATACCCTGTATTTTCTTACGGAAGACGTTTATCGCCTGCCTGTGGAAGCAACTGGCTTACCGGTTCAGGCTTTTATTCCATCCGGTAACCAAAATTTTTACGGGATCGATATACATCCGCACAGCCATCACATTTACGTAAGCGATGCCATCGATTTCAATCAAAGGGGAAATATTCTGATCTATGATACGAGGGGAGAATTGATAAACTCTTTTAAAGGGGGGCTCATACCTAATGGTATTTTTATTCCGTAACTTTCTGTTGCAGAAATAGAATTGCATTTACATAAAAGTGTATATTTGCACCCTTCAAAAAATTAATTAACCGGGTTTAGGACCCTTGTAAAACAATTAATAATGGCAACAAAGATCAGATTGCAACGCCACGGCCGTAAAGGCAGACCCATTTTTCACATTGTAGTAGCCGACAGCCGCGCCAAGCGCGATGGCCGTTATATAGAAAGGTTGGGACTTTACAATCCCAATACCGATCCCGCTACTATAGATATCAACTTTGACCAGGCTTTGGACTGGGTGCAAAAAGGGGCTCAGCCTACCGATACAGCTCGTGCTATCCTTTCTTACAAAGGTGTTATGATGAAGAAGCACCTTTTGGAAGGAGTTAAAAAAGGAGCTTTTGACGAAGCGGAAGCCGAAAAAAGATTTGAAGCCTGGCTGGAAGGCAAAGCTGGACAGATCAGTGGTAAAAAAGATAGATTGGCTAAAGAAGCGGCCGATGCCAAAGCCAAAGCCCTGGAAGCTGAAGCCGAAGTGAACAAGACCCGTGCTGAAGCACTGGCGGTAACTGACGCTCCTTCTGAGGAAGAAGTAGCTGAAGGCGAAGCTTCTGCAGAAGAAGCTACCGAAGCCAAAGCTGAAGAAACAAGCACTGAGTCCCCGGCTGAAACAACAGAGGAAGCTCCTGCTGAAACGGAAGCTAAAGCTGAAAAAGCTCCCGCAGAAGAAACTACCGAAGCCAAAGCTCAAGAAACAAGCACTGAGTCCCCGGCTGAAACAACAGAGGAAGCTCCTGCCGAAACGGAAGCTAAAGCTGAAGAAGCTCCCGCAGAAGAAACTACCGAAGCCAAGGCTGAAGAAGCAAGTGAAGCCCTGGCTGAAACAACAGAGGAAGCTCCTGCCGAAACGGAAGCTAAGGCTGAAGAAGCTCCCGCAGAAGACAAAAAAGAAGAGTAATTGCGGAAAGAGGATTCCTTTTACCTCGGCCACATCAGCCGGCCCCACGGCTATAAAGGAGAAGTAATAGCAGTTTTCGATACCGATCAAGCTCAAAAGTATTCAAGACTGGAATCAGTTTTCGTGGAACTCCACGGGGAACTGGTTCCTTTTTTTTTGGAAGATATCACTCAAAACTCTAAAGGACATTTCATTATCCGCTTTGAAGGTTTTACAACAGAGGAACAAGCTCAGGAAGTGGTTGGCCGTGAGCTTTTCCTGCCTCTGGATCTACTGCCTCCATTGGAAGGTAAATCTTTTTATTTCCATGAAGTGATAGGCTTTAAAATGATTGATATAAACCATGGGGAACTGGGTAAGTGCACTGAAGTAATTGTAATTGATCAAAGTGCTCAGCCTCTATTCCAGATACAGGGTAAGGAAATAGAAGTTTTTGTTCCGGCTATAGACGAATTTATTGTAGAAATAAAACGGGAGCAACAGGAGATTATTCTCGATTGTCCTAGTGGGTTAGTTGAATTGTACCTACCAAAATAGATACAATTACTTTATTAATTGAAAACTACCTCTATAATAATATTTTTCTCCCCACCTATCCGTTGCGATTATTTTGTAAACATAAGTACCTGATATCGCGGGCCGACCATCAATTAGGCCGTTCCAAGGCTTACTTTTTGAAGATTTAAAAACAATCCTGCCCCACCTATCCGATATTATCATTTCATAGCCTTTGTAATATTCCTTATTGTAATGAGGAGAAAACTGTTCATTTAATCCGTCACCATTAGGGGTAAAAGCATTAGGAATAAATACTTGAATGAAGTAAACAGTATCATAAATACAAGAATCCTTTGTTTTTACCCTTAAGTATATTTCATGGGTTCCCGTATCTGAAAAAGAATAATCAAATGAAGGTTTATAAAAAGTATCTCTTTGATTAACAATCCAATTCCACTCAATTATTCTTGTATTATAAAAGGCGTTTAAGTTTAGGGGGTTATCATCAATAAAAAATGTATCAGGGAATTTTTTAACTATTCTAAGCTTCTTTGATGATGGTACTACTACCCAGATGCTATCGTAGCTCTTACAGCCATTTTGGTCAGTAACTTCCATATAATTCAAACCTGCTTCTGGTTGTTTTAGTTTATTTTCTGTACTTCCATTATTCCATAAAAATGAATATGGAGGAGTACCCCCACTTATACTGGCACTGATATACAAGCTATCATAACAATACCCTTTAACTAAATTAAGTTCAGTTTTATAAGCCGGATAAGTTGTAAGAATTGTGCTTACTATACTATCGCAGCCTTTTCGCGTATTAAAAGTATCCAAGTAAACCCCTGGGTTATTTACCACTAGTCCATTTGGGAAAGTGTAATTACCCCCTATGCACATAGAATCAAAACTAGTAATATAATAAGTTGGAAAAACTGACAGGTTGGTAAAAACTACTGAATCACAACCCCTTACCGTAGCCATTGTATCCCTGTAAAGACCCCCATGAGTCACTACATTACCATCTGGCAAACGATAAGAATCCCCCTGACAGATCTGTGCCTCAATCAAAGTGTCGAAGATGGGGTGAACCACTAAGTGAGTTTCAATGATGGAATCGCAACCGGCAATGGTTGTTAAAGCGTCAATGTAAACACCTTCATGATTCACCGCAAGAGAACTAGGCAATACATAGGTTTCCTTATCGCATATTGATGGGTTTAGCGTTGTATTATAAGCAGGCAAAACCCTGAGAGCCGTTGTGACCAAAGAATCGCAGCCGTGCACGGATTGAAGGTTGGAAAGATAGTTTCCCGAGCTAAATACAGGTCTACTATCCGGTAAAATAAATACCTCACCCTGGCATATACTCCCACTATCCGTTGCACTAAAGACTGGATGCACTATTAAATTAGTCCTAACGATGGAATCGCAACCCCTTACTGTAGCCATCGTATCCCTGTAAAGGCCTCCATGAGTCACTACATTACCACCTGGCAAACGATAGGGATCCCCCTGACAGATCTGTGCCTCAATCAATGTATCGAAGATGGGGTGAACCACTAAATGAGTTTCGATGATGGAATCGCAACCATTACTTGCCAAAATCGTGTCTGTAAAAACACCGCTATTTTTCCAAGTATACCTGCCACTCGCCGACAAAAGACTATCACACACTTGTCTATTGAGAAGACTTAATTTTTTATGTAACTCAACGTGAATTGTATCAGAAGCAATACAACCTAAGTTATCCTTTACTTCTACAAAATAATCTCCCGGTTGACTAATATAGGTTTGTCTGTTTTGCTCCCCATTACTCCACAAGTAATTATTCCAACCAGCACCAGCATCCAATAGAAGGCTATCCTGACCACAAGAAATTATTGTATCATATGGTAAATTAAAAGAAGGGCTATTTACTGTTACTTTGATAGAATCGGTAGCAGTAGTCATATTAGAATAAGTAGCTTGTACCCAGTAAATTGTAGTTTGAGCTGGCCCTACTGTATCAGTAGTGGTGGTATTACCAGTATTCCATATGAGATTGGGGGGCTCACAACCGATGATTACTTCATCAATACCCCAGGCGTCATAACCCGCATTACTAGTACTCAACTGCGCCCAACGAAAAATTGTAGCCGTAGTAATAGCTGCAGGTGGTATTGGGCAACGGTATAAATTCCAATAATAAAGAGTACTTTGCGATTGTTGTATATTAAAAGTATAAGGAGCCCAATAACCACCTGATCCGGGTACTTGGGTATTAAAAGGTGGCGTTGTACTGAGATTACCAATAGGTTCGATATCAGGTCCGGGAAAGTCAGTCCAAGTCAAACCATTGTTAGTTGAAAATTGTAGGTGCACTCCTTCAGTAAAAAAATCTGGATCTTCACATGGTCCAGAATCCGGAACAAGACCATACCGCATCCAAAACTCTACGTAACAGGCTCCACCTCTAGTGAGATCATAGGTAGAAGTAACAAGTGTGCGGTTAATAGAAGGAGTTGTACCCACCCATAAGTGCGAGCCTTTAGGTCCCGGTCCACAAGGATTAGTAAAAACCGGGTTGGCTTGGGTAGAGCTCCATCCTATCCCCATAGAACCATTATCAAAGTCAGTACTGAGAAGTGGCCAAGTAGCTTCTAAATTGACAGAATCACCTCTGCAAATGTTAGTGTCAGCCCCTGGGTTAATAATAACAATACCTAAATCTTGCCCGTGAGCAAAACCAAACAATAAAGCAAAAAGTAAGCTTACTGCTATTTTCATTTATAAAGCCTTACATCAAAAAAACTTTCAAACTATTCAACTCCAATCTCGTAAGCTGAGGAACTGACTCTCTGTATAAAAATCTTTTATACTCACTTAAACTTTTATCAAAGCAATTACCTGCTATTTCCTCTTGAGGTTTTAGTTTTATTTTGAAGCTTACTTTTTCATCTCTGCTATTATCAGGAGCATAGTTATTGTCAAACCATCTTTCAGCCTCCCATGAAACTAGGGCAGTCTTCTCATTTCTATTAACTAAACGGATCATTATTTTTACAACATAGAGACCATTAGATGAGTCTATACAAGGCATATCAGCCATATAAATATCTACTCCCGATTGGCTTTTATATAATTCCCAATCAATCATACCAGAATTATCCTGAGCCATTACATTGGAAGTAGAAAAAAGTGATAAGCAGCCTATATATAAAGCCAAATATTTTGCTACTTGTAATAATATTTTCAGTGACACTAATGACTTTATGGTTTGAGTTCTTTTTATGTAAGAAAAAATATCATCAGCTTTTTCTTTAATGTTTTTTTTTGTTAAAAACTCCTTACATCTATCCATTTTAGTGTTATGAGTTATTTTTTATTTGTAGTTATTAATAGTCATTCACATATAAATGCCCAATAGCTGGTTTCGTTTTAAGCAGTTCACTATTCATCAAAACCGTTGTGCCCATAAAGTAGGTACCGATGGAGTGTTGCTGGGTACATGGGCCAGACACCCCAGCCCAGGAAAAATCCTGGATGTAGGCTCTGGCAGCGGACTCATCAGTCTGATGATGGCCCAACGTTTTCCCCAAACAGAGATCGTTGGAGTGGAAAAAGATCGGGCTTCTTACGAGCAGAGCCTGGAAAACATAGCTGCTTCACCCTTCTCTGACAGGATAAAAATTTATCTCTCAGATTTTTTAGATTGGAAAACTGATGAGCGATTTGATATGATCGTTTCCAATCCCCCTTTTTTTATGGGAGCATTTTCTTCTTGTGATATAATAAGAGACAATGCCCGGCACGAGCAATCCTTGCCTCATCAAAATATTATCACCAAGGCCGTTGAGTACTTAAATGGTTCGGGAACCCTATCCCTTATTTTACCAGTTGAAGAAGCAAAAAAAATCAACTCAGGAGATAATCTATTCCTGATACGAAAAACCACTGTAAAAGGACAGCCAAAAGCCAAGGACAAAAGGGTATTACTGGAGTTTACCCATATGCCTCAAAAAACTATATTGGACAGTTTGATCTTGAGGGATGCTTATGGTGATTCTAGTCTTGCCCATAAAAAATTGGCTGGAGATTTCTTGCTTCACTATTGAGCTGAAGTGAACTTGAGATAATAAGAATGATCATCTCAAACTGCTAATAAGCAGATCAAGTGGTAGCGGTATTAAGCTCTCAATTTAGAATTTAAAGAACTTTACACGACACGTAAATATAGTAAAGTTCCGTAATCTCACCAAAAAATGATTAATCATTACGAGTTGTCTTGTCAAGTATAGCACAGTGCAAAGTGCTAATCCCAAACTTCAAAATAGCTGTAAGTTGTAAAGAAACAGAGCTTTTTACAAATCAATCCTCAAACCTATATTAAGCCCCAAACTGCTAAACGGAAAATATGATTTTAACTCTTCACGGGGCTCATCACTTGGGTGATCGGCAGTATTGTAGGTAAAACTGTCTACAAACTTTACCTCTTTTTCCGAAGTAGTTAATGTAGATAATTGGTCAATTCCATCAACCGTGTATTCTGTAAGTTTACTTTTGGCAGGCGAATAAGACATACTGATAACATTTACTTCCCCAAAAAGAGACCATTTGGAGCTTAAACTATAGGTGATACCAACACCGCCTGTTAAGCCCAGGCCCATTCCTCCACTCGATTTTATTTTAGTTGTTTGACTGCTTGCAATACCTGAAGACATTGAAGAAAAAATAAATTCTCTATATACAGAACCAAATCCTAAAACTGCGCCGAACCTGGCATATAAACCTATATCATTTATAGCGGTGCCAATTGTTATGGCGGGACTCAACCTGAACATGTTGGCTTTGATAGAGTTTCTAGAATGCCACAAATACTCAAGCTCAGGACGTATGCCTTCTCTTTCACCAGTAAAAGTAGCTCCCAACAGATAGGAGGCACCCAACTCGACACCGAAGCTTTTGTTGAATTTATAGCCATAAAAAGCACCAAAGTTTAATCCTGAGCCAAGGGAAACAACATTCTGTTCTATTGAATAAGTGCTTTCACCCGAAGAGTGATTCGATTTAGAATCATTATACAGATATAGGTCTTGAGAAGCAAAGTTTAACCCATACCCTGTATTGATGCCGTAGTAAGATTGTTGGGATGAAGCTTGTTGAACACTCATTAAAAAGAAAAAGATGAGTGAAAATTGATTGGTTTTCATGATAAAATGCAATTTTATATTTTTACTTACACGTATTTAATCAACGCTTTCCTTTTAATAAAAGTACATCTGAATCATTGTCATAAAAAACCAAATAATTTACTATACAAACACAAAATCCAATTTATAAATTCAATTTAATTAATTGACAATCAAATTATTAAAAATAATCATCAATTTAAATCCAAATATTTTATCTCGATAAAATATAACATTTAATTGGCAGGTATTTATTAAAAAATGTTCCCGTTTATAAATTGATACTGGTATTTCATAAGTTTTTAGAGTATGTCTATAAAATTCCCCTTAAAATAAACACTCTGCTTTAAACAGTTCGCTATTCATCACAGCTGCTGTACTTATAAAGTGGGTATAGATGGAATACTTCTCGGGGCTTATTCGTCAGAGCAATTAAAAAGGGACATTGCACGGCATGAAACTTTTCTTTCCCACTTTGAGATCATCAATCGATCATATAGGCTCTTAAGAGAAAACGCCAGCCTGGCCATGATCCTTCCGACAAAGGAGGGTGAAGCCTTTATAGAAAAAGCAAAAAATTCCGGCCTTTACCTGGAGAGCTCCATGCTGATCAAAGGCTCCACGGATAGTACATTCAGGAGGATACTACTTCAATTCCAAAATAGCCCGGTTATTAGATCAGAAAGTACTATTACCATGAGAAAAAGTGATGGAAACTTCAGTGACGATTACCTCAAACTAACAGATAACTTCTATTTGCGTAAGCTTTAAGGGAGCTTGACTTTGGACATTTCTTTGCAACGGTATATCTTATGTCCTTTATCAGGCAAGTGTTTGTAATCGGTATAAAAAAACAGATCTTTTTCTGTAAGCCCGTAGGAGTTGCACAGGTGCTCTGACATTTGCTTAAATATCCTTTTTTCGGTGATGAGGGGAATCTGTAATTCTCCGTAAGACCAGTTGCTCATCACTAAAACACGGTAACCTTTCATTTGCTTTGTTTCTTTGAAATAAGGTTCCAATCCTGCCGGTAATTTTTCCACGGCATTTTCTTTAATGTAAACCAACAACCTCTTCTGGCGACCCGCATAGAGATTAAAAGAAAGAGAACGATCCCATTTTTCAGCGTAAAAGAGTGCAGGGGTAATAAGTGTTAAAATAAGGACTACAGGGATGGCAGGTGTAAGACTTCTGATATTCAACTGTTTCAATTTAATGAAGGGCACCTTATAAAAGAGAACCCATACCATACACATCATCATAATGTTCCAAGGCCAAACTACCCCGTTTGAAATGCGACCACGTACAGGACCCAGCAATATCAGGATCAATATATGGGTTATAATGGCTGTTATTACCCCTATTTTTCTTGTTTTCCCGAAAAACAGCGCCAGGGCGGTGAGAAACTCTATAAGGGGAATGAGGTAGCCAAAAGTTATTATGGAGTCCCTTAATAATCCCTGCTGTAGATTCTCCAATATAGGTTCTACCAGAAAATTCTCGTATACACTTAAAAAACCTGCGTGGGCTTTATGAATACCTCCCCACAAATACACTGAAATGATGATCATCTGCTGGAGCCAGATCATGGTATTCAGGCTTTCTCCTTTTTCAGGCCATTTGAAAAACAGAAAGGGCAATAACATTAAAGTATATTGATAAAACCAGGGTTGCCATCTCATCTGATCCTGGAGGGCGATCGTTACTAAAAGGATAAACAAAGCTATTGTCAGTTTATTGAGCTTTGGCTTCCATGCGCTTAAAAACAGTAATAATATTACAACTATCACCAGAGTGATATCAAGCGGACTGCTTAACGGACCAAACCATTCCCAAACGGGAAAATGGGGAAATAAACGATCCGTAACCCAAAGCCTCCAGGATATGATCATACCGCTGAGGAGACCTGTACTGATTAGTATTTTCAGGATCACCAGCTTTTTAAGCTTACTCAACTGCATATACTACAATTTGTTGAAGTAAAAATAGAGCTAATTAGATAGGTTTCAATAATCTGAAAAATACAGCATAAAAAAAGCCGGGCGATGCTGCCCGGCTTTTTCTTTATAATGATCTGAATAGTGCTAATTCTTGACCACTCTTCTTACAGTAAATATTTCATCCGTAGATATTTGAAGCATATAAACACCATCTGATAGCTTGCTGATATCCAGATCCACTTCCCATTTGCCGTTCAACGCATCGTTCTCTATTGTTTTTACAATTCTTCCCGATACATCTACCAAATGGATAGAAGCCTTTTGAGATCCTCCGGTGTTAAAGCTAACGTGCACATTACCGGAAGAAGGATTGGGGAATATCTCCAGGGTTCTGTCAATAATATTCTCACCAAGGCCTATTCCTTCGATTACAACTGTCTGAGAAATAGTATCGCTACCGCAAGCATTCTCCACTATAAGCTCCACCTGATAACTACCATTGGCAGTATAGGTATGGGTGGGGTTCTCGCCTGTTCCATTATTGCCGTCACCAAAATCCCAGGTATAGGTTATATTACTTCCCGAGCTTGCCGCAGCATCAAAAGCCGCTTCAAGGTCGTTTTGGGTAGCCGGATTAAGATTTACGTTGAAGGCTGCCACAGGAGCACTGTTAACCGTATCTATGTCGAAGTTTTCCTGTGGTCCCACACACACTCCCGAAACAACCCAATCAAATAAGTAATATACCCTGGTACTTGGGAAATTACTCGCTCCTACTGAACTGTCAATAGATACAACATTGGGAAGCACATAAGGAAAATCCGCACCGGAAGTTGATCTGAAAAGTTCACCAGTACCCGCACCATAAGACAGGTTGATGAAGTATTTACCGGGGCTTAAGACAACTCCTACCGGTACCTGGAAGTCTCCCGCGGCAGAAAGATCGTAAGGCACTGATTGGATAAGACGCGAAGCGCCCGTATTGATATTATCATTAGTGATAGAGTCCGGTTGCCAGATATTGATATTACCAGCTCTGGCTCCACTCGATTTAAGAGTTACAGAATCCAGCCTGAAATGACTGATGGCCGTAAACATTAAACCATTGCTGAAGTTGCCAAAACCAGCGGTAGCAATATTGGTCAACGGGCCTACGTGCTCAAACTGCGGACCAGCTATTTGAGCATCCTGAACCGTAAAGGAAGTATCCTTGTCCAAACCGTTGATCACAAGGCTATCGTCTTGAAAGATGATGTAGCCAGAAGCATCCTTCCAAACAGGGAAATCCGTATTGGTATTGGCTACCAGTATAACCGTATCGTTTACACAAACTAAAGTGTCACCGGTAACGGTGGGTATACTGGCTACAGAGCAGGCAAAGTCGGTACAGGCCTTAAAGGGTCCAACCCAACGGCTTACGTCACCAGCAGCACAACTATCCCTGATATATACATCATAGCAGGTATAAGAAGCCAAACCGCTAATGGTATGAGGAATGGAAGTAACTCCCGCCAATGTGCCGTTACCCAAAGTGAAGTCCTCGGGGCCGTATTCTATCTGCCAGTCGGTAGCGCCTCCGCTGGTCCAATTCAGCTCAACAGATGAAGCCGTACTGGACAGCTGTTCTATTGAACCTGGAACAAGGCAGGTAGCCGGAACAAATTCATCCGCCCCTATGTCAACTATAGTGGCTCCACTACCGGGTCTTGTTTCACCGTCAATGTCAATCGTTATACCCACAGTATTATCACCGGCTTCATTAGCTAACGGTCCTTCTACGTGCAGAGCAGAAGTAACATCAAAGAACAAGGGGTCACCTTCTACCGAGTTGGCATTACGCGTATTATCCGCAGCAATCCAGTCGGCCAGGGTAGCGTAATCGGTTCCGTCAATATCAATGGGATACTCTGCAATAGTATCACTGCCGTAATAAAGATTGTAGTCTATATCCACTTTGGTAAGGCTTCCCAATAAATCCGCACTGAGGAATGCTTCGGAAGCTCTTCCGTAAAAGATATTGTTCTTAATAACCATAGCATCGTGATCATCAATTTCAATAGCCGGCTCTCCTACTATGGTATTGTGGTAAATATTGACATTTGTTACATCAATGATATCCGCACCGTGATCGCCACCGGCTATGATCATGTTGTTAAATACTTCTGATTTAACGGTAGGGTTATTTCCGTCATTGCCATCGTCAATACTAATACCTTCATCTGCAGCCTGGATGAAATTAGCAGAGACAGTGAAGTTATTCACATCATCCATCTCAATACCAAAGGAAGTAGCTGCATCTGTGATATCCCTGATCGTATTGCCGTGGATCAGGATCGTATCAATATCAATGATATCCATGCCCATCTCATCCATTGATTCAAATAAGCTGTTGGATATTTGGACGTTAGTACAATTGAAGCCCGTTGATGTTCCGCTGATAACAATTCCTTTTTCCCCTCCGCTGAAGTGACAGCTGTCAATCAGCAGATAAGAGGCATTATTTCCTGCACTGTTATCACTAACCGGGCTATTGCTGCTAATGAGACCGGCTACGTCAGCACTCGTGGTAACAGGCATATCAAAGTGACAATTGATAAAGCTGTTGTGATCGGCTATATGGGTGAGTAAAACACCCCAGGCTTCGCTACTGGCCGTGTTTTGAATAGTCACATTTCTAAAGGTCACGTAATCCGTACTATCCAAAAGGATGGTTGCCTGATTACCCAGGATCTCACTTCCGGTGGAGCTGATAATTACCGAAGAGGTAGAAGCCCCCTCAAACATTACCGTGTTAGCCAGAGAAGAACCTGGTATAGAACCAAATAGCACTGGTCCATTATAAGTACCTGCTGCAATATTAAATACTACAGGACCTGAAATTCCACACTTCGTCAACGATGCTGCTGCACTTCTAACCGAGTTAAAGTTAGTAGGAGAAGAAGGTATAGACTGGTCAATGGTATATACCCCGTTAAGTGGCGAACCACAATCGGTAACAAAACTGAAAGGACCAGCCCAGTCACTCGGGTTAGGTGAACAATCATTACGCACATAAAAATCATAAATAATTCCCGGAGATAAGGCAGAAAGGTTAAGGGTTGTGGTAGCAGCAGAAACCCGGGTACCGCTATTGATAGCAAAACCTACTTCCCCCCATTCTACTTCATATGCAGAACCAACACCCAGCCAAATAAGGTCCGCTGCGGTAGAAGTTACATTCTGTACATCCAGAGCGGTAGGCATAGGGCAAGCTACAGCGGTAAATTCGTCTGCACCGATATCAGGGGTAGTACTACTACGAGTGTCCCCGTCATAGTCTTCTGCTACAACAACAGTATTAGTACCGGCATTCTCAGCCAGAAAGCCTTGTACGTGAAGGTCTGAAGCGCTGACAAACTCCGGATCACCGGCTTTACTGTTTTGATCCCAGGCAGATTGAGCAGCTTGCCAGCCTGCCAGGGTATAATCGGTACCTCCGTCAGCAATAACCGGAATAATAGCATTGGAGAAATTATTGGTGCGCAAAGGATAATAGATATTGTAATCCACCTCGTTGGTAGCAGTTGGTGGCGCTCCTCCTGAAAAAGTAAACGATACGCCCTTAGGCGCATACATAATATTATTGTATACCCTCATATTATCTACGGATGAGAAGTAAAGGTTATCTGATTCATCAGAATACAGAGTGTTATTTACGATATCTGTATGCTCTACCTCAAAGAGAAACAGTGACCAGTTATTGGTAGAATGAATAATATTATTGCTTATCACTGATCTGCCATTAAGCGGTACGGCAGGATCGTCATTACCGCCAAATATGCTGAAGGTAGCTACCGTTCCCAGGTTCCTGATATAATTGCCGGATATATTGAAGTTGAAAGTATTGTCCAGATCGAAAGCATACCTACCGGCAATCGACAAAACAGAATCTCCTATTATATTTATCTGTTCGTAATCCTGAATTGAAAGGGCCACTTCATCAAAGCCGGCAAACACATTGTTTTCAATGGTTATACCGCTGGTAGTGGTTACATCATTATCATTACCCACTACTATTATACTGTAATACCCTCCGTTAAAACTCGAGTTACTTATGATCAGATCACGGGCATTGATCCCGTTGGCCGAAGTGTTTACTGTTGTCGAATCATCTCCTGCAAAAATAGAGGAGGTTTCGCTGTCGGTGCTTTGTATTATAAAGCTGCAACTGTCAATAATGTTGTGATCAGCCCTGTTGGTTAAAAATATACCCACTGCTTCACTACCACTTTTGGCATTTTGAATAGTGAGATTCCTAAACCTGAAATAATCGGAACCATCCAGGGTAATAACAGCTGAACTTACACTATTGGTAATGATAGTGGCCGCTCTGTCGGCACTGGTAAAAGTAACCGTGTTGACGGCACTGGTACCAGCCACACTATCTATAATAACCGATTCATTATAGGTTCCCGGGGCTATATCAAAAATTACCGGCCCACCAATGCCGCAGGCATTGAGTACGCTTACTGCACTATCCAGCGTTGGGAAGTTATTGGGGCCAACTGGCCCTCCAATAGTATAAGTTCCATTCAGCAAGCTAGTACATCTGGTTTTAAAAGTAAACGGGCCTACCCAGCTACTATTGGTGCTTAGGCTGGAACAGGTATCCTGTACATAAAAATCATATTCCATATTCGGGCTTAAACCTCCTAAAATGTAAGGAGAGGTCTCTTTTCTGATGATATTGCCAACACCTGAGCCTTGTGAAAACCCGGAAGGACCCCATTCAATATTGGAGAGACCTGACCCACTGGACCAAATAAGGTCAGCAGAAGTACTGGTAACATTTTGGACGCCAAGGTTTATTGGTTCTCCGCATACCGTAGCTTCTACTATTTGAAAATCGTCAATAGCTATATCAGCATCTGAGCTTGATTGCTTTAAAGCTTTTAACCTTACTTGAACAGTATCACTAGCCAGAGGTATAGCAGCAAGATTATATCTGTAGAGTTCCCATGGGTCTGAATTGTTCCCTTGTTGCTCCCCGATTATCACGTCAGTAAAAATGTTGGTTCCATCATCTATCTCAATGATAAGGCGGTCAATATCATCCCCGTACATATGATAATAGAATTCCAGGGAAGGTAAATTAAGAGGTGAAATATCTATAAAAGGAGTAATGAGAATAGCTTCGGCACTGGAAAAAGTGCTACTGGCTTCCGTAAATACGTAATTCCCGCTGCCGGAAGTATTATCCTGATCGGGTCCGGTTGTGGAAGAAGGGGTGCTGCCGGTTCTTACCCGCCATGAATATGTAGAAGTTGTATTGGGATCCCTGTCCCAGCAAGCATCCAGAACGTCTCCTGCTGTAGTAGTACCAGTACCGGCCGTCCAGGTATCAAAATTTTCAGTTAAGGGCGCCACTAATACATCACAAGGAGTAGTATAAGTTACGGCATTTCCGTAAAGACTTGCGGTTCCTCCGCAGTCTCCCAGAACATAAAAGTCGTAAATGGTATTAAAAGAAAGGCCTTGTACCGTAATAAAAGTATCTGTAATACCTGTAATCTGGGTTCCTGAACCAGCCATAAAGCCTTCAAGGCCATAGCTAAGGGTGTAGGGTGATGAAGTAGGTGGTACCACCGACCAGCTTATAGTTACACTATCCCCATCACCGCTTGCCACTAAATTGAAAGGTGAAGGGCAGCTCGGGATCGGCTTAACTTCTACATTATCTACAAAGAAATCGTTGGAAGCGTTAGAAACAGTTGATTCCATATAAAATCCGAATTGAATCACCCCTGTATAACCCGTCAGGTCTACCAAATAACGAGATCCCGTAGATAATGGTTCGGTTCCTGATGAGAAAGCTATTAATGAATTAGCGCGTGACCAGGTTATACCTGCATCCGTAGAAATAACCACATGAGCGGTGTCATCCGGGCCGAAAGCTCCCTGAGAGGTTCCGTTTGAACTGGTAAGGGCAGCATCAAACTCCAATTGATAATCGGTACCTGTACCAAGATCAATCAAGGGGGTTAACAGCCATTCATCATTAACAGTTCCGGAAACTGTTTCCCTGGCAGAATTGTCACTACCCGTATTACCAAAATCGTCTGACGTCCATCCGGCACTTGTGAAAGAAGAAAATTGGGTAGCGTTTGACAGCCTTCCCTGTCTTTCGTCCCATCCGAAAGGAGGAAAACCACTGCTGAAATCTTCCAGCCAGGCAGGTTGTATGGCGGTAATAACGGAAGAGATAGTTGCTGTATCACTGATACTGCCACCTCCACAGTCATTCCACAAGTGAATTTCGTATTCGGTATATGGATTCAGGCCGGTTATAGTATAAGAACCACCCGTAACATTTACTACTGTGGCGGTAGCCTGGTTAAATCCGGGAACACCCCATATTACATTAAAATTAGTACCCCCATTGGTTACCCAACTGATATCTAAGGTAGTAGACGTGATATTGGAAGCAGTAAGGCCAAAAGGTTGCGGACAACTAACGGCTGGCCTTAACTGTACGTTGTCTAAAAAGAAATCAGCTGCTTGATTGGTTACCTGTGATTCTGTGTAAAAGCCAATTTTCACCAATCCGGTATAAGCTGAGAGCGATAAAGTGTAATGTGCTCCCCCTTCTGCATAAAAGGTGGTGTTCTCATCAAGGGTTAGAATAGCGTCAGATCTGTTCCAGGTTTGGCCGTTATCGGTTGATATCACAACGTGTATTGTATCATCGCTACCTAGCTGTCCCAACAGGTTGGCACCATTAACGGTTAGTGAAGCATCAAACTCTAAATTGAGGCTATGACCCGGAGGAAGGTAGATGGAAGGCGTTAACAGCCATTCATCATTGGTGGTACCGGATATCAGTTCATTAGCTGCATCATTGGAACCTGTATTCGAAAACTCATCCTGTCCCCAACCGGAAGAAGTTGAGTTGGAAAAGCTTGTTGGATTATCTATATCACCTTGTGCTTCCTGCCAGCCGTTAGGCAAGTAAGAACCGGAAAAATCTTCTATCCAGCCATCGGTTGCAGCCGTTAAAATGCTGGCCGGGCCAATTTCCGGGCTGGTGCTTCCCGTTAAACAATCTTCGGAAACATAAAAATCGTAATCTTCATAGGATGAAAGGCCGGTAACTACTCTAAAGGTATCGGTAATACCATTAATAACCGTACCGCTACCGAGGTTAAAACCTTTTTGGCCGTACTCTAATGTAAATGTGCTGCCTGCTGCACCTTCTTCCCATACTATAGTTGCTGTAGTAGCAGTATATTCTTCAACTGCTATACTTAAGGGAGGTATACAAACACCGGCCGGGATATAGATAAACTCATAGTAATCATTATCAGAAATGCCGGTTCCATTACCGCTAACGGTAAGGTTAGATCCCACATCATTGCCTGTAGTGGAATTCAACTGAACTCCCACAGTTGCTGAAAGCCCGCTGGAATTGGAAGAATAGCGATCTACTACATAAATCTTATTGGTAGTTTCTTCCAGCACACAGGCCATATAAACATTGCTATTGCCGTTTAACTCAAACCCCTGCCACCGGATCCAGAACTGGCGGTTGGGAGCCGTACCGAAAGTTTTGATATCAATATCATCGGAAGTACTAAGAGGAGGATTAGTAGTGTAAGCATCCCAAAAGCAGGCAATACTGCTGTCGGGCAGGGTATTAGTTGGTAATCCCAGGTTATCTCCCGGGATCAGGGTTGCAGCAGTATCGAATGTAACCACACCGTTTAAACTTACTTTGAGATGTGTAACAGTACTGCCGTAAAACTCGAATGGAAAGGGTATGCTTACATCATCTGTCCATACATTACTGCCACCGCCACCGGGAAAGATCTCGGTCCAACCGGTAGAAGTAAAATAACTATCTGAATTGATACCACCGGGATTTCCGGCATCTTCGAGGTAAGAAATTACGTAACTTTGACTAAAGGATGTACAATACAATGCCATCACTCCCAAAAGGAGAGAAATTTTTTGCGCCATGATGTTTACTTTATTTAGAAATTAGGGTTGCGCAATTATAGCCATATTTTTTAATAACTCAATGGAAGAAAGAGCCAGGCATATGTTAAATTTATTTTCAGTTTATTTAAGAAGGTTTCACCTTTTGCTCAATTAACTCAAGTCTTCAATAGCTCAGAATGAACAAAAAGAATAAGAGGTATAAACTTTTTGGAAAGCTCAATGCAAGATCGAACTCAAAATAGTCAGTTACTTAGACTATTACAAATTCTAAGAGAGAGTGTGTGGCCTGTAAAGTGAAAATACTGCTATTTCAATAACCCTGGTACTCCTTTTCCACTTCTTTGAAGCTTATTCCGTGTTCTTCCAACTCTGCCAGCATGGGTTCATATATTTCTTTAGAGATTGGAATCTGGACTCCGGGCGTTGATATATTGCCATTTAGAATATGCCGGGTGGCAATAGCCACTGGTAAACCTACCGTACGGGCCATGGCTGTATTATTATTGTCTTCTCCTGTAGTGACCATGGAAGATTCGATCATTTTCTTCTCTCCTTTCAACTCGTACCCAAATTTATGGTACATCACTATCATATCACGGTCGGTTTCTTTCAGCATCCATTTTTGCTCCAATATATGTTGCAATATCCGGGCAGGAGTAGCCCTTTTCAGCCCAATCCTGGTATCCTCAAACAATCCAGCCCATTGCAGCTTCTCCATTATGACCGAGTCTTGTGGAATATTGAGGTAATGCATCAGTTTAAGCTCTACCGAATCATGCGGATTGTAAGCCATAAAAGTATTAGTAAACTGGCGGTAGGTCATATTCTCCGAATTTTCCAGAACGTAACTATCGTCCGTCATACCCAGCTTCACAAAAACATCCCAGGCCCGGCAAAAACCCGGCTTGCGCAGGGTACCGCGATAGATGGTTGGAATTTCATCCAGGCCATAAACCGAGCGATATTTAAGAGAATCCCGGTTGGCATAGCCTTCAAAACGGCCATAGCCTTCTATCTCCATAAATTCTGTTCTGCGGAAGAGTTGGTGGTAGGGGATGTATTTATATTGTCCTTCCTGGACAAACTTAACCGCTCCGCCAGACCCTGCCAATACTACATTCCGGGGGTTCCAGGTAAATTTATAGTTCCAGGGGTTATCATCACTTTCAGGCGCCACCAAGCCTCCGGTGAAAGATTCGAAGATTAGCATTTTACCACCTTTATCCCTGATACTGTCCAAGACTTTCATGGCACTCAGATGATCTATACCGGGATCAACACCTATCTCGTTGATCAGTATAACTCCGGCCTTTCTGGCCCTTTCATCCAGTTCTTCCATCTCTTTGGAGATGTAAGAAGCCGTCACCATATGTTTGCCTAAACCAATGCAATCAATGGCTACCGGTATATGCATATGGGCTGGCAACATGCTAATCACTATATCGGAACGCGAAATAGCCGAGACCCGGCTTATATCGTCTTCTATGTCAAAAGCAATGGCTTCGGTGGCCGGGTGATCTCCCGCTCTTTTCTGAGCCCATTCCAGCTTTTTATCTGCTATAACAATATGCCAGCCTTTATCACTGGCATGGCTTTTTAAATATTCCACTAAAGAATAAGTGGAACGTCCTGCTCCTATGAGAAGAATTTTCTTCATCCAATAAAAATAAGGCGACAAATATATAGTTCCTGTTTTTCCACAAAAGAGATTTACTTAAAGATTACCTTTGCTGCACATTAATCCGGTGAATGCATAGACTCTTATTCATCTGCTCCTTACTTTATACTTTTCCATCATTTGCCCAGGTCAATCTTTGGGTCGAAAGCCAATGGCCTTTTAAGATCGGGATTGATGGTTATGTTCAGAATACCGAAGCTGTATCAGAATTAATTTTGAGAAAACTGGACACCAATGAGCACGTTATCAGTATTGATCTTTATACCAGAGAGGACACGATAAAAATGTTTCGCAAACTCCGGCTAGGGGAAAGTGGCAACCACAAATACGTCTTAACACAAAACTTTAAACGAAAGCATCAACTGCGTTATCGCGGTCCGCAGTCTGAGATACCACCTGGTATTATCAGTATGAAACTACAGAAAGTTCTGCCCTGGCCCAAAGAGGTGCCTCCCAAAACAATTTTGGCAAGTACAGGAGATATGGAAACACCTCGAGAAAAAACTCCCAAAGCGATAATCGATACCAATGCTTCTTTTGCGACCGTACTCTTTGATATACAGAGAACAGAGTACGAATTTGAAAAGCTCAAAAAGGCCATGGCATATACCAAAGAGCACGAACTGACTACCAATGAGGTTAGGTTAGTTTTAAAAGCATTGGAATATGACCTCACCAGAATACAATTCATAAAAGCGGTTAAAGAGAAAATTATCGATTCCAAAAAGCTTTCTGAATTGCAGGATTGTTTTGATTACGATGTAAGTAAATCCCAATTTAAAAAACTGATAAAATGAAAACCAAAGGAATTGTCATATCAGCCGCTTTATTAGGCCTGATAGCAGTTGTACTGGGCGCTTTGGGGGCACATGCCCTGAAAGAAGTATTAGACAACAACAGCCTGAACAGTTTTAAAACAGGGGTACGTTACCAGGCCTGGCACGCCCTGGCTCTATTGGTCTTGCCTTCCCTGCCTCTTACGGTTAAGCATAAAGGAATTATTGCCTTATTATGGCTTTTAGGCACTGTATTATTTAGTGGTAGTATCTACCTGCTCTCCCTTTCTGGCGTTTGGGATATGAAGCTTTCTTTTCTAGGCCCTGTTACTCCCCTGGGAGGATTGCTTATGATCAGCGGCTGGTTTTTCCTCTTTCTCAAAGCCTTTTCTATAAGGAATAATCCACAGGAATAATTGTGCAAATTAATTTATGGTAGAAGTTGTGATAGGGCAATAAAGTCTAACTTTGCATCTTTAAATTCAAGTGAAACCAATTTTTTAAGTATGAATTTCACCGAGATCAAACCAGCGGATGCTTCTCTGGAAAAATACGGAATTAATGAAGCTGAGGCACGCTGGAATCTTAAACCTTCTGATCTGGAAGAGATCAGTATTCAAAAAGAAATGGCTATCCGTACTTCTTCGGGAGCCATAACAATTAACACCGGAGAATTTACCGGACGCTCCCCCAAAGATCGCTTTATTGTTGAAGATGAGCTCACTAAAGATGCTATATGGTGGGGGGATATCAACATTAAATTTGCCCCTGAAAAATTTACTTCCCTAAAGGGAAAACTCACTGACTACCTGAGCGGTAAAGAAGTTTATGTACGTGATGTTTATGCCTGTGCCGATGAGCGTTTTCGTTTAAAAATCAGAGTTATCAACGAGCTCCCCTGGTCTAACCTTTTTGCCTATAATATGTTCCTTCGCCCCAGCGAAGAAGAACTGAAAGACTTTGAACCCGACTGGGTTATTTTAAATGCCCCCGGCTTTCACGCTGACCCTGCAGTAGACGGAACCCGTCAGCATAATTTTGCTATCCTCAATTTCAGTGAGCAAACAGCTATTATCGGAGGAACAGGATATACCGGTGAGATCAAAAAAGGTATCTTCTCGGCCCTCAACTTCATTCTTCCCCATCAGAGAAATGTGCTGAGTATGCACTGCTCGGCCAATGTGGGTGATAATGGCGATACTGCCCTTTTCTTCGGGCTTTCAGGCACGGGTAAAACCACCCTTTCTGCCGACCCTGACCGCAAGCTGATCGGTGATGACGAACACGGATGGACAAATGATAATACCATTTTCAACTTTGAGGGAGGCTGCTATGCCAAGGTAATTGATCTTAGTGAAGAAAAAGAACCGGATATTTTTCACGCCATCAAAGAAGGTGCTTTACTCGAAAATGTAACCTTAAAAGAAAGCAGCAATCAGGTAGATTATCACGATTCTTCTATAACAGAAAATACCAGGGTAAGTTACCCTATATATCATATCAACAATATTAAAGAGCCTTCCCTGGCCGATAATCCCAAGAACATTTTCTTCCTAACCTGTGATGCTTACGGGGTTTTACCTCCTATCTCTCGGCTTACTCCAGGTCAGGCCGCTTTCCACTTTATTAGTGGCTACACAGCTAAAGTGGCCGGTACAGAAGCCGGTATTACCGATCCCGTTACGGCTTTTTCAGCTTGTTTTGGAGCTCCTTTTATGCCTCTGCATCCCACTCAATACGCAGATATGCTAAGTAAGAAAATGCAGGAAGCCAATGTAAATGTCTGGTTAGTGAATACTGGTTGGTCAGGCGGTCCTTATGGTGTGGGAGAGCGTATGAAACTTAAATATACCCGGGCTATGATTACAGCAGCCCTCAACGGGAAACTGGATCATGTGAACTACAAGGAGCACACAGTTTTTGGCCTGATGATGCCCGAAACCTGTCCAAACGTACCCGATGAAGTGTTACATCCACGCAATACCTGGGAAAATAAGGAGGAATACGATAGTACGGCTAATAAACTGGCCAGGAAGTTTAATGATAACTTTGATAAGTATGCTGAGTATGCCAATGAAGACATCTTAGCCAGCAGGCCCAAGATTACTGAAAAAGTATAAATCTGAAATAATATTCTGATCTTAATCCCGGCAATGCCGGGATTTCTTATTTTTAGTCTTATGATAAGAACATTGATCTTACTGTTTGCTCTAGCCACACTGCATGCACAGGCACAAAAAACAAAAACCATTGTAATTCCGGAACAACCTTTTACAGATGGCACTGATACCATTTTCGGAACACTCAATATTGCAAATGATACCAATCAGCCTCTGATTATAATTATTCCAGGTTCAGGCCCAACCGACAGAAACGGTAATTCCCTGGCCATGCCGGGTAAGAACAATGCTTATCAAATGCTGGCCGACTCTCTTTTGAAACAGGATATTTCCACTCTTCGCTACGATAAAGCCGGTATTGGGAAAAGCAAAACCCATAAAGTTGAAAGCCAGATGAGTTTTGAAGATAACATTGCCACCGTCCAGCTTATCATCCGCGATCTAAATGAGTTGGGTTTCAAGGATATTTATCTCCTGGGGCATTCCGAAGGCTCACTGATAGCCATCCTTACGGCTCAAAAAGAAAAGGTAAAAGGCCTGATCAGTGTAGCCGGACCTGCCCGTAATGCAGCTGATCTCATTAAATCACAGCTACAAGCCAGCCCTGGCTTACCCGCTGAAATGAAAATTGAAGCGGCACAAATAATTGATTCTATCAGTGAAGGCCATACGGTAAAGAAATACAG
Source organism: Owenweeksia sp. (assembly GCA_028277105.1). Taxonomy (GTDB): domain Bacteria; phylum Bacteroidota; class Bacteroidia; order Flavobacteriales; family Schleiferiaceae; genus JANQHO01. The sequence continues at coordinate 1,278 of JANQHO010000074.1, read as the reverse complement.
TTTCATACTGGCCAGTATTTTCAGGGAATCGGTTCAACCCTATTTGAGGTCGTGGTTTCAGTATACACCTACCGAAGAAATAGCTAAACTCCAAATCCCGGTTTTGATATTACAGGGAGAGCAGGATTCACAGGTTCCAGCCGCTGCAGCTGAAGCACTGGATCATTATACAACTGATGGTGAGCTGGTTATCTATCCCAAAATGAATCACGTGCTTAAAGCTATCGATAGTGAAGCAGAAAATCTTCCCAGCTATACTAATCCCGATTTACCCTTACAGAAAGGTTTAGTTAAGAGCATAGTCGATTGGATCAATCTTTAAATTTAAACCCTACTTTTTCGAGCCACTCCTGTTCAGGATTTAAAAAGTAACCGTAAACACTGTCTATAGAGACCACTTCTGTTTGTGATATAGCAGCCCCTTGTTCCAGTCTCCAGTCAGCCAATATACCAACACATGCCACTCTTTTGCCCTCCTTTAAAGCTTTACTGGCCTTCTCTACGTATTCCGGTATCCGATCTTCTGTATCCTCCCAACGGGTGACAATCCTTTCTTCGCTCATGTAATTGATATGCCATTGCAAAAGCGGATCCAGGCTGTAAGCGTAACGGGTCTCATCTTTTTCGAGGCTATCTACAAGTTTGTTAAGACTGGCGGTAATACTAAAGTCCCTATCCCAGGGATAATACGGCTGAAAAGATATCAATGACCAGGAAGCAAGGGTATTTAACAATAATACTATTATGAAGCTGTAAGTGAATGGCTTCTTTTTAAAGGGAAAATTGAATAGCAATAGCAGCAAGATAATCTCAAAAACCGGCAGAAAATAGCGTGGACCCCAAAACTTCAACAAGAATAGCATTACAAAAAGCGCTGTGAAAGACAGCATTAAAACCCGGGACCAAAATTGTTTTTTAACTATGCTTTTGTATAAGCCCAAACCAATAGCTAAAAGTGTCAGTGCCAGCCCTAACCAGGCCGACCAGTTACCCGTGGTGGTAAAAGGCAGGTGTTCGTACAAATAAAAATTTCCTCCCCAGGCATGACGGAAATAGTTCAACGTCTTTAAAAACCCAATCTTTTCCAGCTCTATGGATAAAGTAGGTCCGCTCCAAGCGTTACCAACATCCATATTGGTAACTGCCGGCCATAATAGAAAGGATGTTATAATGCCCCCGGATAATGCCAGATAAAAACCGGGGTGCTTCCTTCTATCCCATAAAAAAAGAAAGAAGGGTAGTGATGCTACAAACCACAACCCGTGACATAAGTAAAGG
>JANQHO010000025.1 GCA_028277105.1 Owenweeksia sp. | reverse complement strand
TTGGAAACGGAAGACCAGATCAGTGCCGCTCAATACTTGGCTTCACTACCCTATATTGACAGGGATAGGATCGGTATCTGGGGCTGGAGTTACGGGGGTTACATGAGCAGCCTTTGTTTGACTAAAGGAGCTGATATTTTTAAAATGGCTATTGCCGTAGCCCCGGTTACCAATTGGCGTTTTTACGACAATATTTACACGGAGCGCTATATGCAGAAGCCCCAGCAAAATGCGGAAGGTTATGACGATAACTCACCCATCAATCACGTAGAAAAAATGCAAGGGGCCTACCTGCTGGTACACGGCTCGGCCGATGATAACGTACACCTGCAAAACACCATGCGCATGATCAGTGCCCTGGTAGCGGCCAATAAACAATTCGACCTTTTTATTTATCCCGATAAAAACCACGGTATAGGCGGTGGCAATACACGCTATCACCTTTATAAAAAGATGACTGACTTTATCCTGGGGAACTTATAAATATATTTTTCTTTACTTCGGACATTCGAAAATAATTAACTCAACGAATAATATGACTGATTCTACTGTAGCCAAAAAAGGACATCCCAACGGGTTGTATATCCTCTTTTTTTCTGAGATGTGGGAGCGTTTCTGTTATTACGGAATGCGTGTACTGCTTACCCTTTATCTCGTAAAATCATTATTGAAAGGTGATGCCGAAGCCAGCCTCATCTACGGGGCCTATACCGGCCTGGTTTATGCCGCTGCTGTAATGGGAGGTCGTTTGGCCGACCGCTACCTAGGCTATCGCCTGGCTATTATGCTTGGAGCGGTATTGATGGCTATTGGGGAATTTATGATACTGGGGGGCTCTGAAAACTGGCTATTCTTAGGAATGGGTGCTATTATAGTAGGTAATGGCTATTTCAAAGCCAATATCTCTACTATTGTGGGTAAACTTTATGAGGAAAACGATCCGCGCAGGGATTCGGGTTTTACCATATTCTACATTGGGATCAACATCGGTTCGCTGCTGGCTACTACGGCAGTAGCTTATATAGGAGAAACTTATGGATTTAAATACGGCTTTGCCCTGGCCGGTTTTGGTATGCTGGCCGCTTTGCTCATTTTCTATTTCGGTCGCCATCGCTACGCTGCTGCTCACGGTTTGGACATTCGTCCTGAAGCCAGAAAAAAAGTATTCGGCTCTATCAATATGCTGCAAATCATTATAGTAGGATCATTACTCACTATCCCCGCCTGTTATCTCCTTATCTGGCAGAATCAGATTATGGACTTCTTACTGCTGGGTATCTTTATAGCCGTAGCCTACAGTTTGATCAATGCTGGTGTTAAAGAAGGTCCTGTTCATCGCGATCGAATGATAGCCCTGGTGATTTTTATATTGATCAACATCATTTTCTGGGCTTGTTTTGAGCAGGCTGGTACTTCACTTACTCTTTTTGCCGATCGCAACGTAGACCGCGAGATCCTCGGCTGGATTATGCCGGCCTCCATGACCCAGTTCTTTAACCCTGCCTTTATTATCATCTTTGGCTCCATCTTTTCTGTGATGTGGATAAAACTCTCTAAAATGGGACGCAATCCCAGCATACCTATGAAATTTTCTTACGGTATCCTTCAGCTCGGTCTTGGTTTTTTGATAACTCTTTTATTCAGCCAGTCTGCAGTAGACTACAAAGTACCTCTGTTGACCTTAGTCTTATTATATCTTCTTCATACTACCGGGGAATTATTTTTGTCCCCTATTGGTCTGAGTATGGTTACCAAGCTCGCCCCCAAAAATATATCTGGTACTGCTATGGGCGGCTGGTTCCTAAGTTTTGCCATAGCCAATTTTGTAGCCGGTAAAATCGCTACCCTTACCGGAGCCGAAAATGTTGGTGGTGAAATAGATATAGCTGCTGGCTTTGATAAATATATAGGTGTTTTCTCTAACATTGGTTTTGTGCTAGTGGGTATTGCCATTCTAATAGCCTTGTTCAATAAACCTCTCAATAAGCTTATGCACGGAGTCCGTTAGTATCAAGCATATCATAATTTACAAAGGCCGCTTTAAAGCGGCCTTTTTGTTTGCTGAACCTTTTTTCCAACCCTTAAAAAACTGAGTCTCACCGCTAGCTTTCATTTGTCAGTACCCTTACCAAATGCTTTTTCCTTATCCTTATATTTGGTATGTGTTTTGAGAAAAATCCAGGAAAATCAGAATCATGAAAAATATACTGCCCGCCCTACTCGTATTGTTCAGCTTATCCGGCTTTAGCCAGGAGAAGGAAACCATTAATTGGATGACTATGGAAGAAGCCGAAGCTGCCACTAAAAAGGAACCGCGCAAGATCATTATAGACGTTTACACCAACTGGTGTGGCTGGTGTAAAAAGATGGATAAAACCACCTTTCAACACCCGGTTATAGCCAAATATGTAAATGATAATTATTACGCTGTAAAATTCAATGCCGAGCAAAAAGATTCCGTGAACTTTAAGGAACATACCTTCAAATACATAGCCCAGGGCCGCAGAGGCTATAATGAGTTAGCAGCCGCTCTTTTGCAGGGAAAAATGTCTTATCCTTCTATCGTTTATCTCGATGAAGAACTCAATATGATACAGCCCATTCCCGGTTATCAGGGACCCAAACAATTTGAAGAAATTATTACCTATATCGGGGAAGATCACTATAAAACCACCCCTTTTGATCAGTACAAGCAAGGCTTTACTTCCCAAATAAACTGATAAAAGCCTATTAAAATACCTGAGCTAATTACAGGCTTTTTACCTTTGCCGCTTATTATTAATCGGCATGAAAATTTCCTATAACTGGCTTAAGGAATACATTAAAACAGATCTCCCACCCGAAAAAGTTTCGGAAATACTGACCAATACAGGTCTGGAAGTAGAAGGTTTGGAAGAAATTGAGACCGTTAAAGGCGGTTTAAAAGGCGTGATTATCGGCAAGGTTCTGACTTGCGAGCCACACCCCAACGCTGATCGCCTCAGAAAAACTACCGTAGACATAAATAAGGGAGAACCCTTGCACATAGTTTGTGGTGCGCCCAATGTGGCAGCCGGGCAAAAAGTTCCCGTAGCTACTGTAGGAACCATAATTTATACGGAGGAAGGTGATTTTACCATCAAAAAGAGCAAGATAAGAGGTGAGGTTTCTGAAGGGATGATCTGCGCTGAAGACGAACTTGGCCTGGGCCAATCCCATGATGGCATTATGGTGCTGGATGATAGCGCTGAGATTGGCACTACCGCTGCTGAGTATTTTAAGATTGAATCCGATTATGTATTTGAGATCGGCTTAACGCCTAACCGCACCGATGCTATGGGTCATTATGGCGTAGCCCGCGATCTGAGAGCAGCCTTATTACGCCAGGGAGAGGAAAATGTGGAACTGAGTCTGCCTTCCGTTTCCTCTTTCAAAGTAAGCTCTACCGACCTGCCCATCGACATTGAAATTGAAGATACCGAAGCTTGCCCGCGTTATGCCGGTGTTTCACTTAAAAATGTTAGGGTGGAGCCCTCTCCAGACTGGCTGCAAAACCGCCTGCGCGCCATTGGTATCGGCCCCATTAATAATATTGTAGATATCACCAATTACGTGCTACACGAAACCGGCCACCCTCTCCACGCTTTTGATGCCGATGAGATTACTGGTTACAAAGTGGTGGTAAAACACCTGCCGGCCGAAACAAAATTCATTACGCTAGACGAAAAAGAAAGAAGCCTGCATGAAAATGACCTTATGATCTGCAATGAGCAGGAAGGCATGGTGATAGCCGGGGTATTAGGTGGTTTAAAATCAGGAGTTACTGAAAAAACTACCCGTGTTTTTATTGAGTCCGCCTACTTCAATCCTGTTGGTATTCGTAAAACTGCTAAAAGGCATGGCTTAAATACGGATGCTTCTTACCGCTACGAGAGGGGAGTTGATCCCAATATGAGCCTTTATACCCTCAAGAGGGCGGCCTTGCTCATGTGCGAGCTGTCAGGGGGTGAAATAGCTATGGACATCAAAGATGTTTATTCCAAACCCATTGAAGATGCTGAAGTTAGCGTAAATCTGGATCGCATAAACCGTCTTATCGGACAGGAAATTGAAATAGAGCAAGTGCGCAGCATCCTCAGTTCCCTTGACATTAAAATTAAAGCTGAAGCCGGAAGGGATTTGATGCTTGCGGTTCCACCCTACCGTGCTGACGTGACCCGCGAAGCTGATATTGTGGAAGAAATACTACGCATCTATGGCTTCAACGCTATTGAGCTGAGAGGAAAAATGGATATGTCAGTAAATACTTCTGACCCGTTAAGTGAACGGCAATACCGCGAAAAGATCAGCTCTTTGCTGAGTAGCCGGGGATTTAATGAGATTATGAATAACTCACTCACTAAATCTACTTATTATGAAGGTTATGGTTTTAATATAGAAGAATCGGTAGAGATACTCAATCCACTTAGTCAGGATCTGGGGGTTTTGCGGCAAAGCATGTTATTTGGCGGTTTAGAAGTAGTAGCTTACAACAGCAACCGTCAGCAAACTGATCTCTGCTTGTATGAATTTGGCAAGGTGTACCGCAAAAATGCTGCAGACTATCACGAAGAAAAAAGGCTCAGCCTCTGGCGCAGTGGCCTGCAGAAACCTGAAAACTGGCGCAATGGCAGTGTTAAAACCGATTTCTATTACCTGAAAGCCGAAATAGATAACATTTTGAAAAATCTCGGCTTCAGCCGTTGGGAAGAGCGAGAAACCGCTGCGCCCATATTCGATTATGGCCTGAACCTATACCTCAACAATCGAGAAATTGCCATTCTGGGGAAATTAAAAACCGATCTGGCCCGGAAAACTGAGGTTAAGCAGGAAGTTTTCTACGCTGATCTGGATTGGGAATACCTGAGCCATAAAGGCCGTAAAAACGATATCATATTCGAAGAGCTGCCCAAATATCCTGAAGTAAGACGCGACCTGGCATTATTGCTGGATAAGGCCGTAAAATACATCGATCTCAAAAATACGGCTGAGAAAACCGAACGCAAGTTGTTGCGCAACGTTAATCTCTTTGATGTTTATGAAGGTAAGAACCTGCCGTCCGGGAAAAAGTCATACGCTCTCAGTTTTACTCTGCGAGATGATAATAAAACCCTCAACGACCAGCAAGTAGACAAAATAATGAGCAAGGTGCTGGCCACCCTGGAAAAAGAACACGGAGCAATGCTACGCTAGATAGAGCCGTGGTTAATCGATAGCTAAAAAATTTTAAGGTATATACCAGGGAGAACCAGCATTTTCTTAGGTATCCACCATGATGGCTCTTTAGGCTCAGTTGACTCTCAACTTAGTTAATAAGAGTGCACTATAACTACTTACCAAAAACTAAAGAGCCATACATAAAGTACAGCCATCATCCAAAATCAGACAAGCATTAATCAAGCATTAACAATTTCACAATTAAGCTTTAATCGTTAATAAAAGGCAACTCAATTCCAGGCTTTATATCAGTGATCTAAACTTTTTAATCAATGTTTTTGAACTTTTTACACCGTAAAATATTTACTAATAAGTCAATAAATTATTTTTATATCCAAGTGAATTAAACCCCCGCTTTCACCCATGGTATTAAAATATTACATCGATGAAGATCAGCAGTTAATCTATTCGGAATATTCCGGAAACATAACCTATCCTATGCTCAGAAAAGCACTTCCTCAGCTTTGGGATAAGGTTAAAAATATCCGAGAACTGAAATCTTACATCAATCTTACACAAGCCCAGTTCCATATCAGTTTTGATGAAACCCGTGAGTTAATCGATTTTTTAATGGAAAGTCTTAACGGAGTACGCTACCCCAGGGGAATATTGGTAGAACAGTCAGTAGATACCGCTTTGAGTATGCTGATTGCCCATAAAACCAGGGCTTTTATGAAGATTGAGGTTTTCTCTACCCAGAGAGGTATCTGCAATTTCCTCAAAATAGAGCCCGAAATGATCGAATCTATCCAACAAAAAGCTTTTAAGGAAATCCACGCTTGAATAGCCAATCCAAACCTCACTTATGAACTTTTTGGTTCTCTCACCGTCATTAGCTGTTACATATGGATGATGATTTTTGGTCATTCTGATTTCTATGACAAAAGCAAATTGTTTTGATAATATTTTTCATAGGTTCTGTTGTCCCTTATAACAGCAAAGACCCGATGGATGATCTTGT
>JANQHO010000137.1 GCA_028277105.1 Owenweeksia sp. | reverse complement strand
GTGTCGATTTATAACCGTTGGGGCCGCCAGGTGTTTAAGGACGATAATTTTGCAGCTAAGAACACTAAAGAGACGGGCTGGGATGGAACGGATATGGCTACGGGTCAGGTTCTACCAGACGGAGTATATTACTACATCATAATACTGAATGATCCTGACAGTGGTAAGAACCTCGATTATCAAGGTTCGCTGACAATTATGGGAGGCTCTAACTAAGAAGAAAACAGTCACCAAAAAACAAAACCCTGCTTCAAGCAGGGTTTTTTATGGGTTAATACTTTTAATCTTTACCTCTTATACTTCTTCCAATTTAAAATCTTCCATAAATTTTGTCGTGTAGTTTCCCGCTACGTAATCAGGATGATCCATCAGTTGACGGTGAAAAGGAATAGTGGTTTTTATGCCTTCAATAACAAATTCGTCCAGTGCCCTTTTCATTTTATCTATTGCTTCTTCGCGGGTTTGAGCCGTGGTTATCAGTTTAGCTATCATAGAATCGTAGTATGGGGGAATAATGTAACCCGCATAAACATGAGTGTCTAACCGAACCCCATGCCCTCCCGGAGCGTGAAAAGTAGTGATCTTACCTGGAGAAGGCCTGAAATCATTGTAAGGATCCTCTGCATTTATCCTGCACTCAATAGAATGAAGCTGAGGCTCATAATTTTTACCAGAAATGGGGATACCGGCAGCTACTTTGATCTGTTCTCTTATCAGGTCGTAATCTATGACCTGTTCAGTAATAGGATGTTCCACCTGTATACGGGTGTTCATTTCCATGAAGTAGAAGTTGCGATTTTTGTCTACCAGAAATTCTACTGTTCCCGCCCCCTCATACTTAATGCTTTCTGCTGCTTTTATGGCTGCCTTGCCCATTCTGTTTCGGAGGTCTTTGGTCATAAAAGGCGAAGGCGTTTCCTCTGTAAGCTTTTGATGCCTTCTTTGAATGGAACAATCTCTTTCCGATAGATGGCAGGCTTTACCGGTAGAGTCGCCTACTACCTGAATTTCAATATGGCGGGGCTCTTCGATAAGTTTTTCCATGTACATACCATCGTTGCCAAAAGCTGCACCTGCTTCTTTTTTAGCACTCTCCCAGGCTTTGAGGAGCTCGTCTTTTTTCCAAACAGCACGCATACCTTTACCTCCGCCACCTGCAGTAGCCTTTAGCATTACAGGGTACTTTATATCATCTGCCAGTTTCTCGGCTTCTTCATAACTGTCCAGCAAACCTTCAGAGCCAGGTATAGTAGGAACTCCTGCTTCCTTCATGGTAGCCTTTGCCGTAGCTTTGTCTCCCATTTTATCAATCATTTCGGGAGATGCCCCTATAAACTTTATGCCGTTTTCTCCACATATTCTTGAAAAGCGGGCGTTTTCAGCTAAAAAACCATATCCGGGATGTATGGCATCGGCATTGGTAATTTCTGCTGCTGCAATGATGTTGGGAATATTGAGATAAGACTCACTACTGGCCGGTGGTCCAATACAAACTGCTTCATCGGCAAAGCGTACATGCAGGCTTTCCTGGTCTGCTTTACTGTAAACCGCTACTGTTTTAATACCCATCTCCTTACAGGTGCGGATAACCCTCAACGCTATTTCACCACGGTTGGCGATCAGTACTTTTTTAAACATACGTCTTGTGTTTTGCTCTGGTTAAAATGCCTCTAGGAAGGGTCAACTAAAAAGAGCGGTTGATCGTATTCTACCGGTGATTGGTCATCAACCAATATTTTAACGATCTTTCCACTTATTTCACTCTCAATTTCATTGAAAAGCTTCATCGCCTCAATGATACAAACAACAGTACCGGGTTTGATCTCATCTCCAACATTAACAAACAGGTCTTTATCTGGTGAGGGCCTGCGATAAAAAGTTCCTATCATGGGGGATTTGATAGCAATATAATTAGAGTCATCTCCGGCAGCGGTATCTTGTTTAGCATCTTCTGTAGATAGAGCAGGGGAGGTTTCAGCAGGTGCCGGGGCCTCATTTGCAGGCTGTGATAACTGAGTATTGGCTGGTGCTTGTTGTTGAGGAACAGAAACAACTTGGGGCATACTTTGGTAAGTTGTAAGTTCACCTTTAGGATAAGCTGCATCTGTTTTAATATTGATCTTAAAGTCTTCTGTTTCGAGGTTGACTTCTGCAGCACCGGAACGGGCTACAAACTTTATAAGATTCTGTATTTCTTTTAAATCCATTGTAGTGGCTTAAGGTTGATAAACAAATCTAGCAAAATATTAAGATGGGTTGTACGCCCAGGTCAAATAGACAGATCCCCAGGTAAAACCTCCTCCAAAGGCAGAAAAAATAAGATTATCCCCTTTTTTTAATTGCTTTTCGTAGTCCCATAAGCACAAGGGTAGTGTCCCGTTAGTAGTATTACCATAGCGGTGAATATTAAGCATAACTTTCTCGGAACCGATCCCCATTCTTTGTGCGGTGGCATCAATTATCCTTTTATTGGCCTGGTGGGGAACCAGCCAGTTTACATCATCTGAGGTTAAATTATTGCGTTCCATGATCTGGGCTGAAACCTCGGCCATATTGGTCACGGCAAACTTAAACACCTGCTGCCCCTCTTGATGCACATAGTGTTCTCTTTTCGCAACAGTCTCAGCAGAAGCCGGATACATAGATCCTCCTGCCTTAATGTAAAGAAACTCACGACCGTAACCGTCACTCCTCAATATAGAATCCTGTACACCGTAACCTTCTTCATTAGGTTCAAGTAAAATAGCACCAGCCCCATCGCCAAAGATCACACAGGTAGTACGGTCGGTATAATCAATGATGGAAGACATTTTATCACCTGCTACAATGAGAACTTTCTTATATCGGCCTGACTCTATATAGTGCGAGCCTGTAGCCAAACCATAGAGAAAACCTGAGCATGCAGCCTGAAGATCAAACCCAAAGGCATTTTTAGCGCCAATCTTATTACAGATATAAGCCGCTGAAGAAGCCACGGGCATATCGGAAGTAGCAGTACAGCAGATAACGACATCTATTTCACTTCCGTCAATACCTCTTTTTTCAAATAACTCTTCTACCGCTTTGATGCCCATGTAAGACATCCCAAGCCCTTCTCCCTTCAATATTCTTCTTTCCTTGATCCCCGTTCTGGTAGTGATCCACTCATCAGAGGTATCTACCATGGTTTCAAGGATTTCGTTGGTAAGCCTGAATTCAGGTATATATCCTCCAATTGCTGTGATAGCAGCTCTTAATGCCATTTAACTGTATTGAATTTTTCAGATAACACTTCTGATAACCGTTTTTGGGCGATCTCCTCAGAAGTTAATATCATATTTTTTATTGCTTCCTGACCCGAAATACCATGACCTAATACAACATTCCCATTAACTCCCAAAACCGGAGTCCCTCCATATTCTTCAAAATTGAATTGGTCAAGGTAACTATTTTTGATATTATTTTTCTTTAATATTTTAAAAAAACCCTCGCTTTGCTTTAAAAAAATATTTCCCGTAAAGCCGTCACAAACAGTAACTTCCGCCTTTCCATCAAAAAAATCACGGGCTTCGATATTACCGACAAAGTTAATGGCTTCTGACGACTTTAAAAGCTGATAGGCTTTTTGATATAACAAACTTCCTTTTGTTTCTTCTTCCCCGGTGTTTAGTAAAGCTACTCTTGGGTTTTCAACCTCTAATATCTCAGAAACATAAATACTGCCTAAAACAGCAAATTGCAACAGTGTTTCCGGCTTGCAATCGGCATTGATGCCTACATCCAGCAAAGTGTTGCTATTACCATTCTGGATAGGGTAAGTGGAACTGACACAAGGCCGGCTAACTCCTTCCAAAAGACCGATAGAATTGAGAGATGCGATCATCATTGCCCCGGAATTACCGGCACTGGCAAAAACATCAATATCTTTTTCCTTTAAGTACTTATAAGCAACGCTGATACTGTTAACAGGTTTCTTTTGCAGGGCATTTACCGGGTGTTCTTTCATTAAAATAACTTCCGGAGCGTGAATGATCTCAAAAAATTCAGGCGAAGAACCCTGCTTTTTCAATAATTCAACGATGATGTCTTCGGGTCCGAAGAGAACTATTGTACTGTTTTCCTCTATTTCCCTTAAAGCTGCAATGGCTCCTTTAACGGTTGCCTCCGGGGCTGCATCCCCTCCCATGATATCAAGGCCGATCTTAAGCATAAATAAAAAAAGGCAGTAAATGATTACTGCCTCAAATAATATTATACTCGGTTACATTATACTTCTTCAGCTTTTTCCAGTACCACTTTCCCCTTGTAGTAAAGTTTACCTTCATGCCAGTAAGCGCGGTGGTACAGATGTGGCTCTCCGGTAGTCTGGCAAATAGCCACGGTAGGAACTTCTGCTTTGTAATGGGTTCTTCTCTTATCCCTGCGGGTTTTAGACTGCTTTCTCTTAGGATGTGCCATCTCTCCTTACTTTATATTAATATATTCACTTCAATAATGATCGTAATTTATCCCATCTGGGATCTGTTTTTTCTTCTTCTTTGCTTAGCTGATTATCAGGGCTGAGAGACTGCAACTTTTCCAGTATTTTCCCTCCTAATTTTCCGCTTTCTACATCGGGATGAACTCTTTTTAAAGGAATGGCTAATACGCTTAACTCATAAAGATATTGAGCTATGCTAAATTGATGTTCTCCTTCAGGCAAGATCAAAATCTCTTCATTGGTGTCATTGTATTCACTGCCATATTTTACCAGTAACGCAGCCTTATTATCTATGGGTTGCTGAAAGGGTTCATCTGTAAGATCGCAATGAACTTCAACCTCGCCTTTTATGCTGAAGCTGAGTTCTAGACTGTTGGTCTTCTTCAGCAATTTAACATTTGCCTTAACTTGCCAATTCTGATAATCGCGGTAATCAAAAAGCTCAAAGAACGAATCAGATAACTGATAATCAAATTCATGCTCTCCTAACTTTAAGCCTGCAAACCTGATGTCATATTGTTTTAAATCCGACATATACCCTCCTAAAGTTAGAGCCTGCAAAAATAGAAAATCTTTTGATTGAACAAGGGCTAATCTTCTTTATTTCGGCTACTTACCGGTAAAGGGTTTTTATGGAGTTTTTTGCTCAGCTTTCTTTTTTTAACGATATCACAAGCCAAAAATACCGCTTCCCTGAATGACGACTCATCTGCCCCGGCTTTTCCGGCAATATCAAAGCCCGTTCCGTGATCGGGACTGGTCCTTATAATATTAAGCCCTGCAGTATAGTTTACTCCTTTGCCAAACGAAAGTGCTTTAAATGGCGCCAGTCCCTGATCGTGATACATGGCCAGGATAGCGTCAAACTTTTTGTGTTTTCCCGTGCCAAAAAAGCTGTCTGCGGGATAAGGTCCCATAGCCATTATTCCTTTTTCAAACGCCTGTTTAATGGCTGGAACAACGATCTCATCATCTTCTTTACCAATTACCCCTCCGTCTCCGGCATGCGGATTAAGCGACAATACCGCTATTTTGCCTTTGCGTATATGAAAGTCTTGCAGTAGACTATTTTGGATTACTGCTAACTTTTTAAGAATAAGCTCCTCTGAAATACTATTACTTACCTCTTTCAGGGGAATATGAACTGTAGCGAGGCTCATTCTCATTTCAGGGCCTGCCAGCATCATAGTTGCTTCTCCCTCAAAACGATTTTGGAGATAATCCGTATGCCCTGAAAACTGAAAATCACGACTTTGTATGGAATTCTTGTGGATGGGTGCAGTTACAAGGGCATCTATTTTTCCCTCTTGGCAGTACTTACAAGCTGCTTCAAGTGATTTAAACGCATATTTTCCTACCTCTTTATCTTCTTTTCCAAACTCCAGTACTACATCTTCTTTCCAAACATTTACAAGATTGATTTTACCGTGGTGAAGCTTATCAATATGATTGATAATGTGAAAATTAAATCTGTCAAGGCTTAGTGCTTTTTTGTGGTAGGATATAACTTTAGAAGAGGCGAATATCAATGGGGTACAGGTTTCCAGCATAATGGGATTATTGAAGGTCTTCATAATTACTTCCAATCCAATCCCGTTGAGATCGCCTGAGGATATCCCTATTACCGGTTTTGCAACGTCTTTATTCATCGATAATTTTTCAAAAACTGAAACAACAATCTTACACCTACTCCTGTTCCGCCTGCTTTGCGATATTCATAATCCGATTTCAGAAAAGCTGGCCCGGCTATGTCCAAATGGATCCAGGGATAATCTGTAAACCTTTCCAAAAATTTTCCCGCTGTTATGGCTCCGCCTTCTCTGCCACCAATATTCTTAACATCGGCTACTGTAGATTTGAGCAGTTCATTATACTCTTTCCAAAAAGGAAAACGAACGGTTCTTTCGTAAACTTCTTCACCAGCACTTTCCAGTCTTTTAAACTGATCTTCCCCGGCAGTTCCCATGGATACAGTGCCGTATTTGCCCAAGGCCACAGCAGCAGATCCGGTTAAGGTAGCCAGGTCTATTACCAGTTCAGGTTTGTATTTTTGGGCATACGCCAAAGCATCGGCCAGTATCATTCTGCCCTCGGCATCAGTATTCAAAACTTCAACCGTAGAACCGTCAAACATTTTGATAATGTCGCCTGGAGTGTAAGCATTTTTACCCGGTCTGTTATCTGTGGCCGGTATTAAACCGATGACATGAACCGCCAGTTTAGCCTCGGCCATTGCTATCATGCTGCCCATAACAGCTGCCGCTCCGCTCATATCACTTTCCATGGACTCCATGAAAA
>JANQHO010000127.1 GCA_028277105.1 Owenweeksia sp. | reverse complement strand
CAATACGTCTACTTTGCCATATGTATCCAGTACAGCTTGTAGAAAACCTTCCACCTCTTCATAAGAACGTACATCACAGGCATAAGTCATTACTTTACCACCGTGTTCCCTTTCCATTTCGGTTGCGGCAGTATCCAACACCTCCTTACGCCTGCCACAAATAGCCAGCGAGGCTCCGAGATCCAGAAAGTACTCACCCATAGAACGCCCTAACCCGGTTCCGCCTCCCGTAATAGCGATCACTTTTCCCTTCAGCGCATCCTCACGCATCATACCTTCCTTATATTTTTCTTTCATTTTATATTTATTTTTTGACCTGGGAAAATTGCTAAGAAAGTGGCTTTACCAAAACTCTGTATAGCTTTGCCCCTGAAATTCTCCGCCAAAATATGGAAAACACCTTAAGTAACACTCCTGTTGCCGAAAAGATCGCAAAAGAGCTAAGTATTCATAATGACACCAGGATAGACCACTATTACTGGCTCAATGAAAAGGAAAATCCCAAAGTACTCAACTACCTGAAAGAAGAAAACCTCTACCGGGAAATGAAAATGAAGCATACGGAACCTTTGCAGGAAAAATTGTTTCAGGAAATTAAAAACAGGATAAAAGAGGATGACCAATCTGTACCATATAAGAAAAATGGTTACTGGTATTACGTAAGGTATGAAAAAGGAAAGGAGCATCCCATCTATTGCCGAAAAAAAGAATCCCTGGAGGCTAAGGAGACCATCATGATTGATGCTAACATAGAAGCGGCAAAACATAAATTCTATAAAATAGGCGGTCTGAATGTAAGCCCTGATAACCGCTGGCTGGCCTATGGAGAAGACACTCTTAGCCGCAGGATTTATAACATACGTTTTAAAAACCTGGAAACCGGTGAGATACTGGATGAACAGTTAGAATACACTTCGGGCAGTATAGCCTGGGCTAATGATAATCAAACTGTTTTTTATACAGTAAAAGACAGTACCCTAAGGCCTTCAAAAATCTTTAAGCACATACTAAAGACTGATCCGAAGGGTGATAGTGAGGTTTATCACGAAACCGATAACACTTTTGTAAGCGGAGTTTACCGCAGTAAGTCCGGGAAGTTCATTATGATTTCCTGTAGCAGTACCCTTTCAAATGAATACCATTACTTGTCGGCTGACACTCCTGAAAATAAGTTTAAACTGATACAGGCCCGTGAACGCAAGCTCGAATATACTGTTGCCCATTTTGAGAGTCACTGGTTTATCCGTACCAATAAGGACGATGCCATCAATTTTAAACTGATGAAAGCCCCTTTGGAACAACCTTCCAAGGAAAATTGGGTAGATGTTATCCCTCACCGGGAAAATACCTACCTCGAAGGAGTAGAAATATTTAAAGATTTTCTGGTTGCAGAAGAAAGGGAAAACGGACTGACCAGGATACACCTGACTCCCTGGAATGATTCCCCCTCCCATTACCTGGAATTTCCCGAAGAAACTTACACTGCGGGAATTGGCAATAATCCCGAATTTGATTCTACTACCTTGCGATACGGTTATTCATCGCTTACTACCCCCATATCTGTTATTGATTATGATATGGTAAACCACAGCCGCGAATTGAAAAAGCAACAAGAGGTGGTGGGTGGTCACCTTCCTGAAGAATATCAGGCAGAACGCATATGGGCCACTGCAGAGGATGGCACAAAAATTCCCATTTCTCTCGTTTACAAAAAACAGCTGAAAAAAGAATCGGGTAATCCGCTTTTACTCTACGGCTATGGTTCGTATGGCATTACTGTTGACCCTGGCTTCTCTTCTGTGCGTTTAAGCCTGCTCGACAGGGGTTTTGTTTTTGCCATTGCTCATATACGAGGTGGGCAGTACCTGGGACGAAACTGGTATGAAAACGGCAAAATGCTCAAGAAGAAAAATACTTTTACCGATTTCATTGCCTGTGCTGAAAAACTTATTGAAGAAGCTTATACCTCCACCGATCATTTGTATGCCATGGGAGGCAGTGCCGGGGGGCTCTTAATGAGTGCGGTGATCAACCTCAAACCGGAAATTTTTAAAGGGGTAATTGCCGCTGTTCCCTTTGTTGATGTAGTCACTACCATGCTGGATGAAAGCATTCCCCTTACTACCGGAGAATACGATGAATGGGGAAATCCAAATGATGAGGAATATTACCATTACATCAAATCTTATTCTCCCTATGATAATGTTGAAGCCAAAAACTATCCTGCCCTGCTGGTAACTACCGGTCTGCACGATTCTCAGGTACAGTACTGGGAGCCGGCCAAGTGGGTAGCCAAATTAAGGGAACTGAAAACCGGTTCTAACCCACTTTATCTTTACACCAATATGGAAACGGGGCATAGCGGGGCTTCCGGCCGTTATGAGGTTTTTCAAGAAACGGCTATGGAATACGCCTTTTTACTTGACCTGGAAGGTTTAGATCAATAAACCTCTATGAAAAAAAAACATCAGGATATAGTTCTTATTTTTATAATTCTTATAACAGGAGCACTACTGCGCTTCTATAAACTCCATTCCATTCCTTTTACGCACGATGAATTCAGTGCTCTTTTCAGACTTCGTTTTGATACATTCAAGGAGTTGATCGAATATGGTGTGGCAATCGATGGTCATCCGGCAGGGGTTCAGGTCTTCCTGTTTTACTATACCCGGTTTTTCAGTGCTCAGGAGTGGGTGGTAAAATTGCCTTTCCTGCTCATGGGTCTGGGCTCGGTTTACCTGGTCTTTAAAATGGGAATACTACTCCAAAACCAGTTTGCTTCCGCTGCCGCTGCCGCTGTTATGGCGGTGAGCCAGTACTTTGTTTTTTACAGCCAGATTGCCCGCCCTTATATAGCGGGAACCTTCTTTAGCTTGTTAGCCATATTATTCTGGTATAAAGCTTTAACGAGTAAGAAAATTAACTGGCAACACCTGTTGGGCTGGACATTTTTTGCTGCTGCAACTTGTTATGTACACCATTTTGCACTCTTACTCATAGGTTTGACCGGGATAACCGGCCTATTCCTTTTTAGAAAAGAAAAACTATTGACCTACTTCTACTCCTGTATAGGGATTTTTTTGTTGTATCTCCCTCATCTCTCCATTTTTATCACCCAGCTTAATAATGGCGGAGTAGAGGAATGGCTAGCCAAACCGGGTCCGACTTTTTTGCTGGAATTTATGCATTACTTTTTTCAATATTCGTGGATATTTGGATCAGTGACTGTTCTGGCAGTTTTGATCTCCCTTTTTTCTAAAAGCAAAAGGGGGAAATGGTTTTGGCCAGGCTTGATCTGGTTTGGCCTCTCTTATCTTATCGGGCATATATATTCATGGCAGGTTAACAGTGTATTGCAGTTTTCTATGCTTATCTTCAGTGTTCCTTTTTTGCTGCTAAGTATTTTTTCTCTTTTTCCTGCTTCCAATTTCAGAAATAATACCCTGGTCAGTTTGGCTATCCTGCTTAGTGGTATTTATGCGTTGAAATCCGAAAGAAGGCATTATGAGATCTTTTATGAATCACCCTATGAATATCTCGTAAAAGACATAGTTCACTATCGGGACAGTTTAAGGCTAAAAGAACCCGCTCTTACAGATGAACATCAAAAAATATTTGATTATTACACTGCCCGTTATCAACTAGATCAAAGCGATGTTCTTTTTTGGAATGATCTTGAAGATTTCAATCAGCTGACAGAGCATTTAAAAAACAAAAAAGAAGATTATTTTAAACTGGCTGTTATGTATCAGTATCCCCGGGAATTACCTATGGTGGTGCAGGATTACTTTCCCTCCAGGATACTTCACAAAAGATACTACCAGGGCGATTTTTTCCTTTTCTCCCGCAAACGGGGCAGTAAGTTAGAGGAAAGCTATTGGCAAAGCCAGTCAAATGACAAAAAAGCAGGTGTGGAATGGGGTAAAGAAATGGCAGATTCTCTTGGTTGGAATAACATTACTCAAAAGCAGGAATACGCTTTAGGTTTAAGCATTCCCAGAGTTGATTCCATCTACCTCCATCAACACGACATTATTACTTACAAAGCAAGTCTGCACTTCTCGGAAAAACCCTCTAAGAATGCCATCTGTTCCGCTCTTTATTCGGGTGATAGCATCATCAATTTTCAAAGCAGTTACTTTTCAGAATACTGCGGCAGAAAAGATTCCGGGCTGGTCAATATTTACCACAGCCTTACCATACCTGAGAGTTTTTTAAATAAAGACAGCCTGAGTATGAGAATATTCATTTGGAACCGGGATCGGCAGGCTTTTGCTGTGAAAGAGCAAGAACTGATCATAGAAAAAGGCAACCCTGAGCTTTATGCCCTGTTCCAGAAACTGAATTAAAGTATAGACAGAACCCTTTCCGGAGGCCTTCCTACCACAGCTTTATCACCATTTTCCAAAACCGGCCGCTCCATCAACTGGGGATATTCTATCATACTGAGAATAAGCTCTTCATCGCCCAGTTCTTTATCCCCAAATTCCTCCTTCCATATTTTTTCCTTGTCTCTAATAAGATCCCGGGCACTGATGTTGAGTTTTTGTAAAAGCTGCCTGAGTTCAACTGGGTTGAGAGGTTCTTTCATATACAGAACCAATTCGGGCTTATAGCCCTTTTCTTCCAGCAAATGGAGCACTTCCCTGCTCTTTTGGCAACGCGGGTTGTGGTATAAGTTCATTTATGCTTCTGTTTCAATGTTGCTCTGTCCTTCCTGCATCAGGTAAGACTTTATAAAGCTATCAATATCTCCGTCCATAACAGCATCTACATTACTGGTTTCCTCCCCTGTACGGACATCTTTTACCAGTTTGTAAGGATGCATAACGTAATTGCGGATTTGTGAACCCCACTCTATTTTCTTCTTACCTGCCTCAATTTCAGCCCTTTTTTGATTCCGTGCTTCCAACTCCATTTCAAAAAGCTGGGATTTTAAAAGCTGTATGGCTTTTTCCTTGTTTTGTAATTGAGAGCGTGATTCTGTGTTCTCTATGATAATTCCTGAAGGCTTATGCTTAAGACGAACTCCCGTTTCCACTTTATTCACATTTTGCCCCCCTGCCCCTCCTGAGCGGAAAGTATCCCATTCAATATCTGACAGATTCACCTCTACCTCTATGCTATCATCCACCAGCGGAAAAACATAAACCGAAGCAAAAGATGTATGGCGTTTCGCATTACTGTCAAAAGGGGAAATGCGCACCAGGCGGTGTACCCCATTCTCGCCCTTGAGATAACCAAATACATAATCGCCTTCTATTTCAAGGGTTACGGTTTTTATTCCGGCCACATCGCCTTCCTGGAAATTGAGTTCCCTTACTTTGTAATTGTTTTTTTCAGCCCATCGCAAATACATACGCATCAGCATACTGGCCCAATCACAGCTTTCAGTTCCCCCGGCACCGGCTGTTATTTGTAAAACCCCGCTCAGTTTATCTTCTTCCCCGGAAAGCATGTTGCGAAACTCCAGGTCTTCCACCATCTTCAGCACTTTGCCATATTGATCGTTCAGTTCCTTTTCTTCCAGTTCGCCTAACTCATAAAACTCCAGGGCCAGATCCAGTTCATCTTTTTCACTCTCCGCACTCTCATAGGTTTCTACCCAGTACTTAAGGCCGCGTATCTTCCGCATGATGTTTTCAGCCTTTTCGTGATCATCCCAAAAAGAAGGGTCGGCTGTTTTTTCTTCTTCGTTAGCGATCAGTATCTTTTTACCGGCAATGTCAAAGATACCCCCTTAGCGCATCCAGGCGCCCATCTAACTCTTCAACTTGTTCTTTTGTAACCATCCGGCAAAAATAGGGCATATTCCACAGCTCTGGCATCCCGCTCAAAGGCTGGCCGTATATAATTTATATTGATGCTTCAATTGTCTTCTTTTCAAACTCCCTTTGCTATTTTTGCCGGATATAACAATCGAAATTCCTTTCTCATGACAGAATATGACGTAGCCATAATCGGCTCCGGCCCCGGTGGATATGTAGCGGCTATCCGCTCAGCCCAATTGGGAATGAAAACAGCCATTATCGAAAAATATCCCAGCCTGGGGGGCACCTGTCTCAATGTAGGGTGTATTCCTTCTAAAGCCTTACTCGATTCTTCTGAGCATTACCACAATGCCGTTAAAAACTTTGCCGAGCACGGTATTGAAATAGAAAATCCCAGGGTGAACATCAAACAGATGATCGAACGCAAAACCAAAGTTGTAAAACAAACGGTAGATGGTGTTCAATACCTCATGGATAAAAACAAAATTGATGTTTACCACGGCCTTGGCTCTTTTGAAGATGAGCATACTATTCTCATCAGCAAAGAAGATGGTGAAGAAAAAATAACAGCTAAAAACATAATAATAGCTACCGGTAGCAAACCTACCGAACTACCATTTGCCAAATTTGACAAAGAGCGCATCATCTCCAGTACAGAAGCCCTTGAGTTGAAAGAGATCCCCCAAAAACTCATCGTAATAGGAGGGGGAGTTATAGGCTTGGAGCTAGGGAGCGTTTATGCCCGTATAGGCTCAGAAGTTACCGTGGTAGAATATCTCGATAAAGTGATCCCTTCCTTTGATGCCGATATGGGTAAAGAAATTACCAAATCCCTTAAAAAGATCGGGATCAAATTCAATCTGAGCCACAAGGTTACCGAAGTGAGCCGTAAAGGGAACACTGTAACGGTTAAAGCAGAAAACAAAAAAGGTGAAGAAGTAAGCTTTGAAGGAGATTACTGCCTTGTTTCCGTTGGCCGCAAACCATACACTGAGGGATTGAGACTCGAAAATGCCGGTTTGAGAACCAACGACAAAGGACAGGTAGAAGTAAACGAAAAGCTACAGACCGAGAAAAGTCATATTTACGCCATTGGAGATGTGGTAAGAGGGGCCATGCTCGCTCATAAAGCCGAAGAAGAAGGTATTTTTGTTACTGAATTCATTGCCGGAGAAAAACCCCATATCGATTACAACCTCATTCCCAATGTGGTTTACACCTGGCCGGAAGTAGCCAGTGTGGGTCAAAGTGAAGAACAGCTCAAAAATGAAGGCCGCGCCTATAAAACCGGTAAATTCTATTTTAGGGCGTTAGGCCGCGCCCGTGCAAGTATGGATATTGAAGGATTGGTTAAAATAATAGCTGATAAAGAAACCGATGAAATCTTAGGTGCTCATATGATCGGACCACGTACCGCTGATATTATAGCTGAAGCTGTAGTAGCTATGGAATTCCGCGCTTCTGCAGAAGACATTGCCCGGATCAGTCACGCTCACCCAACTTATACCGAAGCGGTAAAAGAAGCTGCTTTAGCAGCTACCGACAACAGGCCATTGCACATTTAAAATAAAAAAGATAGTGAGCTAGACGCAATTTACTGTTAATCAACGGCAAATAATACAAAGCTGCTATATTTGCTAGCTTGTAATTTTAAAGGATAAGGGTGCGAAAGGTAAGTGTAATCTTTCTCTTGTATTTTATAATAACTGTAGCAATAGCTTGTGTTGTCTATTATTTGGTAATTAACACTATCAACCGTATTCAACACGATGCAGAGGTTATTAATAATGCCGGTAGGCAGAGAATGCTTTCCCAAAAAATCAGCAAAGCTGCTCACATTCTTGCTTCAGAGCCCGATGTTTTGGATCGTTATTGCCCCTATCTCGAGTCAGACCTGAAGAGAATTACCACTACCTATACAAGCCTGAAAGAAGGGAAGTTGTCCCTGCCGGAAAAATCGAAATACAAAGCCGAGATCGACCGGGCTTTCACAAAATCTGATCCCCTTCTGGACACTTTTAAAAGAAACGCACAGATAGTTATTGATTATTGTGCCGGTAAAACCACTGAAGCCACAGCTAAAGTTGCTACCAGAGAGATACTCCTTGTAGAGGCCCGTCTTTTAACATTACTCGATGAACAGGTGCGATTATTCGAGTTGGACTACAACGATAAACTCAATGATAACAAACAACTATACAGTTTACTACTTATCATAGCTCTGTCTACTTATATGTTATTCAGCATGGCATTAGCCATTCCCACCATCAGGCATTTTTTGAAAATGGAAAAGGACAGGGAGAAAATACTGAAAGAACAAAAAGAGCTGAACCAGGAGCTGAAAACTCGTGAAGACGAACTCTCTCAGGCTATAGAAAGATTAAATCTCGCTAACTCCTACATTGAAGAGAGCGAGGCCAATCTCGCAGCCATAATGAATTACAGCAACCAGGAGATCTGGTCAGTTAACCGGGAAGGGATTCTTCTTAAAGGCAATAAAAAATTTAAAGACACTTTTTACAAAACTACCGGCCAGGAAGCCGTTGAAAACTCGACCAATCTCTTTGAAGTCTTTGCCAGTGACGATCAGGAATCCTGGAACATTTATTATAAAAAAGCCCTGAATGGACTCAGTTCATCATTTAAGATTAACCGGGAAAATTCTGTTTTTGAAGTTGAGATCAACCCCATAGAAAATTTGAAAGGGGAAATAGAAGGGGCTTCCGGCTTCATAAAAAATATTACCGAAAATGAGCAAATAAAAGCAGAACTCAAGGAATCAGAAACCCGCTTAAAGCTGGCGCTGGAGAATTCCAGGGCAGGTCTGTGGGACTGGAATTTCACTACGGATTATTTTGTTTTTAATGAGGTGTTTGCTCACCTACATGGTTTTGAACTATCAGAAATAGATAACCACCTTAACTTTTGGGAAAAACAAATTCATCCGGATTACAGGGAAGTATTTGATAATTACGTAACTGATGCCAAAAACCCGGCAACTTCACCCAATGCAGAATTCGATTACCTGGGAATAAAAAAAGACGGTAAAACCGTTTGGTTCCGTTTACAAGGCAAAATAGTAGAGTTTGATGAACAAAATCAACCTCTGCGAATGATTGGTACCATAACGGATATTACCCTTCGCAAAGAAAGTGAATTAAAACTCAGGGAACTTTACGAAAGTGAGCAGGAATTAAATGAAGAGTTAACCCTCAGGGAAGAAGAACTCACAGCCCGTGAAGAAGAATTAAGCCAGTACATAAATGAACTGGAAAATATTAAATCGCGCATAGAAAAAAGTGAAACACTCATGCGCAAGGTTATTGAGAATCTCCCTGTTGGAGCAGTATTGGTACAGGGTGACAACCTCTTCATCAATAAAAAAACCCAGGAAATAACAGGGTATGGCGCCCAGGAAATAACTACCAGTAAAGAATGGTTTGGTAAATTATACGGTAAAGAAGGAGAACAAATCTATGAGCAGTATAAATCCCTCCTCAAAGCCGGCTATATCGAAAACTTCCTTTTTCCTCTTTTCACCAAATCCGGTGAAAGAAGGGTTATAGACTTTGGGGGATACGATTTTGGAACAGGAGTGGTCTGGACACTAAACGATGTCACTGAAAAACGGAGAGCTGAAAAAAATCTCATCCACAACGAAAAAGCCATTCACGGTTTGTATCAAACCAGTGCCGATAAAGAGCTTCAGTTTGATGAAAAAATAGATGGGATCCTTCGCCTGGGCTGTGAGAGGTTCCACTTGCCCAGAGGTATATTCGCCAAAGTAAATATTGAAAACGACTATTATCAGGCTGTTAATGTTCACTCCGAAAATGGTGAATTGAAACCTGGCACCATCCTTAAACTGAGCGAAACACTTTCAGATGTAGTAGCGAATTCCAGAAAAGTAATAGCTGTATCCGATATACAAAATTCTGAATACAGAGATACCAGAGTTTATCAAAATTTTGAGATACAGGCTTTTGTAAGTGCTCCGGTTATCGTCCACGGAAATGTTTGGGGCACCATCAGTTTCCTTGATTATAAACCCGTTCAAAACAAATTCACTGATACTGACAAAGACCTTATCAGTCTTATTGCTATTTGGGTAGGAGGGGAACTGGAACGCAAATTATTTGAGGATCAGTTATTGGAAGCCAAGGATATAGCTGAAGATGCTGCTAAAGTAAAGAGCGATTTTCTCGCTACTATGAGTCATGAAATACGTACACCTATGAATGGTGTAATTGGTATGACCAGTCTGTTGCTTCAAACCAAACTCTCAGAAGAACAATTGGATTACGTCAACACTATCCGTCTCAGTGGTGATGCCTTGCTTTCAGTTATCAATGACATTCTGGACTTTTCGAAGATTGAGTCCGGCAAGATGCCCCTGGAAGAATTTCCTTTTGAGATAAACCAGTGTGTTGAAGAAGCCATAGAACTCTTATCAACTAAAGTAAGTGAGAAGAAAATAGAACTGCTGTATTACATTGATAGTGAAGTACCTGATATAGTATTGGGCGATATTACCCGTTTGCGTCAGGTACTAATAAACCTCATAGGCAATGCCATTAAGTTTACTGATGAAGGAGAAGTAGTAGTAAGAGTTGAGCTAAAGAAAAAAGTGGGCTCAGAGTCAGAAATATACTTTTCCGTACGCGATACAGGCATAGGTATTCCTTACAAAAAACAAAAAAACCTGTTCTCTGCTTTTCTACAGGCCGACTCTTCTACTACTCGCAAATACGGTGGAACAGGTCTCGGTTTAGCTATCAGTAAAAGATTGGTCAATCTCATGAACGGTGACATATGGGTGGAAAGTGAGCCAGGCTATGGCTCTAATTTCCAGTTTATTATTACCGCTCAGATTGTTCAGGAAAAAAAGGTAAAAAGCATAGAACTGCAAAACGTCCATAAGCTCAAAGACAAAAGAGTATTGATAATGGACGATAACGATACTAATCTCAAAATTCTGAAACAACAGTTAACCAATTGGAATATGTTGCCCACTGTTGTAAAAAAACCGAAGGAAGGTGCAGAGATAGCAATTAAAGAAGATTTTGATCTGATAATAATTGACTATGAAATGCCCGGTATGGACGGTATTCAAGTCACAGAAAATATACGCAAGAAAAAAGATAAGAATGCTCTCCCTTCCATTTTATTAAGTTCCGCTTATGTCGACCTCACTGAGAAAAGAAAAGACGAGCTTTTTAATGCTGTTTTTTTAAAACCCCTCAAGCACAGTCTTTTACAAAAATCTATCATCCGTATACTTATTGAAGATGTAGATGATAAGCCCGTTAATGTGAAGCCAGCTGAAAAAATAGTTTCCCTGGGAGAACAACTCCCCATGAATATACTGCTCGCAGAAGATAATGTCGTTAATCAAAAGCTGGCTGTGCTTACCCTCCAAAAAATGGGCTACCGGGTTGATGTGGCAGCTAACGGCATTGAAGCCCTGCAGGCGCTGCAACGGCAGCACTATGATCTGATCTTTATGGACATACAAATGCCTGAAATGGATGGAGTTGAAGCTACAAATGAGATCATTAAGAAATATGGGGACAAACGCCCTTTTATTGTTGCCATGACGGCTAACGCCATGAAAGGCGATCGTGAAAAGTTTCTGGATGCCGGTATGGATGATTACATTTCCAAACCTATTAGTATGGATGCCGTAATACAAGCCCTCGAAAAGTTCGGTAAAAAAATAAGTTCACAAGCTTGAGAGAACGTTATTTCTTTGAATTTCCCCTGCAAAAACACCCTGGACTTCCCACTGTTTTACGCCAATATATCCACACCACTGAGCAACTTGGTATAGTATTGGATTCAAATCAGTACCCTTCAGACCGTTACAGCCGCTACCAATGGCTGGCTGGCTGGCGGCCATTACAGCAATTTGATACATTGGACAAGCTGGGCTCTTTTCAGCGGGAAAAAGGAGATTGGCTTCTAGGTCATCTCAACTACAACCTCAAGAACACGTTGGAAAGACTCGCATCAACCAGAGAAGACATTTTTAATTTTCCCCTGAGTTTTTTTTTCGTTCCCGATACTATTGTTTATTGCCGGGACAATACAGTTAGAGTAGAAAGTTATTCTATCCATTCCGAAAAAGATTTTCGTAAAATAGTATATGGATCAAACCTGGTGCGCTCAGATTCTCTTACTGCCAAACTTGAGTTACAGGCTAAAACAAACCGATATGATTATGTTAAGACTGTACATCAGCTCAAAGAGGAACTTCAATTTGGCAATATTTATGAGATCAATTACTGCATAGAGTTTTGGGCTCAACAAAAGATCAATCCATTCCGGGTATTTGAGGAACTCAACCACTTAAGTCAGGCCCCCTTTTCTGCTTTTTACAAATATGAGCACAATTACCTTTTGTGCTCCTCGCCCGAACGCTACCTCCAACGAACTGGAGACAGGATTATATCGCAACCTATCAAAGGAACGGCAAAGAGATCTACCGACCCTTCAAAAGACCGTCAACTAGCTGAAAATCTGGCCAATGACAAAAAAGAACGTTCAGAAAATGTAATGATCGTTGACCTGGTACGAAATGACCTGAGTCGTACTGCTCAGAAAAACTCCGTTGAAGTAGATGAGCTTTTTGGCGTATATACCTTTAAAAATGTCCACCAACTTATCTCTACCATTTCTTCGCGCTTAAAAGACCAGCTAGATTTTTCTGACCTTATTAAAACCACCTTCCCTATGGGAAGCATGACTGGTGCACCAAAAATCAAAGCAATGGAGCTAATAGATGAATACGAAAACTTTAACCGCAGTTTATATGCCGGTTCGGTCGGTTATATCGACCCCAAAGGCGATTTTGACTTCAACGTAGTGATCCGCAGTCTGCTCTACAATCACCAATTGCCCTATTTGTCAGCCAGAGTAGGTAGCGCCATAACCATCCATGCCGATGCCGGAAAAGAGTATGAAGAATGCCTCCTCAAGGCCAAAAGTCTTTTCAGGAGTCTCCGCTAACGATTGTCAGCTAACTGATGCTTTTATCACAAGGCCATTAACTACATTTGTTTTATGTCCGGTCTGCTTCAAAAAGTAGAGAATTTTTTCCGCAAAATTTCCTTCAACACCAACCAAAGTATACTTCTGGCTTGCAGTGGCGGAAGAGATAGTATGGCTTTGGCTACGGCTTTACTAAAGTTGCAGGCAAATTTTTCTATTGCCCATTGTAATTTTAAGCTCCGAGGTGAAGAATCAGATGAGGATGAAGCATTTGTACAGCAATGGTCGGCCCTTAACAAAGTAACGTTCTTCAGTACCAGCTTTAACACCAGGCAATATGCCGCAAAGCGTAAATTAAACATCCAATTGGCTGCCCGTGAATTGCGTTACCGCTATTTTGACAGAATATTACAGGAAAAGGATTTCGATTACATTGCTACTGCCCATCACTTACAGGATTCACTGGAAAACCTGCTTATCAGGCTTGGAAGGGGAAGTGGTTTTAAAGGTCTCACAGGCATACCAGATAAAAACGGGAAGATCATACGCCCTTTGAATGAGGTAAATCAGGAAGAAATTCTGGGTTTCACAAAAGAATATGAGGTTAATTGGCGGGAAGACAGTAGCAACCAAACAGATGAATACCTGCGGAATACCATCCGCCACCACGTGATCCCTCAATTGCAAAAAGCTATTCCCGATCTCGAACAAAAATGGGAAACGAGTTTTGGGTACCTGAAAGAAGACTGGCGGTTTTTTGAAGGACAGCTCCAGGCACGCCTGGGAGAGATCACTAAAACAAAAGGTGAAAAGCAAAGGCTTCTTATCCCTGAACTGCTTAAAATTGAGGGCTATCCCTCTTTGCTCCACTACTGGCTATCTCCTTACGGAAATTTTGATCTGTCTGCCATCCTCTCCTGCCTCTCTGCTGAAAGCGGAAAAACCTTTCAATCAGAAACACATCGCCTGCTTAAAGATCGTAATCATCTGCTTTTAGAACCCAAAACCAGGTCTGTAAAGGATAGTTTCCCGATAAATGACAGTATCACACAAATTGATGAACCTCTGCTCATCAGTTTCGAAAAAAAAAGCAAGTTAGATTTTCGGATCGATACAGATGAGAATGTAGCTGCCCTGGATAGCGACAAATTACAATTTCCGCTGACTTTGCGGAGATGGAAAGCCGGTGATCGCTTCTACCCCTTAGGACTCAGCACCTCCAAAAAAGTGAGCGACTTTTTTATTGACCAAAAAGTAGATCGTTTTGCCAAAGAACAAACCTGGCTGCTTTGCTCCGGCAAAGAAATTGTGTGGATAGTCGGTTGGCGAATAGACGACCGCTATAAAATAACTGATAAGACGAAAACTGTTTATCTTGCCCGATTATTAAAAAGGAATCCATCATGAGAAAAATACTCTCCATCCTCTTTGTGTTAGCTTTAATACCATTGCAGGCCCAGATACAGGAACCTGTAAAGTGGAGTTTCAGCGTAGAGCAAAAAGGCGCTGAAGCTGAATTGCTAATGAAAGCTACTGTAGACGAAGGATGGCACCTGTATTCCATTGATATTCCGGAAACCTCGCCTGTTTACGCCACCGATTTTGTTTTTGAAGAAGATTCCTCTTACAGCTTCATTGGTTCCATAACCGAGCCTGAACCGGTAGAGGAGTTCGACCCCAATTTTGAGGAAATATTAAAATACCATAAAAAAGATGTCACCTTCAGGCAAAAAATAAAGGTACTCTCAGAAAAGGATTTTACCGTAAAGGCCGAGTTGGTTTTTATGACCTGTAATGATGAGATGTGTCTGCCTCCCGAATACCGCGACATAGAATTTGAAGTAAAGGGTGCGGAACAAAAAGAGCAAAGTTCTGCTTCTGGTTCACGTTCTTTGTGGACTATTTTTATTCTCAGCTTCCTTGGTGGGTTGGCGGCACTCTTAACCCCCTGTGTTTTTCCTATGATACCCTTAACCGTGAGCTTCTTTACCAAAAAGAGTAAAGACCGGGCCAAAGGAGTGGCCAATGCCATTATTTACGGTATTTCCATTATAGTATTATACGTAACCCTCGGCTATCTCATCACCCTGTTTTTTGGTCCCGATGCCCTCAATGCTTTCTCCACCAACCCATGGGTTAATATTGTGTTTTTCCTCCTGCTGGTGGTTTTCGCCATCAGTTTCTTTGGGGCTTTTGAGATTACCCTGCCTAACTCCTGGGTCAATAAAGCCGATAAAGCTTCAGACAGAGGTGGAATCATCGGTATATTTTTTATGGCCTTTACCTTAGCCCTTGTTTCTTTTTCCTGTACCGGACCTATTATCGGAACTTTGTTATTTGAAGCTTTTAGTGGAGGAGTACAGGGACCTTTGGTTGGTATGTTTGGCTTTTCCCTGGCTCTGGCCCTACCATTTACTTTATTTGCAGCCTTTCCCGGTTGGCTTAATTCCTTACCCAAAAGCGGGGGATGGCTTAACTCTGTAAAAGTTACCCTCGGTTTTGTAGAACTGGCTTTTGCCCTGAAGTTTTTGTCTACTG
The DNA here is from genome assembly GCA_028277105.1 of Owenweeksia sp. Taxonomy (GTDB): domain Bacteria; phylum Bacteroidota; class Bacteroidia; order Flavobacteriales; family Schleiferiaceae; genus JANQHO01. Next base: position 37,049 of record JANQHO010000127.1, on the reverse strand, counting down.
CCGATTTGGTGTGGCAAGCCGGTATTCTGCAAAGAGAATGGTTCATCACAGCCTGGATTGCCATTTTTGGACTGATGACCCTCTATCTCTTAGGCAAATTCAGAATGCCGCACGACAGCCCTTTGGAAAAACTATCCGTAACGCGTCTTATAATAGCGCTGTTCTCGTTGATGTTCACCATCTATCTCATTCCCGGACTTTGGGGAGCTCCTTTGAAGTTGATCAGCGGCTTTCCGCCTCCCATGTTTTACAGTGAATCGCCCAATGGTTTTGGCAAGCAAGTAGTGGCAACTACAATAGCAAATGGAGAAGATATTCCCGAGGGAGCTGACCCTGCTCATTGCCCTCATGGCTTGAGCTGCTTCCATAATTTTGAGGAGGGCCTGGCTCACGCCGAAAAAGTAAACAAGCCCGTTATGCTCGACTTTACCGGCTGGGGCTGCGTCAACTGTCGCAAAATGGAAGAACAGGTTTGGAGTGACTCCAGGGTACTGGATATTCTCAGTAATGATGTGGTGCTGATCTCTCTTTACGTAGATGAACGTCAAAAATTACCCGAAAGCGAGCAATATGTATCTGAGGTAACCGGTAAAAAGGTGAAAACCATTGGCAACAAATGGAGTGAATTTCAGGTAAAACACTTTAAAAACAACAGCCAGCCTCAGTATATCATATTAAACCATAACAGTATGAAGCCTTTGATCGAGCCTGCTGCTTATGATCCTGATATAGATAAGTTTATCGATTGGTTACAACGCGGTATTGAAAAATTTGAAAAATCATAGATAGAGCTATCTTCGGAAACATTAATCCTGTCTTATCGTTATCCCATAAAGATATTGAAGGTGGATATCATACAACCGCGCTTTCGCCTGAGAAATAAAGAAAAAATAGTGGGCTACCTTCGCAAGGTATCAGATTCTATGGTGCTTTACTCCCGCGATTCTTTCTGGTGGACCGGCAGAAAGATTGTTTATGATGAAATTGACGAATGGATTGGCTTAAAGGATAAGAACGGACGCTATATCTATGAATGGGATATTTTATATTATAAAATTGATCCCGGTGGAGGCTATCACAAAGGAGCCGTTTTATGGGAAGCCAGGGAAGAAATTTTCGGCATCAGAGATATAGAGGAAGATATCTTTATTCCTCTTGCTGTTAATGGAGTAAAAATGTTTAACGAAAGGCAATTGCAGGTCTTCTCTCATCTATTCATTAATCCCGACCTGATGAAAAAGCTGGGAGTAGAGGAATAAAGCAATACCTGCTTGGCAGGTACAGCTTTATCTCATCTTATTGTTACTTATTTATACTCTGCCAAAATCTGCTCCGTAGGTGCAGCCGTTTTTACTTTGGTAAATACCTTTTCTATCTTTCCTTCTTCATCTATGACAAAGGTTTCGCGGTGGATGCCATCGTATTCCCTGCCCATAAATTTCTTTAAACCCCAAACCCCATAGGCATTGATGATCTCTTTTTCGGTATCAGCCAACAGGGTGAAAGGCAAATCGTATTTATCGATGAATTTTTGGTGTTTCTTTTCGGTATCGGCACTAACCCCTAATATTTCAAAACCTTTGGCCTTAAGGTCAGTATAATTATCCCTGAAGTTGCAGGCCTCCTTGGTACATCCAGGGGTATCATCCTTGGGATAGAAGTATAGAATAACTTTCTTGCCGGCAAAATCCTTTAGGCTTACATCATTTCCATTTTGATCTTTAGCCGTAAAATCTGGGGCAGTATCACCTACTTGCAAATGTGTCATATCAGTATTATAGTTTTAATTTGTTTTTACAACCTTAAAAAGCATTAAAAAGTTGACGAAAAAAGAAAAAGTTGAGTTTGTCATCAATACCTTGGAAGAACTTTATCCCGAAACCCCTATCCCGCTGCAACACAAAGATCCCTATACTTTATTGGTAGCAGTTTTATTATCAGCCCAATGTACAGATGCCAGGGTCAATAAAATAACTCCTTACTTATTTGACGCAGCCGACAATCCCTTTACCATGAGCGAATTGAGCGTAGAAGAAATAGCGGACATTATCAGACCTTGTGGTTTAACCCCCATGAAATCAAAAGCCATCAAAGGTCTCAGTGAAATCATAGTGGAAAAATACAAAGGTAAAGTCCCCCAAACTTATGAGGATTTAGAAGCCTTACCTGGGGTTGGACATAAAACAGCTTCAGTAGTTATGAGTCAGGGCTTTGGCTTCCCGGCCTTTCCTGTTGATACTCACATCCACCGTTTGATGTACCGCTGGGGATTGAGCAATGGCAAATCGGTAGAACAAACGGAAAAGGACGCCAAACGGCTTTTCCCTGAAGACAAGTGGAATAAGTTACACCTTCAAATTATCTATTACGGGCGTGAATACTCTCCCGCCAGGGGCTGGGATCTGGAAAAGGATATCATTACCAGTACTATCGGACGGAAAAGCGTCATCAACGAATACTTAAAAGTCCGTACCAAGTGAGATATGCCATACATGAGGCAGGAAAATACCATCTTCTACACCCCAGGCCAGATCTACTCTTACATAGTAACCAAAAAGTCTTGTGCGTATACCCACTCCATAACTGGCAACAATAGGTTCTTTTTGGCTGTCCAGCTCTACCCTTAGCCCCCCAAAATCTACAATATTGGTATTGATGGCGTTTTCCGGAGCATAGGGGGATGGACCGTTCCAGGCGGTACCTATGTCACCAAAGCCCACTATCTGGAAGTTTTTGAAGAAATCGCTTCTCAATGGTCGGCTGGCCAGATAGCTGAAGATAGGCCAGCGAATTTCAGTATTGATCAGAGCAAAGTTATTGCCGTTCCTGATGTTCTGGAAAAAGCCTCGCATATTGGTGGCCAGGGTCTGAAAAATATAATTGTTCTCTGTAGCAATACGGGTATCGGGGTTAAACTGGGGAGCAAATTGATTATCTACCCCGCCCATGAAGTAGATCAGTTTTTGAGGCCCAAAGGAAAAACCCGAAGCAAAACGATTAGCCCAGATAAGGTTGCGGTGGATGACGGTGTATTGTCTGAGATCGATACCGGTATTATACAGGCCTGTAGGGGAAGTATTTAAATTGCGGTAGTACTCAAAAAATATTTTGTAGCGCAAGCCGGCATAAAGGTTAATCCCTATTTTACGGGTATTGTCATACACATAAGCCAGCCTGGAAACCAGGTAATCCTGATAGAAATCCGGATTGTCAAGTGAAGTTTGTTCGCGGCTGAGGGTAATGGTTCTATCCAAACGGTAACCTAAATCGGCCCTGATAGAGCTTACCGGTGAAAAAGGCCATGAAAACCTGGCTGTACCCTCGTGGGTTATGATACGCTGATAATTGGTGGGGTCTATAAACTGAACCTGGCTCCTGCGGCTGAAGATGTATGTTTTGTCCAATCGCTTTTTATAGTCAAGTAAGGCTATAATATACTCGGCATTAGGTGTAAGAGAAGTACCTGAAAGAGGTTGGAAATTAGTGCGCATCCCTCCTATCAGGCGATAGTCGTGCATTAACTCCAAAGCCCCTACTTTAAACTGCATATTGAAGCCAGAATTGAGTAAATCGCCACTCACAAAACCTGTAAACCGCTGATATTGAGGATTGTCAAAAGCATTACCAAAAGAAGCCGAGAAATCGTCCTGATAAAAAGACAGAAAATAATTGCGCTTAGGAGGTATTTTCAATTCCTCTCTAGCCTGGCTAAAACTGGTAATAGCCTCTGGCACGGGTTGTATTTGTAGGGGCTCGGCTGGTTCTTTAGCTTCATTTTCACCTTTGCCTTTACCTCTTATTTTTTCTTCATTATTAAAGCGGTAATCATCTATGTTGATTTCAAAGTCAGACGTTTTTACTCCCGGATAATACAAAGGTTTATCGTTATAGTCCTGGGATAAGGCTTCAGATTCTTCAGCAGCTTCAGATGGTTGGCCGGCTTGTGAGGAGTTTACCTGCCTTAGGCTAAGTTCTTCCGGGGATAAGTAAGTCTCCTCTAAAAGCCTGTATCTGCGATCTTCGTAGACAAGGTTCAGGGTTAAGTCCCTCTCCGGGGCAAACACATTTCCCAATAAGTTACGGTTCAGATCTGTTACCCTGTATTCCTTAAAACTATATTCATAATGTGTGGTGGTATCCACATAAGCAATAGAGCTGTCTATTTGTATGAGATGCCTATTTTGTATTCCGCTGCGATTGCTCAAAAATGAAAGGTAGCCTGGCTCATATTCCTGTGCCTTTAATTCTTCAATGCCAGGCGAGTTAGTCATTCTCCAAATTACAGTTGTGTCTTCCGGTTCCTTTGCTTCCATGGCAAAAAGATCGTGATGATAAGCAAAACGATCAGACTTTTCACCCTGTTTCAAGGTATCTGTAAAACGGTTGGAGCTAAATACTATGCGTTTATTCCCATCAAAAAAAGAGGGATACAAGTCGTTATAGGAATCATTGGTGATTTGCTCTACCTTGGTATTGAGTATGTTGTAAAGAAAAATATCAGACTGGCCGTTTTTAACTGCCGAAAGCAAGAAGCGTTTTCCGTCTTCAGAATATTCAAACGACAATATTTTATCAAATTTGAAAAAAGTCTTCTTTTCCAGTTTTTTATCCTTGAGATTGTAAAAATTGAGATAGATAAACCCTTCTTCTTCGGTGAAAAATGCCAGTATTTCATTGTTGGGGTGCCAGGAAAGCAGGGGGAAAGAATAGTCGGTGTTTTGAGCGATCTTATAGCCTCCCTTCAATATCTTTTTTCGTTTTTCTCTTTCAAAATCGTATATGTAGAGTTTGTATTCCGAAAATTTTTGACACACATAAGCCAGATAACGCCCGTCCTCACTGCTGGCCATTTGGGTTATCACATATCCTTTAGGGGCCTTTAGGAAGACCTGCTGTGCTTTATTGGCAGCCAAAGCTGATTGATCAGTTCCATAGCGGTTCCCGTAGAAGTATAACCAACCTTGCTGGATCTCTTTCAGATTCTTACCGAGTATGTAAGTGAAGCCGTTTTCAATATTGCGGTGTATAATACTGAGGTACAGTATATTCTTTATTACTTTTTTTCCATATGTCTGATCGATATAATACCACATGGAATGCCCGGCATAACGGGCATCATCTTGCATCAGGGAGTTGATTTTTTTGTATTTCCCGCTGAGGATACCATCTCTTACTCTGGTATCTATATCCGTGTTCCAGCTTTCTCCCATGTAGCTGATCAAGCCTTCCATATACCATTCCGGAAGATTGAGAAGAGTAGAATTTTTAATGGACTCCGTAAAACTGCCGTAGATCAAATTGCTCAATACCACTTCAGTGAGGCCTGACCTTAAATGACTTTCCAGTTCTGTATAATCCCCGTCAAAATACACAAAAAGCCTTCTGCCCGATATACGGGTAATGCCGCTGGTATTGTAATCTTCGTCTTCGTTGGAGTTCACATTGCTCTGCTTGAGGTCAGAGAGGTTGTTAAAAACCAGTATCTGAACCCTTTCATCGAGTGGGGCGTCTAGAAATTTCTCAATCTGGGGCAGATTCTTATCCGTCATCCGGGCAACCTGCTCGGCCAGATCTTCATTCCCCCGGTAGAAATAAACGTCAAAACGCTCGAAACGATAAAATACCCATTCAAAATCGTTGTATTGTACCCGGTTCTTACCAAAGGTTTGTTGTAAGCCATAAAAAAACTGCGCTGATACCTGCTGAGCTAAAAGCAAAAAAACTAGCGGTAAAACGAAACGAAATGAGGATATATGGTAGCGGTTTCTCAAAGGTCCAAAACTGTAATCTTATAACTTAACATGTAGCTATTGGTTTAACTACCTCAAGCTGACTTTTAGTATAATTTTGACATTTGCTTACTGACGAAAATAGTGATAATTGAAGCAATTTCTACCAGTATTGACATTTCTATTTCTAAGTGTTGCCCTCAGTGGTCAAACTACTTAAAAAAGCCCCTTAATTACAGGATAGTACCTATCAGTGTTTGTTCCAAAGCCAGTACAAAAAGCTGTCCGTCTCGTTCTCAAATTACGCAATAGCCTTTATGTTTTCAGAGTTCAAAAGTTCATGGCCAGATAATTAAAGAACAGAAAATTGTAATTCTTTAACTCGGATTCTACAGCAAGGAAAGGATCTTTTCTTCCACAGCAACGCTTTGCCAGTTGGTATTGATATCAGGCATTTTCATAATTTCATCCATTATTCTATCCTGCCTTACCCCTTCGGCCAGAGCCTCAGAATACGGAATATGACTAAAAGTTACCATGGAGTACAGGGGCAACCATTTATCGGGATGTTTGGCAGAAAACCAGCCTTCTATTTTTTTGCGAAACAAAAAATCTTCATCACCGGTAAGGTCGCGCATCTCTATAAAATTTCGCATAGCAAGGTCAGCTATGGCATCGGCATTGGGTTTGCGCTCCTTTTCAAATTCCCCGAAGATAGTGTACCAGTCGTCACCGTATTTCTCCATTAATTGATTCAAAACTGTGCAGTCTTCAAAGCCACAGTTCATACCTTGACCGTAAAAAGGTACTATAGCATGGGAGGCATCGCCAATCAGGGCCACCTTATTATTACTGGTCCAGGGAAAGCAGCGAATGATCACCAGTGAAGAGATCGGGTTTTGTTCCCAGTCAACATCAAAATCAGGCATTAATGCCAGGGCATCCGGAAATACTTTGCTGAAAAAATCACGGGCTTTTTCAGTGGTATCTATACTTTCAAAGGAAGGTTTCCCTTCGTGAGGGAAGAATAAGGTACAGGTAAAACTACCGTCCAGGTTGGGCAGTGCTATCAGCATATAATTTCCTCTTGGCCAAATGTGCAAGGCTTCTTTTTCGATCAGGTGCTTACCGTCTTCTCCCGGGGGAATGGTCAACTCTTTATAAGCGTGTTCAATATAGTGCTGGGAATAGTTAAAACGATCCGTTTTTTGCATTGCCCCTCTTACCATGCTAAAAGCTCCGTCAGCACCAAAAAGTAAATCGGCCTTTACATAATTCCTTTCGCCACTGCTTTGATTTTCAAAAACGGCTTCAGCTGCATGGAGATCAACATCCAAACAGCGTTGGTCAAATATGATATTTACCTTTCCGGTCTTTTCAGCCAGGTCCATCAGCTTGGCATTGAGGCCTGCCCTCGAAACCGAGTAAATAGCCTGCCCTTCTTTGCCGTAAGGCTGAAAGCTCAGGCTCCCGTCTACTGCATGCATTACTCTGCGGTACATAGGAATAGCCATTTTCCTGATCTCTCCTTCGAGGCCCACTCCTTCCAGGGCTTTCCAGCCCCGGTCGCTCAGAGCCAGGTTAATAGACCGCCCACCATCAATAAGAGTTTTTCGAGGATCGAGCCTACGCTCAAATATTCTGATCCTATGTCCTTTTTGTGCCAGGTAGATGGATAATAAAGAACCCACCAGGCCTGCTCCGCTTATAGTTACTTGTTTTGATTCCATTAATTAATCTATAATGCTTTTTTCAGTATTTCACCAAATTTGTAAATATCTGTATAAGAATTGTATAAAGGTACTGGAGCCAGACGTATCACATTAGGATTACGCCAGTCGGCTATAACTCCCTCAGAACTTAGCTTGTCAAAAAGATCTTTGCCCCTCCCCGGAACGACCACAGAAAGCTGGCAGCCTCTTCTATTGGTATCCAAAGGGGTAATAATTCTCAACTCCTGGCCGGTAGCTATACTCACTTCTTTTATTACAAACTCGAGATAAGCTGTTAAAGTAATGGCTTTTTTACGCAGTGCTTCCATACCGGCTTTGTCAAATAATTCAAGGCTAGCGAGTAAAGGAGCCATAGAAAACACAGGGGCATTACTCAATTGCCAGGCCTCAGCTGTAGGAATAGGCTTGAATTCATCCGGCATTTCAAAACGCGAAGACTTATCGTGTCCCCACCAGCCTTCAAAGCGCGGGATATCCCTTTGGCCGTGATGCCTTTGATGGATAAAAACTCCTGATACGCCACCGGGGCCGCTATTGAGATATTTATAACCACACCAGGCGGCAAAATCCACGTCCCAATTGTGTAAATCGAGGGGTACATTCCCAGCGGCATGAGCCAGGTCCCAACCTACCACTATTCCCTGATTCCTTGCTATACGGGTAATTTTCTCCATATCGAATAACTGCCCCGAATAGTAATTGACACCGCCCATCATGAGAAGAGCTATTTCATCCCCTTTTTCTTGAATGACCTCAATTATTTCGCTTTCATCAACAATTCCTGTCTCACTGTGCGGCATTATTTCTATTAAATGCTCTTCAGGGTTTAACCCGTGAAACCTGAGTTGACTTTGTAAAGCATACTGATCCGAAGGGAAAGCCCTGCCTTCGCACAATATTTTAGTTCTTTTATCTTTTGGTCGATAAAAGCTTACCATCAACAAATGCAGGTTTACCGTAAGCCCATTCATAGCTACTACCTCTTCGGGTTTGGCTCCAACCAGCCTGGCCAGGGGTTCAGAAAAAAACTCGTGATAGGGCAGCCAGGGTCTGCGGGCCTCTGTATGTCCTTCTACTCCCAGTTTTCCCCAATCTTCGAGTTCTTCCAGTAATATTTGCTTTACTTTTTTGGCTTGTAAGCCTAATGAATTTCCCGTGAAATAAAGAGCGGGTCTACCGTTCATCACAGGAAATATAAATTCATTCCTGTATGTTGCTAATGAATCTTCCCTATCCAGATTTAATGCAAAATCGCGCGAGAACTCAAATTCCATTCATCTGATTTTGGGCTCAAAAATAAGAATCCCTTTTTAGCCCTGCCCTAAAAAAGCATTGCTATCAAATGGCACATAAGAAGAATGATGGGAGAAGCTTCCAGCCAAAAATTGAAATACCAGTTTTCCCGGTGTTTCTTGCTCTGTATTATCATAAAATAAATAATCTCCAGGCCTGTGAGCCATGCTAATAGCCCAAGCAGGGAAAGATCAAAAAACAAATACCTGGCAATGATCCAGAATTGGTAGAGCAATATCATAAACTTACTTATTTCCAGCGCTCCACTAACACCAAAAAACTGCGGCAGGGTTTTCAGGCCGGGATCATCTATCTCTATATCACGTATATCAAAAGGAATAGAAATACCTGCAACAAAAAAATGTAGCATTACAAATTCAATGAGAAACTCTGTTCTTAAACCCCTGAAATATATATTGGGTACAAACGAGCAGATAGCTGACCAGCAAAAAGAGATCAAAAGGAGTTTCAAGCCGGCCAGTTTGCGCAAAGACGAAAAAGCCTTGAAAGGTAATTGAACAGTTAAGGGATAAATTATGGCTATGAAGGTTGGTAACAACAGATACAACAGTAACTCAACAGTCAGGATATGGTAAAGCATCCCACACGCAACAAGAGCACTTAGAACCGTTAAGCTCAATACGGCTTTTGGGTATTTCAATACCCAGGCTTTCTGGCCTTCTGCCTCAAAGGAGTGATAGTCTTCCTTTTGCACCAATCGCATATAATTATAGGCCGCTACCGTTCCAAAAAAAACAAAGCCAATGTAATAAGGGCTCATTCCCTTGTCTTCCAGATAAAATAGAGACGTGAGTGAAGCTGCTGATAAGCCCACCCAAATATTACTGAAAACCAGGAAATTGAGAATTCTTTGCACGTGAAGTTATAGCTAAAAATTAAAGCTGATAGATAGCATTTAAGTTAGTACCAAGTTGAGAGACTTATTGGTTATTTTTGCATCCCAAAATTCACAAATATTTTTAAAGAATGAACACTGATTCGTTTGCTTACCGGCATATTGGTCCCCGTGCAGAAGATCTAGATGACATGTTGAAGGCTGTAGGCTCTGACTCATTAGACGAATTGATCGATCAAACCATACCCCCCGGTATAAGGCTTAATAAGGAATTGAACTTATCCCAGGCTCTTACTGAAAACGAGTTTATGGCCCGCATACGGGAAATAGGCCGCAAAAACCAGGTATTTAAAACTTATATTGGCCAGGGATACCACCCTACCATTTTACCAGGAGTTATTCAGCGTAATGTGCTGGAAAACCCCGGCTGGTATACGGCCTATACTCCTTACCAGGCCGAAATAGCCCAGGGAAGGCTGGAAGCTTTGATCAATTTTCAGACAATGGTAAGTGACCTCACCGGTTTACCTATTGCCAATGCCAGTTTGCTAGACGAGTCTACTGCTGCTGCCGAAGCCATGTCGATGTTCTACAGCGCTCGCAGCAGGGATAAACAAAAAAATGGCGCTATCAAGTTCTTTGTTTCCATCCATTGCCTGCACCAGAATATCGATGTGCTCAAAACCAGGTGTGAACCTTTGGGTGTAGAGCTGGTGGTTGGCGATCACCGGGAAATAAACTTCAATGACGATTTTTTTGGGGCTCTGATCCAATACCCCACCACTGACGGAGATATATTTAATTACAGTGATTTTGTAAACGCTGCTCAAAAATATGACATTAAAATTGCGGTAGCTGCGGATATCATGAGTCTGACACTGCTTACCCCTCCTGGTGAATGGGGAGCCGATGCAGTAGTGGGAACAACCCAAAGATTTGGTATTCCACTAGGTTTTGGAGGACCCCATGCTGCCTTTTTTGCCACCACTGAAGATTACAAAAGGTTAATTCCCGGACGGATCATAGGCCAAAGTGTTGACCTGGATGGCAATCCTGCTTTGCGTATGGCACTGCAAACGAGGGAACAACACATCAGAAGGGAAAAAGCTACTTCTAATATTTGCACCGCCCAGGTTTTACTGGCTGTTATGGCTGGTTTTTATGCTGCTTACCACGGGCCGGACGGGTTGAGGAATATTGCCCTTAAGATCCACCAGAGTGCAGTTACCCTGGCTGAAAGCCTGAGAAAATTCGGTTTTAAACAGCTAAATTCTTCATTTTTTGATACCCTGAAGATTGAAACCGGGGAGATCAACACGGAATTGATCAGGGAAATTGCCCTTGAACACGAGATCAATTTCCGATACATCAACAACCATGAAATTGGTATCAGCCTCAATGAAACTACCAATATTGAAGGAATCAACGAAATTGTAACCGTATTTGCCAAAGCAGCCGGGGAAAAAGCACCGGTAATTGACCGCTTGCTGGATATCAATGTTATACCGGAAAAACTTCAAAGAACCAGCGGTTATCTGCAACAAGAGGTATTTAATAGCTACCGCAGCGAAACAGATATGATGCGTTATATCAAGAAACTTGAGCGCAAAGATTTGTCCCTGAATCACAGTATGATACCACTGGGCAGTTGTACTATGAAGCTCAATGCCGCTACTGAAATGTTGCCGCTTAGCTGGCCATTATTTGGCAATATCCACCCTTTTGCTCCAAAAGAACAAACCCTGGGTTACCTGGAAATGATCAGCGAGCTGGAAAGAGACCTAGCTGAATTAACAGGCTTCCATGCTGTGTCCATGCAGCCTAATTCCGGTGCGCAGGGTGAGTATACCGGCCTGATGGTAATCAGGGCTTATCATCACTCCAGAGGTGACTCACACCGCAACATAGTGCTCATCCCGAGCTCGGCTCACGGTACTAATCCGGCTTCAGCTGTAATGGCTGGCATGACCGTTAAAGTGGTCAAATGTGATGAATTGGGAAATATTGATGTGGAAGATCTACGGCAAAAAGCTGAACAGTATAAAGATCAGCTCTCCGCTTTGATGATCACCTATCCATCAACCCACGGTGTTTTTGAGGAAGCGGTAAAAGAAATTACTTCTATCATTCACAATCATGGCGGACAGGTTTACATGGACGGTGCCAATATGAACGCCCAGGTAGGGCTTACCAGCCCGGGTGCCATAGGTGCTGATGTCTGCCACCTCAATCTCCATAAAACCTTTGCTATCCCCCACGGTGGCGGTGGCCCCGGAATGGGACCTATAGGTGTTGCCCAACATCTTGCCCCTTTCCTGCCAACACATTCAGTTGTTAAAACAGGGGGTAAAAATGGTATCAGCGCAGTTTCTGCTGCACCTTATGGCAGCGGGCTGATCCTCATTATAAGTTACGGCTATATAAAAATGCTGGGAGCCCTTGGCCTGGCAGACGCCACCCGCTTTGCTATACTCAATGCCAATTATATCAAAAGTAAGCTTGAAGGAGAATTTTCTGTTCTATACACCAATGAAAAAGGAAGGGTAGCTCATGAAATGATCTTGGATTGCCGTCCTTTTAAAAAGTCTGCTGGAATAGAAGTTACTGATATCGCCAAAAGGCTTATGGATTATGGCTACCACGCTCCAACTGTTTCATTCCCAGTAGCGGGAACTATCATGATAGAACCTACGGAAAGTGAAAGCAAAGCGGAATTAGACCGCTTTTGTGATGCCATGCTATCCATCAGAAAGGAAATTGGCTTGATAGAAGATCAAAAAGTAGATAAAGACAATAATGTCTTAAAGAATTCTCCCCATACCCTTGCCATGCTAACCGCCAGTGAGTGGAATTTTCCTTACAAACGGGAAGAAGCTGCTTATCCTTTGGAATATCTGACTGACAACAAGTTTTGGCCTTCGGTAAGAAGGGTAGACAATGCTTACGGTGATAGAAACCTCATTTGCACCTGCGAACCAATGGAAAGTTATGTAGAACCATAATAAACAATCTCAACCGCAGACTCGTTTTAGTTTGTATTTACGTACAGTATTATTAGATTTGCATATTGTTACATAAGTATTAAATAAAAGTTAAACTCATTATGAAAAAAATTACTTTACTGCTTTCTCTTCTGCTAATATTTGCTTTTGCAGGGTTTTCGCAAAGCGTTATTCCCTATGCTAATTTCCAGGAAAAGAGTGAAGCTCAGGAGTTAACTCCCAAGGAAAAAGCCATGGTAGAAAAATTCCTGGCGGAAAAACAACGTAAAATGAGTGAGCAAAAAGCATCTCATAAAGCCGCAGGTGGCGTTGTTGACGGAATTGCTGATTACAGCGATATCCTTTTTAACGCACTGAGTGGTGTGTTTCGCGGTAGCTTTACCGGTCCTGTATTTCCAGATAGTAGCGTTGTTATTGGTTTTACCAATTCATTCTCAAATGCAACCGATCACGCATTTGGTATGATATACGATCCTACCAGTGATCTGTTTGGCGATCCCAGCAATGGGGGAACACAGTTTGATGACGGTGATGTTGTAAATGTAGATAGCATCTTCGTTGATGGATTATATTTCTTTAACGACCCTACTGATACCCAAGACAGTCTAGCTATTACAGTGGTAATCGGTGACCCTAGTAATACCAATAATCCCTTTTCTTTTTTCGTTCTGCCTCCAAGCTTTACAGGTTTGAATGATACCGGGACTTATCCTGTATTTGATTACGTTGGCGATCCAAACTTTGGTGTACATAATGGTTTAGGGGGACCTATAACTGCAAGATATACTATTCCTCTAGGTCAAAATGACACAATAGGTGGTATCAATACTTTTTCAGTTCCTACTAACCTTACAATTCCCGCAGGGAACATCATGGGTGTTTGGGTAGAATTTTTACCCACACCAGGAGGATGGTCTCCAGGTGATACCACTGATCTTCCTACTGATCAAGGAGATTTTAATGCTTTCCGTCCGTTTGGAATCATAAACGATGATGCCAATGATGATGCTTTCTGGAGTATGCTTGCAACTGATAACTCTTTACAGCACAATAGTGTTATCCTTACTCCTTTTGCCCGTCATAATAGCACTTCAACTAACAACGCTGATGCCCCTGGTAATTTGATTACAGTTTCGCGTTTTATAAATTCAGTTTATGTTCATGTTAGTGGAACTTCAACTGTTTCTATCGATGAGGCAAGTTATATCTCTTTGAACATTTATCCTAACCCTTCTAGCGGATTGGTAAATGTTGAGATTCCCAAGGGTGGTACTTATGACCTTGAAGTAATGAATATGCTCGGTCAGATAGTGTATTCCGACAACTTAACAGTAAATGCTAACGAAAGGGTTGAATTGAACCTTTCTAACCTGGCTAAAGGAATTTACCTGCTTAATATTAACGGTGAAGGTGTAACCAAGTCAAATAAACTTACTCTCCACTAAACAACGTTGATCTAAATTATTAAGCCCCAAGCTAAAGCTTGGGGCTTTTTTATTAACATTTTTATAATCTAATCTTTTTTCTTCCTTTATAGCTCTTTCTTAATTAGCCTGAATAGCTTAGAACTGAATATAAAGTCATTAATGTCTTTGTTTTTAGTGGTAAGGATGTCATCTTTACTTCCCTCCCAGGCTTTGAGCCCATCCTTGATATAAAGGATACTATCACCGATTTCCATTACGGAATTCATATCATGGGTGTTAATTACAGTCGTAATATTGTACTCCTCCGTTATTTCACTGATCAGGTTGTCTATCACTATGGATGTGCGGGGATCTAAACCGGAATTGGGTTCATCGCAAAATAAATATCTGGGATTCATGGAAATAGCCCTTGCAATAGCTACTCTTTTCCGCATGCCCCCACTTAACTCGGCCGGAAATTTTTTTTGCACGTTTTCCAGATTAACTCTTTTTAAACAAAAATCTGCGCGGTCCCTTCTTTCACTTACCGACATATCAGAAAACATATCCAAAGCAAAGGTTACATTTTGTTCAATGGTAAGGGAATCAAACAAGGCGTTACCCTGAAAAACCATTCCCATTTCGGTACGCAGGTTTGTTTTCTCATCTTCTCCCATTTCACTCAGCTTGCGATCGTCAAAGTAGATATCGCCTTTGTCTATCTGATGTAAACCCACGAGGCTCTTCAAGAAAACTGTTTTTCCCGAACCAGATTGTCCAATGATAAGATTAGTCTTGCCCTCGTAAAATTTTGAAGATATGCCTTTGATTACTTTATGATCGCCAAAGCTTTTATGTAAATCGTTTACCTCTATCATTAGCTCAACAGCATTTGAGTAAGCACATAATTAGATATGATAATCGCTACGCTACTACTCACAACGGCATTAGTAGCATTAATACCTACTTCTATGGCCCCGCCTTTTACATAATAGCCATAATAGGCCGATATAGTTGTGATAAGAAAGGCAAATACTACTGTTTTAATTAAAGCATAAGTGATGTAAAAAGGATTAAAAGCGGTTTGAAGGCCCTGGATGAAATCAGGAGTTGAGACCACTCCCACCAAATCAGCAGCGAGAAAGCCTCCTAAAATACCCAGGAACATACTGAGTATTATCAATATCACATTGAAAAACATGAGGGCAACAACTTTTGGTAAAATCAGGTAGGCCGGTGGATTGACGCCAATCACTTCCAGGGCCTCGATCTGTTCAGTAACCCGCATACTGCCTAATGTACTGGCAATATTGGAACCCACCTTTCCGGCCAGGATAAGGCTCACTATAGTAGGGGAAAATTCCAGCACAATAGACTCACGGGTAGCAATGGCAATATAATAGTCAGGGATAAGGGGATCATCCAGATTATAGGCAGTTTGTATAGTTACAATTGCTCCCACAAAAAGCGAGATGATAGATACTATGGCAATACTGTTAACCCCCAGTAATTCCATATCCCGCATCAAAGCTTTCCAGTATTCCCGATTGTTCTCGGGCTTTTTAAAAATTTTACCCAAAAGCACAAAGTACTTTCCTATGTGGTGTATCCAGCGTACAACAAACATTTCGCTAAAATAACAGTAATTTTGTATCGTGAAATTATCTCCAACCTCTTCATTGTTGCTGAAATTTTATAAGTATTTGTTACTAGGCTCAATACTCTTTTTAGCCGTTACTTCCTGTAAGAGCCTGGAGAAATGCAACTGCCCGGGAACATCAATAAAACTGGGAAAGTGAGTAAGGCGCAAAGTGTTCTGGAAAAATACTTACCCCAAAACAGTTTGGAGCTGGTGATGCAGCTATTGCGTACTGAACCGGTACAACTAAAAATTACTAAACCCCGTAAAACTAAATTTGGCGACTATCGTTTTCCAGACAAACAGGGCCGCCATCGCATCAGCCTGAATGCCAATCTCAATCAATATGCTTTTCTGATTACCTTGATACACGAAATGGCCCATCTTAAAGCCTTTAAGGACTTCGGCAAACGCATCAAACCTCATGGAACGGAATGGCAAAAAACCTTTATCGAGTTGGCAAAGCCTTTTATAAAAGCCGGGATATTTCCTCCTGAACTGGAAAAGGCCCTCATCAAAAGTTTAAACAAAGGCTCAGCCAGTAGTTGTACCGATCTGGAACTCTTCAAAATGCTGAAGCAGTTTGATCCCGATCTGCACAAAAAAATTCATTTGGAAGACCTTGAAGCCGGGGCTGTTTTCAGCCTGGGAAAAGACAAAATATTTAAAAAAGGGCCTAAACTCAGAAAAAGGTTCAAATGCTTAAACCTTACTAATGGCAGGGAATACATGGTTCATCCTCTAGCTGAAATAAGATTGATTAACCCGGATAAAAACAAGAAAAGTGCCTGATATAACTTCTCTTTTTTCATCGAGCTTTACCCTTGGAATATTAGGTGGCGGACAATTGGGTAAAATGCTGCTCACCGAAACCCGCAGATATGATATCCGTACAAAGGTAATGGACAACTCACCTGATGCTCCTTGCAGGATAGGGAGCAACGTTTTTGTAAAAGGCGATATTACCAATACTCAAACCATATTGGATTTTGCCAAAGACTGTGATGTGATCACCATTGAAATTGAAAATGTGAGCACAGAAGCCCTACATCTGCTACAAAAAAGAGGACACACTATTTTTCCAAAACCTGAAACCCTGGATATTATCCGCAACAAGGTGACCCAGAAAAAATTTTACCGCGATATAGGAATAGCTACAGCTCCTTTTCACAGTTTTAGTAATAAAAAAGAATTAGAGGGATTGATACACTCTGGAGCGGTAAAATTCCCTTTTGTATGGAAGGCTGCCACCGGTGGTTATGACGGACGGGGGGTAGAGATAGTAAAAACTGAAGATCAATTGAAAAAACTCGCCAATGGCGAAGGGCTGTCGGAAGAACTCATCCCTTTTGAAAAGGAATTGGCAGTAATAGTAGCCCGTTCAGCTAGAGGGGAAGTGAAGAGTTTTCCCGTGGTGGAAATGGATTTTCACCCCACTGCCAACCTGGTGGAATTTGTCTTTAGCCCCTCTTTGATCGAGAATGAACTAAAGGAAAAGGCAAGAAGCGTAGCCGAAGACCTGGTCAATAAATTAGATCACGTTGGTTTACTGGCAGTAGAAATGTTCCTTACCCCCGGGGGAGAGATCTTGGTTAACGAAGTGGCTCCCAGGGTACATAACAGCGGCCACCTGAGTATAGAAGGGAATATTACCTCGCAGTTCGACCAGCATCTGCGCGCCATCCTTGGCTTACCCCTGGGCTCTACTGAGGTGGTGAAGCCAGCTGTAATGATCAATATAAATGGGGAAGAAGGTTATAACGGGCCGGTATTTTACGAAGGTATTGAAGAAATAATGAGCCGCCCGGGTGTTTACGTCCACCTGTACGGAAAAGCAGAAACCCGCCCTTTTCGCAAAATGGGTCACGTTACGGTTACAGCTGATACTTTGGAAGAAGCGCGTATCTTAGCTAAAGAAGTTAAAGAAACCATTAAAGTAATCAGTAGATAATGGCAACAGAAGTAGGAATTATAATGGGAAGTAAAAGCGACTTACCCGTTATGCAACAGGCAGCTGATATTTTGAGTAAGCTGGGAGTAGAATACGAGATCAAGATCGTTTCTGCGCACCGTACCCCTGACCTGATGTTTGAATATGCCAAAAATGCCCATGGCCGTGGCATAAAAGTTATCATAGCCGGAGCAGGCGGAGCCGCTCATTTGCCGGGCATGGTAGCCTCGCTAAGTCCTTTACCGGTTATCGGTGTACCGGTAAAATCAAGCAATTCTATAGACGGCTGGGACTCCGTACTTAGTATTCTTCAAATGCCCGGTGGGGTACCTGTAGCCACAGTGGCGCTCAATGGCGCTAAAAATGCCGGTATTTTAGCCGCTCAAATCGTGGGTAGTGCTGACAAAAATATCCAGCAAAACATCACAGATTATAAGCAATCACTCCGCAATGCAGTAATAGAATCGGGAAAGATCCTGGAATGATTACAGGTTTTTCAAGGTGCTGAGCAAGTGTTCTTTTTTGCGGTTGGCTACAGGAATCTTGGTTCCGTCTTCCAGCACCAGAAATCCACCGTCCGTTTGAACGTACTTCTTTAGGTAATTGAGATTTACCAGGTGAGATTTATGGATACGGTGAAAATTATACCCGCTAAGCATATTATCAAATTCCTTTAAGGTTTTACTGGCCAGCAAACTTTTATCGTTCTGCAGGTAAAAAGTAGTATAGTTACTACTGGATTCCAAACGAATGATATCGCTTAACCTGATCACATGCATACCGTCAGAAGTGGGTACTACTATTTTTTTAGGGGAATCGGAGGCCTGGCGGATATTCTCCACCAGTACATTAAAGTTAGCTGCTTTTTTAGGCAGGCCTTTACGAGATTCTACTTTCCGGATAGCTTTTACCAGTTCCTCAGGATCAATCGGCTTAAGGAGGTAATCCAAAGCGCTGAACTTTATAGCCTGGATGGCAAATTCATTATGAGCAGTAATAAATATCACTTCAGGGTTCAATTCTTCATTAATGCTGATCTCGTTCAAAATATCAAAGCCACTGCTATCTTCAGTCAATTGTACATCCAGGAATATCACATCGGGATTTGATTCGGTAATAACCTTTATTCCGCTTTCTACACTGTCTGCCTCACCGGCAATTTCTACTTCAGGACAAAAGAGATCGATCTTCCCTCTCAGGGTTTCTCTCGAATTTTCCTCATCGTCAACTATTATAGCTCTTATCATATGTTGGTGGTTTATTTAAAAATACTAAAATTTATATTTCTTCGGCCGGCAGGTGAATTTTAACTATTGTTCCGGCCCCTTCCCCATCGGGTAACTTTTTGTCTATTATTTGTATGTCTACTTTCTCATTCTTAGCTTTTCTCAACAAATTAATGCGATCTCTATTAATGGCCGTTGCCATACTCCGGTGGCCTTTTTTCTTATTGATCTCCTTAGCCCTTCTTCTACCGATCCCATCATCTTCAATTTCACAGATCAGGAAACTATCCTTCAATTTAAAACGAATAATAAGCTCCCCTGGTGTTTCTTTGGGCTTAAGGCCGTGCAGAATAGCGTTTTCAACGTGAGGTTGGATCAACATAGGCGGAATGCCGATGTCGTAATCTATTTCTTCATCTACCTCAATTTTGTAATCAAATTTCCCCCTAAACCGAAGTTTTTCGAGTTCAAGATAATTCTTTAGGATAGATACTTCCGTTTCTACCGGATGAAGAGGCTCCATTGATGATTCTAGTGTCAGTCTCATCAATTTTGCGAAATTGTTGAGATAGCGGGTAGCTTGCTCAGGGTCGTTCTTGAAAATAAAACTGCTGATGGAGTCCAGAGCATTGAAAATAAAGTGAGGGTTCATCTGTAAGCGCAAGGCTTTACGTTCCATTTCGAGCAAGGCATTTTCCAGTTTCAGCCTTTGATTAACACGGTTGACCCGGTCTCTTATAAAAAAGTAAGTCCCCATGCCCAATACCAAAGCCAAAGAGCTGATAAACCACCAGGTTTCCCAAAAGGGACGGGCTATATCAAAGGCATAGCTAATACGGAAGTTACTCCAGCTTTCACCGGGCCTTTTTACCTGTGCTTCAAAGAAGTAATTCCCAGGCTTAAGGTTAGAAAAAACCGCTTCCCTTCTTTTTCCCGCCAGAGTCCAGTTCATCGATTCTCCCTTTAAACGGTAGCGGTACACCAGCTCTTCCGGTTGATAGCCGGTAAGGCCGGAAAGGTTGAAGCTCAGAAAATTCTTGTCGTGAGGCAGGTCCAAGGAAGCCGGTATTTCGGTATAAGCCAGGGTATCATCTGCAAAAAGGCTCAGACCTTCTACTTCTCCAAAAAAAAGTTTTACATCGGTAAGAAAAAGACGGGGCTCGGGCTTTACCTTCCCATACTGATCACGCTTGAGCAACAAAAGACCATCAACCGTTCCTACAGCCAGCCTGTTTCCGGTTAAACTGATAGAATTAGGCATGCAGGCTACAGAGGCAAAACCACCCGCAAAAGTAAGAGGCTGCACTGCGTAACTGCTGCCATCATTAAATATCTGCAACACTCCTTTATTGGTTCCGGTCCACAAATTACCGTTATCATCCACAACCATAGAGCGTATCTCGGCAAAGTCCAGCTGACTGGCGGTAAGGTGTCCTGTCTTCTCTTCAGCTATATGGTATATTCCCTCGGTAGGGTTGGCCACATAGATCTCATCGGCATTTACCGCAGCAACAGTATTGAAGCGTAAACTATCTAAGCGCACTCCGTGGATCTCTTTGAAAACCTTCCATTTACCTTGGTAGTAACGCAGTAAGCCCTCCGTATAAGTGGCAAACCACAGGGAATTGTCAGTGCCCCTTGAAATTGAATAGACAGTAGCAAAAGGAAGATTATTTTGCTCTGATTCATTGTACAGTTGATTGCGGTAATAGCGAAATATCCCCTGACCAGTACCTATCCACAAACCGTCATTATTAGCATACAGGGAGAATATGAAACTCTCCCTTAATGGAGGGAGATCAACTTTAGTAAACCCTTTACCATTATAGCGCAATAGTCCTCTTTCTGTTCCCAGCCATAAGTAGCCGTTGTACTCAACCATACCAAGGGTAACCCCGTACTGAAACCCACTTTTCATCTTGAGGGAAAGATCAGCTCCATCACCGTGGTATAAGCCACCGGAAGTAACGGCAAACAAATCGCCATCAGGAGAAAAATCAACCGAAAATACCTGTCCGTCTATGAAGTTCGGACGGTTATAATAGAGTAAAGAAGTACTCTCCAGTTTGGTTAAACCCTTATCGGAATACAGCCAGATCACCCCGGAACGGTCGATAAAACAGCCTTTGAATTGCTCATCGGGCAAACCGTTCTCTACGGTAAAACTAGTAGTGTTTTGCCCGTCTATTATGGTAAAGGCCCCTGTAGTAACAATAGCAATCTGATCATCAAAGGCTGATAAAGCCGAGGCACGGGCTTCGATAAGTTTCCGGCTATCGCCTTCAACATTTACTATACAGACTGAATCGTTACACACAGCCGCTATTTCGGTATTGTCTAACAAAGCCAGGGAAATAGCCGGGGGGCCAAACAGATCCAGTTTGCCATTGTCATAAAGATATACCCCTTCTGAGGTAGCCAGATATAGCTCTTCTCCCGAAAAGTGCAGGTCGTTGATCTGCCCTGCCTTTATCTCAACCAGTTGGAGGCTGTCCTGTTGCAATAGGTACAATTCATTTCTGCGGGTAGATACATACAACCGATTGCTGGCGGAAAGGGCAATTTTTACCGCTCCCCCGGATGAAGCCGGTAAAGGATAATCGTGGTAATGTTTACCGTCAAACTTTAAAATACCACCCTGGTAAGCCATCCACAAATGGCCTTCGTTATCTTCCTCTATACTTTTAATGAAAAGCCTTTCCGGGTGTTCATCTTGATCAAATGCCTTGAAATCATAGCCGTCATAGCGGATTAAACCCGCCCCTTCGGTAGCGATCCAGAACAGACCGCGACTATCTTCTTTAAAATCATTGATCCGAAGGGTAGGTAAGCCCTCTTCCAACCCAATCTTTTCAAAAGGGTAAAGCTGGGCTGCAAGCGGATTTATTCCAGCAAGGATGAAGCCCAGGCCGCTAAAAATCAGTGTTTTTAATGAAAGCTTAATATTCACTTCGTTCAAAAATGCGGAATAATGATTTAAATTGAGCACTGACTATGAGGAAGTTATTCATCTTTTTTTGTTTGTTATCCTCCGCAGCCAACAGTCAAAACTACGGATACTTTGCCGGAGGCCGTTCGGCTGCCCTGTCTCACAGCAGTGTAGCGCTTACGGACGTATGGTCATCCTTTCACAACCAGGCCGGTTTGGCCTACCTGGAAAAACCCGCTTTGGCGCTGGGCTACGAAAACCGCTTCTTTCTGCAGGAACTCAGTTTAGGCCACGTAGCCATCGCCCACCCTTTTTCTTTTGGAACGGTGGGAATAAACTTTAATTATTTTGGCTTTGAATTGTACAATGAGTCAAAGTTTGGGCTCACTTACGCACGGGCTTTTGGCAAATATTTTTCGCTGGGCCTTCAACTCAACTACCACAATTTTTTTGTTTCGGAAGGAACTGACAATCCCGGGGCCGTAACTTTTGAGGCAGGGGTGATCGCCAAACCCAACTCTAAGCTCCATATCGGTTTTCACGTCTTCAATCCATCCAACAACTATAAGAATAGCGACACTGGTGAAAGGCTGCCGGTGATCGGGCGACTGGGTGCCCAATACCGTTTTAACGAAGAAG
The DNA here is from genome assembly GCA_028277105.1 of Owenweeksia sp. Classification (GTDB taxonomy): domain Bacteria; phylum Bacteroidota; class Bacteroidia; order Flavobacteriales; family Schleiferiaceae; genus JANQHO01. Next base: position 14,646 of record JANQHO010000127.1, on the reverse strand, counting down.
TAGCGCTGACGGCTGAAGTGCGGAGAAACGACCAGTTCTCAGAACGCTATGCGGCCGGTTTTGAGTACCGCCTGGTAAAAGCCCTGACCTTACGGGCGGGATCGGCTATACAACCCCTGGCCAATACTTTTGGTATAGGCCTCAACTTTTCTGGTTTTTCGGCCGATCTGGCCTACGAATACACCTACACTCTGGGCAACAATGCCAACTTCAGCCTTCAATACAATTTCTGATGAAAGCCCTCCTGGCCATAAGCCTGTTCTTGTTGGGTAGTTTGCTCCTGGCGCAAAGCCCTACGGAAGAACTGGAAATGGAGATAGAATCGGTAGCTGAAGGCAATGAGGAAAACGAAACCGACCTCATCCAGGTGGCGGAAAACCTGCTAAGCCTGCGCAATGACCCCATTCAACTCAATTTTGCCGAAACAGAAGATCTGGAACGCATCCCTTACCTCAACGTTTTTCAGATCAACAACCTGCTACAATACCGCAGGGCTTCCGGGCTTATTTACACCCCTTATGAATTACAGGTGGTTAAAGGTTTTGACCAGGAAACCATCGACAAGGTGCTGCCCTATTTAAGTTTTACGACTCAAAAAGCTGTTCCGGAGCTCAAACTGAAAAACATCTGGCAATACTCCCGCCACGAGATCATTGCCCGCAGCACCATCGATCTGCAAACCCGCAAAGGTTTTTTGCCGGAAACGGAAAACGGTTACCTGGGCGATCCGCAAGACTATTACGTTCGCTACAGAGGTACTTACCGCGATATCCTTTCCATTGGGCTTACCAGTCAGCAGGATGCCGGTGAGCCTTTTGGGCAGCCCTACCAGGAGCTGGGAGTCGATTTCCTCTCCGGTCACCTGGCTATACAGAACTACGGCAATCTGAGGCGGTTCGTTGTTGGCGATTACCAGGCCGAATTCGGGCAGGGGTTAGCTTTATGGTCGAGCCTGGCCTTTGGCAAATCGGCTGAAGCCGTAGAGATAAAGCGCTACGCCCGGGGCTTCCGTCCTTTTACTGGGGCAGAGGAAAACCGCTTTTTGAGGGGCGCTGCCGCCACTTACCGCCTGGGTAGTTTTGATGTGAGTGCTTTTTACTCTGCCAACCGCATTGACGCTAACATAACCGAAACCGATTCTGCCAGTCAACAACCCCTTTTTGTAAGCTCGCTGCAAACCACCGGCTTACACCGCACGGAAAATGAACTGGCGGATAAAGATGCTAACCGCTTGCAAACGGTTGGAGGAAACCTGAATTACCGCGCCAACAACTTATCTGTAGGCGTAACAGGGGTGAATTACCAACTGGAGGCAGCTTTGGAACAAGGCAACCAGCTCTACCAAAAATTTAACCTTAGCGGGCAAAGGCTAAGCAATGTTTCCCTGGATCTTAACTACCTCTGGCGCAACTTCAATATTTTTGGGGAAACTGCTCTTTCCGACAATGGCGGACGGGCCTTCACGGTAGGTTTTCAAAGCAACCCGGCCGATCAGCTCTTCCTTACCCTGCTGCACCGCAATATCGGCACAGAATACCAAACCCTTTACATCGCTCCTTTTGCGGAAAACGGGGGTGCGGGCGAAAGGGGCACTTACCTGGGTGTACAATGGCAGTTGAACCGCACTTTCCTGCTAAAATCTTATATAGACCTCTACGAATTCCGCTGGCTGCGTTTCAATATCGATGTACCTTCCCGGGGCCGCGACCTGCTGGCACAACTGGAAATGTATTTCAGCCGTTATTTTACGGCTTATGTAAGGCTAAAGAATGAAGTACAAGAGGTGAACAGCGATGCCGAAACGGTTATCCCCAAATTAGTGCCCCGCGAAAGGACTACCGCCCGTTTTCACACCGTTTATTCACTTACCCATACTATCCGCCTGGCTTCCCGAGTGGAATATTCTTTCTTTGAGCAAGACGGTATTTTGGAGCAGGGTCATCTCATTTTCCAGGATGTGCGTTATATTTTCCCTTCCGAAAAGCTGACCTTAACTGCCCGTTATGCGCTCACCAATACGGAAAGCTTCGATACCCGCATTTACGCCTACGAAAACGACCTGACCTATGCCTTTAGCATTCCGCCTTATTTCGGGCGTTCCAACCGTTTTTATCTTTTAGTGGATTATTCCATTACCCAGCGTATTACTTTCCAGGCCAAATACAGCATTACTACTTTTTTAGACCGGGAGGAGATCAGCAGCGGACAAAATTTGATCGAAGGCAACCGGATAAGTGAGATCAGGGCGCAGGTAAGGGTGAGGTTTTGATACAAACTTCACATTATCCAAGTCCTCCCCCAAAACCCTGATATCTGTTTTGTATCACTGCAAGATCATTAAAAATAACTAATTTACTGTTCCGCCATTAAGTGGAGTGGGTTCTGTAATGGTATCGCTTGCTGTAGCAGTGCTGCCATTGGCATCGGTAACCGTAACCGTATAAGTTCCAGCCGAAATATTGCTGATGTTTGCCCCGGTAGCGGTATTGCTCCAGTTGTAAGTATAAGGAGGTGTACCTCCATTTACCTCAACTTCCAGATAACCTGTATTATCTCCGCGGCAAACTACGTTTGCCACGGAGTCTACGGATGCAGTTAAGGCTGGTACATTTTCAATAGTAAAGCTAACCGTATCAGAAGCAATGTTACCATTACCGATAGGATCAGCAACCGCATTTTCCGGAAGGTAAAAAGAGTATTCCCCTCCCGTTAAACTGTGGAATTCTAGCTTAAATATGGAATCTGTCACTAAAGGGTAACAACAGCCGAAGAAGCCGAACTGCCAGGAATAAAACTCAAAGAAGCTTGAGTAAAAGCCGAAATGGGCTCACTAAAGCTTAGCGTAAAAACGGCAGTGTCTCCTCCGGAAAGAACACCATTAGTATCTGTTATGCTTAAGCTCGGTCTTGTAGTGTCGGCTAAAGCCCCAATAAGAGGAATTTTATAGGACCGCCCACCTACCGATATGTCCATATTGGCATTATGAGATACTGCATTACTCTTTGGATGATAAGCCACCCTGAAATCCTGAGTAGAATCATTGGTAAGGGAAATGGTATCTATATCCATTACCGAGAAGCTACTACTATCAGTACCCGATAAAGAAAGTTGAATTTGTGAGGCTGTAATGGCAGTATCCGTAGCGCGCTTAATACTATAAGTTACCCAGCTGGTATCACCCCAGTAAGTAGATGGAAAATACTCTTTGTATCGTTGATGCTCTAAATTTAACTGAAACGGAGTGCCACTATTGTTTACTGTACTATCTACAACTACATCCGGTGCAGCTATGTTATGCTCGTCAAATATTACCTGGTGAATTACACGACCTGCGTCAATAATATTTCGGCTGAGCTCAGGCTCTAAATCATCATCTTCATAAAAATCATTTAGTGAAAGTGCCCCCGGCCATATATCCAAGCGAAAGCTATTACCTGCTGTGCTTGAATAAATATCTATATCAATAGCAGTATCATAACTTACGGTATCTCCCGTAAAAGCCAACCCAAGACCAAAAAAACCTGGTAGCAATGATGTGGGAAAAGGACCTGCTTGTTCTATATAATATTTGTATTTCCGTTTTTGTACAGTTGTAACAGGGTCGGCAAATATTACAGTTGTAACACTATCTACCTGAACAGGGTATTCAATGTCGTTTAAAACGGTCTCTAGTTGCTCAGCAGAGCTAGAATAAGTAAATATATTACTTTGTTGATTGGTTTCCCTATTGGAAAAGCGGGTTGTGGGCAAAGGGCTAGGCAATGGGATGGCAAGGTCCCATTCAAACTGAAAACTCCTTGGGATAAAGCCAGAATCTGCTTGAATATTATAATTATAAGCTTCTCTCAAGCTATCGGGAATAGCAGTTGCCCTGCTTAAATAGATGGGCGAAATTGGGTCGATCACAGGTAAAGGCTCAATCGCTATCAGGGGACCGGTAGTGGCAGAACCGGCAACGGTCGTAACAGTCATTTGAAAAGAACCCACACATCCTGAACTGGCAATGTCTGAGGCAGAAACCATGCAGGTAATGTAATTGGGATCGTTCTTTTTACCAGCTATAGGGATACAATCGCAACTTCCCACGGTTATGCCGACCGGGTTGAAAAGAAAAACCCCAAGGGCCTGGATCTCCACATCCCCGTTAGGGTTAACAGTGGTATAGTTTATGTTGAGTATACGCGGTAGTGGTTGAGAAAAGCCATGGCCCAAAAAAAGCAAGTTCAGGCCTATTATCAATACATGCTTATTGCTAATAATTTTAATTGGGTTGATGCGCGAAAGCATTACCGAAAGTTTGCTTGAAAGCATAAACATCATTTAACAGCTTTAGCTTTTTTTAATGGCCTTATGTTGTTTATTTTGGTTGCGACTCCTCAGCAATTGGTTTTCTGCCTCTTTCTTTTCAGTCTCATATTTGGCCGCCATCTCTTCCTGGGATCTGGCCTTTTCGGTATCAAAATCCATTTTAATCAAGCTATCCCTGCGGTTTAACCAATAATTAAAATCATTGACCTGACCCTGACTCGCATGATAAACTGACTGAAAAAGATAGTATTGCTTTAAGGCTGCGGAGGTAAGCGCATTATTATTAACTACTACTGATACGGTATCCAGGATCTCTTTTGCCTTCTCAAGCTTTCCATACTCGATCAAAAAACGACCATAATCTGAAAGTTCTCCTACCCAACCAAACAGGAAGGGGTGATTCTGGTAAGTTTTGAGCCCTAGCTCGTAGTATTTAAAGGCGCTGTCCGTTTGCCCAATAGAAGCTAAACTCCTTGCCAGATTAATATACATATTGTGAAGGGCCAGGGAATCTTTATTGAGCTGGGCGTATCGTATGGCTTTTTTTCTGATCGGAATATCTTCAATGTGACTTTCCTGGGTTTTGTCCAGAATTTCAACTAGGGCATTGTAAAAGTCGCCCATATAATGGATCTGCCCCATATTCTCATTCATCATTCAGCTCAATCCCCCTTTGGCAATAGGTTTTAGCTCTTTTATTATCGTTTACTACATTGTAAAAAACGCATAGCTGCCGTAAAGTAAAGATCTTATTAATACCATCTTTTGCCGAATCCAGTAGCTTGGATACCCTAAGGCTTATTTCGTAGGCTTCGTCTGCTTTGCCCATATCTTTCAATATGAACATCAGCCTGGTGTAAGCCATCATCAAATAGGATGAATCACTAGTGGTTTTGATCAGTTCAATTTCTTTTTGCTGGTAATGTAAAGCCAAGTCCAAATCGCCCATTAATTGATAGGCCATTACCGTCAACTGCTGATAAGTGTAAATCCTGAATGGCTTGTCCATTGGTTTGTCTTCCAGCACCTTGAACACCAATAGTTTTAAGGAGTCAGCATGGTTTTGATCCAAAGATACTGCCGTAGCTGTAATGCTGCCAATTTTAGGAAAAGCCACCACCATGGTGTCAACGTATACCGAAAGCTGCTTATAGCTCTTTATACCTTTAATTTGCCCGGCACAGGGTTTTAATAAAAGTAACAATAGAGCTAAGTATAGCTTTTGAACATCTTATGGAGGGGTTTAAAAATTTAAACGGGCTGCTAATAAAATAGCTTATGTAAGATAATTTACTATTGACTTGCTAAATATTTTTATACAAAGCCAGGCTTCCTTAGCCAAAGCTCGAAGTAGTTTTCACTTACCACTTTTCTAGATCGGGAAGAAATTGACGGTGGACAAAATCTGATCGATGGCAACCGGATAAGTGAGATCAGGGGGCAGGTAAGGGTGATTGAGGATTATTACAGGTGTATACTTATTGAAAATTTAAGTAAGCTAAAATAATTTCTATTTTACAAGAGGGAATTGGATTGGACTTGTTCCCTAAAGGTTTTACCAATTGTATCTTTCATTGGCAAACTATATGTAGGATTTAACTCGATGCCAATCTTTGAAAATTTAGAGTATGATTCCTTTAAGTTGCTTCCTTTCTTAGAAAATTTTTTACTTTCCTTAGAAAGTGATTCTTGTAATTTTTCAGTTATTGTCTTTGCCATACTTACTACAAGATTAGAAAAATACTCTTGAATGCACAAATGCTTTACCCCCCCGATCTAAGTATATACTCGCAGATCAGATCATTATAGTTTCTTACGAGCTCTCTTAATTCTTCATTTTCTGAGTAGTCTTCAATTTTTAACTTTAAAAAGCCCGTAAGTGTTTCTATACCTATTGACCGCCCATGAGAATACCAAATACTGTTATTACTTAACTTGTTAGCTATATCTTCTGCTCTCTCTTCTTTTTCACTTTTTGTTACAGGTTCACCCGTTGAATTGTGCGTAACCCAGTTCTTAAACTTATAATTTACTAGCCAATCTTTTAGGAGTGCAACTGTTAAATCCTTTGCCATTTCGTAACTTCTTAATTCGGCAAGATCTATTTTTTGGAGTATCAAAAACTCTGCCTCTGTTAACTCATCATTACTTGATTTAGCAATTAGCTCTTCAACTTTATCTAAGTATCCTAGTGCTGGAACCCAATTTTTACCATTATAAACTTGTGGATCTATAGGACCTAACGAAGATGAATAGTCCATAAATATTCTATCTCCAGCCATGCAGAGAATAGTTCCTGCCGACATAGCATAATCTGGGACAACAAAATATACTTCTTTATAATGAAATCTAATCACTGAAACCATTTTTTCAACTGTTTCAGCACTTCCTCCAGGAGTATTGAGAAAAATGACCAATCTATTTCTATCAAACTCCGTATCTTTTTTCAACTGCTCGATGAAGTCTCGAAATGCTTTTTCTAACGAAGGGTGGATTTCACCATAATGGAATACTACATCTGCATCAAAGTAGTCTTCTAGTTTTCGCAACCTATAATTTAGTGTCTCTTTTATTGTTTCATCAAAAATCTGCCTCATACTTTAAATTTATCAGACAAATATAATTCGATATATAGCCATATATAAAGCTTAATTAACAATACTGACAAAAGCTTTAAAATTATTCACCTTACTTTTCCCAAATCCCCCAAAAACTTTGATAGCTTTTTTGTACCACTACAGGATCATTAATCGTGATGAAAGAAAGCAAAGTCAATGGCGCTAAAGACATCGCCATACGGTGGTCAATATGAGTATCAAAAATGATATTATTCAGGTCTTGTATACTGTGCTGAACCTTTGGATAATCGTTACTAATTTGAATTTAGGTTCTGATTTGAAACAGTTTTACTTTTAGTTCTTAACAACTTTCAGAAAGGCCCGGCTCTTATCCGCAGATAGTTGAAGCCAGTAAACACCGGGCGGAAAATCATCTATAAACAGCTCTAATTCATTGGTATTGTAAAAGTTTTCTGATCTGACCACCTGCCCAGCGGTATTAAAAATTTCTGCTGTTACAGAACCGTAATATTTACCTAATTCCACTGTTACTTTCCCTTCAGCAGGATTTGGATATAAAGAAAGGCCCAGAAACTGGCTTTCTATAATTCCTATTCCGGTTACTGAATAACAAGATGTAGTATCGGTACAGCCATTTACTGTGATAGCAGCAGCATAGCTTCCATTAAAGGAAGGATTAAACCCCCTGTTCGTGGCACCATTTATAGGAACATAATCATTATCACAATCCAGCCACTGGTAACTATCGGCACCTGACTCTAAACAAGAGAGGGAATTAATGCCAAATTTCAAAACAAGCAAATTAATAACAGGTATAGTCAAATCAAGTTTAATCAGGGAGTCACAACCTGATGAACTGGTAAGCAGATGGGTAGCTGTATTATTGGAATTGTAATAGTTACGCCCGTTAATCCAGGTATAAGGTGGGTTGCAATTAACAACTGAATCTACAGTTACACTAGAGTAATTAACGGTTAAATCGAGGGTTACTATAGAGTCACAGCCGTGTATATTGGTCAAAGTATCTGTAGCGGTATTGTTGGAAGCAGTATAGGTTATCCCGTTGATCCAGTTCAGGGAATCACAGGTGGTAATTACATCGGTAACATGATCTGTATTAATTGTCAGATCGAGGGTAACTACCGAGTCGCAGCCCACTGAATTGGTCAAGGTGTCTGTTGCCGAGTTATTGGAAGTGATATAAGTAATTCCATCAATCCAAGTATAAGGATCGCAACTGCTAATTACATCTGTTCCGGTAGTGGAATTAATCGTTAGATCAAGATATACTACTGAATCACAACCCACTACATTAGTATAAATAAAAGAAGCCGTATTGTTGGAAGCGGTATATGTCATTCCATCTACCCAAGTGTAGGGGTCACAAGTAACAATAGTAGTAGTGTCAGCATTTGATTGATTTATTGTTAGATTTATAGTAATAATGCTATCACAGTATTCAACAGAAGGAATAGTATCTACGTAAATCCCACTTACCATATAGGTTTCATCACCACTAGGTACAGTGTAAGCATCACAAGCTACAATATTTACACTTGAGTTAATATGGCAATTTCTCCGGTAAAAATATGCTGCTCCCATATCGCCAGCTATATAATAACCCGTAGCAGGGTCTATTGAATCGCTATAGATAGCCCCTATAGCAATATGCTGGTCTGATGCTGCTACCGAAAAGCCATACCAGTCTCCTTGGCGTCTGTCAGAAGCTATCAACTTTTGGACTTGATTCCAATTGTTTCCTTGCTTTTGAAACACATAAGCTGAACCAGAAGAGAAAAGGGAATTAAGCCCTGATGTATCATGGCTTTCGTGGGGGGCACCTACAATAATTGTTGAGTCAGAAATAGCTATTGAATAACCGAAGATATCTCTAGGCCCTCTGTCTAAGGCTACCAACTTTTGAGATTGGCCCCAGGAATTTCCATTGTGTTCAAATACATAAGCTGCACCTGCACCATAAAAAATATTTGTGGTAGATGTATCCTCCCCGGGAGCCCCAACTATTATAATACTATCTGAAATATCGACTGACTGTCCAAAATCATCATTATCATTTCTATTCCCCGTAGGATATATCTTTTGTATTTCCATCCAAATTCCTCCTTGCCGCTCAAATATATAAGCAGAGCCTTTACCAATACGATTCGACAAAGCATATATACGATTATCCTCTTCTGCCGCGCCAACTACGATAAGTGAATCTGAAATTGCTACTGAAGTACCAAACTCATCATATATCTGAGCATCAGAAGCAACTAGCTTTTGTTTTTCAACCCAATCAAACCCATTATATTCAAAAACATAAACAACACCGGCTCTATCACCCACCTTAACCCCTGCAGAATCTAACTTTTTATTAAGAGCTCCTATCACAATAGTATTTCCTGAAACAGCAACAGAATACCCAAACAAATCTGAAGTATCTCTATCGGAAGCTACAAGTTTCTGAGTTTCATACCACGTACTCCCGTTGAATTCAAAAACATACACTGCACCTGCACTAACCATAGAATCATTACCTAAGACATCATTATCTTCATAGGGAACACCTATTACTATAACAGAATCTGAAATATCTACAGCATGCCCAAACCTGTCACCATAGCCTTTATCAGAAGCCAATATTTTCTGCTTTTCTATCCATGTACCACCAGTATATTGAAAAATATAGGCTGCTCCTGCCATACTGGAATAGCTTGGCATATAATCATAGTGATCCGCTCCGATCACGGCATAATTACCACAGATGGCCACATCTGAACCAAAATAATTCATCCAACCTTTGTCCGAGGCCACTGTTTTTTTAAGTAAATCATAAGCTTGAGCCTGAAGCCAATTACCATAACAGCAACTCAATAAGAGCCCTAACAACAATTTTATTTTCACAACTTAAGAAATGGGTTACTATGTTTGTTGCAAAGTAGAAAAATCAGATGGGCGTCACTTGCTGTTTTCTATAAACGAGCATTATAACTTTAGGAACGCAACCTGTGGCTTGGCCTCTAAAATCTGCACTTTTTAAATCTTCCTAAAAACTTCGATCAAAACATTTGCAGTCACTTTTGTTAGATCAGGAAGAAACCAGCAACGGACAAAATCTGATCGAAGGCAACCGGATAAGTGAGATCAAGGTACAGTTGCGAGTGAGATTTTAAATCATTTCTGTAGTAATTATCATTAATTAACGCTTCTTTAGAAAAGGCTTCCCATGAAAAAAGGCATTTTCCTGTTTTTACATTTCATCAGCACTGCAAGCCTTTCAGCCCAACATTACATTTTTACTGTAGATAAGCCCCAGGAAGTTTATGCCGGTATACCTAATACCATTGATTTTGCCTTTAAAGAAAATGTAGACGGAGAAATAAAGCTTATAGCAGAATATGGGAAAGTATTTAAAAAAGATCAGCAACTCTATTGGATCCCCCAATCTCCCAAAGACAGGCTTTTTGTGGCTCTAGATAAAACTGTTATAGATACCATAAAAACCAAGGTCTTTATCATTAAACCAGATAAGTTTGATTTTATCATTGTTAAACCTGATCTATCGGGAGTTATCTCTCACCCTTTTAAACAGTTTGAAGAAGTACGTTTAGTAAAACCAGATGAGTACTCTCACCTCTCTTTAGATACTATTGTAAAAATTGAGTCTTATGATTTTATAGTACAGGATACGGCTACACTTACTATAGACAGCATTCACTATGAGAGCAATTTTTCAGAGTTAGAGAAAGCTAATTTTCTGGGAATGGTACGAAACATTTATCCCGACAGTTACCTGGAGCTTAAAAACATAAAACTGTCTTGTAAATGCTGGAGTAGCACCAATGAATTAAAGTATGCCTACTCCAAGAAGGTCATTCAAAGGTGGACCTGGTAAATTCCGCTCTTCCTAAAAGCTTTGACTTAAGCATTATAGTCATTATTTGTTTAGATTAAGACGAAATGAGCAGCAGACAGAATCTAATTGATGGCAATCGAGTTAGTGAGTTGAGAATGCAACTGAGGGTGAGGTTTTGAAAAACCAGTTATCATTTCTGCTGTTTAAATCTTTTCTCCTATTTACGTTGATTCACTATACTCAATATCCTTTAAAGCATTCTCTATATAACTTTGGAGTATAGAGGAATCTTTGAATAAGTATATGGAGTAAAGATATCCTTTTTTAGTGTCTATGGTAAACTCTCCATATCCTGTTTCTGAAGAACTCCCAGTTACTGAATATTGTTTTTTGCTGAGTATGGTCGAAGCATCAGATGGAGAAATGTACCAGGATTCTGTAATTGAACCTGACTCAATTAACTCATAGGTTAACCCTCCTAATTTGCTGTAGTTAAGGTAGGCTATTTGTTTACTGTTTAAAAGGATAAGAAGTTGATTGCTACTTACCGGTGTAATTCCTGGAGCTTGAGATATACTATAGAGTGCTTGCAAAACTTTATTTTGAAATTCAAAAGAACTGTACAGCTCAGTAGTAAACTGACCTTTATTACCGTCAATAGTAAAGGATTGATTTGCAGGAGGATCTGATATATTGCTAGGTGGAAAGCTGTAATTTTGGTTCAATATCACAGAATAGGCATCTGAAGGGGAGATAACCCATGAGTTAGCTAGTAAATCATCTTTAAAAGAATAAAAACTAAGGCCTGTATTAGGGTTTGTGTATAAAATTGAGTATTCGCTACCATCTGAATATATCAAAAATACCTCATTAAGATTGGTCATGAATAAATTCCAGCAATAATTAAAAACATCATTTTGATACTTGTATAAATACGCTGGTGTTCCGGCATCAGTTTCACTTTGAAATTCACTTCCAAGGTAGCACCTTCCTCCAGCTAGTCCTTCTGTAGTATTTTTAATATTAAGAATATATGGATTGATGCCAACTGGAATATATTTATTAATATTCTGATTTAATTCAAATTGCCATTGGTTGTTTTTAGTAGCATTACTACCCTGGTTCCCACAAGCATAATAATAATGATACAAGTCATGGCCTATTTCACTTCCTTTAATAATTCCAATTCCCCAAGATTGATCTGAAGGAAAATTAGCATTAATGGAAGTACCAGTTGCTTCTGCCGCCTCATTTTCTAGAATCACATCATAGTTAGCCACTTTTAATGTAAGTTGAACATTAGGGTTGGATATTGAAAAGTCTGAACATTTTTCAATAAAATAGGTGCTTTCCGCCCCTATGCCATTGGGTGATTCAAAAACGACCTGACTTGGATCTCCTCCATTAAGAGGATAAGGAGTTAAGGCTAGCGGGTAGGCATATTTATCATTAGTTACTGCAATAGACTGGAAGTAATAAAACTGCATGGAGGGATTTTTATCAGAAAGATTATAAATCCCGTAAATAAAGTTGTTGAATTGAGCATTAGATATACCATATTTTTGTTCCCATTTACTTAAAGTATTTACAATATCAGCTATCGTATTAATAGAATCTGTAAACGCACCAGCATATGCTGCTCCCCCCAGAGAAATATAAAGGGACGCCTGATGTAATTTGTTGGCTATAGCAAGAATCTTACTTCCCATCAATACTCTATACTGAAAGGCATTAATTCCATTCGAAATAAGGGTATCAACCTCTTCTGTCAAAACACTTTGTTCAGCAGATGAAGTAGTTAGCATAGAGTTGATATCAAGAAGGCTGTCATAAAATTTTGTGATGATAGAGTTTTCATATTCATTGTAAAATTCAGTTTTCAGTGTAACTGAATTATCTCCTACCGGTAATTTCTCACTTGGATTGTTATTAATTTGCTGTAATATCCCATTAATTATACCATAAGGAGCAACTACATCATTTAGCTTTTCGGTCAAATCTTCTTGTAATAATTGATTTATTTCAATCCCTAAATTCTTTACTTCCTGTAAGATTTCGCTTTCTTGCTGACTAAGGCTATTGATAGCATCTAATATTTCTTCAGGAAATTTACTTCCTATGTTATTGTCTAAAGAAGTATTAACTATTCCAAACAACTCGCTTAGAGCCTCTTTGGTAAAAAAGGAACCTATCTCCTTGATTGATCCTTGAAATAATAAATCCAATATTTTTGACATAACACTATAATAATATTAAGCTTAAATTTTAAATTAAAAACTAATATAATAATTAAGCTTTTACAAAGTTATTTTTATGACTCAAATTTGCAATTAATTTCAAATCACAAAATACCATCAATAATTGATATAAATTATAAAACCATCATAATGAGTTAATTAGCCAAATTAATTACACTAAAAAACAACAATAAAATTCCTTATATTATTATCAATCAATTGATTTGATCAAACCAAACCTTCTCCAAATCCCCCCAAAAACCCTGGTAACTTTTTTCAACTACCATAGGATCATTAATAGTGATAGGAGAAAGCAAAGCCAAGGGTACTAAAGACATAGCCATTCGGTGATCATTATAGGTATCAAAAGTGAGGTCATGGAAATGTTGAATCCCGCGTTTGATCTCGAGGTAATCCTCCCCTATTTCAATTTGAGACCCGGTTTTTTCCAATTCGGTTTGCAGTGCCAAAAGACGGTCGGTTTCTTTAATCTTCAAGGTTTTAAGGCCGGAAAGCCGGGCGGGGATATTTTTAGCGGCTAAGGCTACCGCCATCGTCTGGGCCAGGTCGGGATTGTGGATGAGATTAATACGATACTCTTTAGGCAGTGCTTCATTGCTTTTCCGCAAACGGAAACCCGAACCGATAAAATGAGATTCTACCCCCAAAGGTTCAAAAAGTCCCGCTACAAAAGCATCGCCCTGCAAGCTGTACTGCCGGAAGCCCGGCAGGTAGATCTCGGCTTTTTCCGCCAGCAAAGCCATGCTAAACCAATAGGAAGCGGCACTCCAGTCAGGTTCCACACTAAAGGATTTTGGAGCGCTTGGTACAAAAGGTTCTATCGCAATTAAATCCTGGGTAACTTTCACTTTAAAGTTGAGCCTACGCATCAGGTTAGCCGTGAGGTAGATGTAAGGCGCAGAAACGGAAAAGCCTTTCAATTGGATTTGCAAACCCTTTTCCAGAGCAGGAGCGATCAGCATTAAAGCCGTTACGTATTGGCTGCTGACGCTGCCGTCCAGCTCTACTTTTCCGCCTTCTAATTTTTGCCCTTTGATGTGAAGTGGCGGAAAACCGTCCTCCTCCGCATATTGGATATCCGCTCCCAATTGCCGAAGGGCATCCACCAGCAAAGCAATGGGCCGCTGGTGCATGCGCTCACTACCCGAAAGCACCACTCTCCTTCCTTGCTGTATCGCCAAATAAGCGGTCAAAAAGCGCATAGCCGTTCCCGCTTCGCCTATATCAATGGTATTGGAGTTGCTGTTTAAAGCTTGCTGCAGCACCTGGGTATCGCGACTATCGGAAGGATTGAGAATCTCCAAATCAGGGAAATACAAATGCTTTAAGATCAGCAGGCGATTGGTTTCGCTTTTACTGCCGGGAATACTGATCTTACCGACAATTTTTTTGGTGGGATGGGATAAACGAATGGACGACATCACAAACGGGCTAGAAAATTCAAAGCTTCCACCACATCAGCCTCGCTCACCCGGATGTTGTAACGCGCCTGCCCTATTCCTTCCAGCAAACTGAACTGCAATTGCCCGCGGTGGTTCTTTTTGTCTTTTTGCATAAGGCCCAAAATGAACTCGGCTTCTCCCTGCCAGCACAAAGCACTATACATTTTCTTGGTTTGCTGTATTATTTTGCGAGAAGCCTG
>JANQHO010000086.1 GCA_028277105.1 Owenweeksia sp. | reverse complement strand
CTTTCAGATGTTCATGTCCCGTATAGCCCCGGTCGAATAGCCGTTCGGTACTAACACCTTCATAAGTCCAGTTGAGAGGGTTGCGCCTGCGACCCCAGGCATCATAGCTGTATTGTTCCACCAGACTACCGTCATTATCTGTAATATGTGTCCAACTGCCCAAATGATCTTTATGGATATAAAATAGCTGCCCCTCAGCTTCCCCTGTTTGGCGCCATACGGCTGCCACTCCATCCGGCCCTGGCAAGTAGTGGCTACGTATTAGCTCCTCCCCGTTATCTTTTATCTCGTAGGCATCTCCTATATAAGTGCGGGTATACAGGAGTTCTCCCTCTTGTTCAAGCTGCATGATCTTGCGGTCGTTAAGGGGGCCATAAGTAAATAAGGCTTTGTAGACATCTTCTTCTATACCCTTAACTTTGTTGAAGGAATAATACTCTACTTCCTGAGTAAAGAGGGGGATATCTGTTTGCGGATGGCCATTGAAGTAAGAAGGCTCAATAGATTCCAGACGACTAGTAAAAGATTGGCTATAGTGGTATTCGCCTATATCTGTTCGCTCATCTATTTTCACCCCACTGTACCAGGCCTGGTGGGTGGTCCCCCCGTTCACCTCATTCTTGGTGAGTTGATCAAGGGCATCGTATTCAAAGGTCTCCTGGTTTCTTAGCCTGACGTCCTCCCGGCTCAGGAGATTGCCGTTAACCGGGTCAAAGTCATATTCCATTTCCTGGACATTGGGAATATTGATTGCTTCCAGCACATGGTACTGGTTAAAGGTATAGGTGGCTGTGAGGTTATTGCCGTAATCCACTTCGAGAATATTTCCCAGGGCATCCACCTCTTTTATTTTCCAGACCAGTTGCTGGTTGTCTTTCCTCTTTAGTTCAGTGGGATAGCCTTTGCTGTCGTAGCTGCTTTCAATGGCAAAGCCAGAGGGATATTCCATGCTTTGGAGCTGTCCTCCCTTAGTGTAGGCATAATGGTAAATATAATCCTCTCCTTCCACTTTTTCCTTGTACTGGGTCAGCCTGCCCAACAGATTGTATTCATATTCATAATCTAACCCATCAGGACTGGTTTCTTCCGTCAGTAACCCAAGCGCACCGTTGCCCCCTTGGTCGTAAGCATAGGTATATCTACCCTCCGGAGTGGTACGGCTCAAAGGCCGCCCTAAAACATCATAGGTTATTTGGGTAAGCTTGCCGTTATCGTCCTGGCTGGTGAGTTCTCCGAAGGCATTATAAACGTAATCCACCGTCCCCGCATCATTATCCACTAATTTGCTACGATTAAGGTTGCCATCGTATTCAAAGCTGAGTCGGTTGCTGGGAGAATGCACTGCTTTGGGCAGGCCGTGGCTGTAATAGTCATAGTTTACGGTTTGCCCGTTATCATTCAATTGCAGCAGATGGCCAGCGGCATCAAAGCTGCGTGTGAGGTAGCGGTTACTGCTCAGGTTGGTCAGGGTATGAGTTTTAAGTCCGTACTGATGACGATAAGAAGTGCCGTCAAAACGGTCAATCTGCTCCAAGCGGTTAAAGCTATCATAAGAAAAGTCCGTCCACTCCGGGCTGTTACCTTCAAAATAGGGCAAGGACTGGCGGGTAATCAATCCCCTGGCATCATACTCCTGGTCAGTTATCACAGTACCTGAAAAGCCTTCTGTTACCTGGCGCAAAACCTTACCGCTTTTGTTGTAATATACTCTACTGTCCGGCTGTTCTTCAGAATACGAAATATCCAGGTAGTAATAACTGTGAGCCGGGCCTTCTCCGTTGCGGTCAAAAGACAGGCTGCGGTATTCTTCAATACCACTGGCAGAAATGGCTTTGGTCAACTGCCCAAAATCATTGTACTCATTGGACTGTACCAGTTGGCCGTTGACATGGGTTTGGGTTACAAACCCCCAACGCTTGTCGTAGGTGTGGTTTTCGGTATGGTTTAAGGCATTATTAGTTTCTTCCAGGAACCTCCCGTCATCCGAATATCTGTACTGTGTTATCCGGGGTGTTTCCCCGCTGGCCGTTTTTTCAACCCTTATAGGATGGCCGTAAGCATTGTATTGGTAATTAGAGGTAAGGCTGGGTGTTCCTCCGTAGTTAGCTATGGTTTGTTTAAGGCTGCCATTGGCAAAGTAATCGTAACGCGTTTCTGTAGTAAAAGCTACTTCTCCGGGTTTTTCTCTTCTGACGGTGGACACTGTGACTTTATTGGAAATCCAGCCGCCAAAACGTTCGTATTGGTGGTCGATAGTCTCCGTATATTCCCCATCGTAATCCCTTGCAATACGCTCAATATTGCCAGTACTCAGGTTGTGGGTATAAGTAGTGGTAATGGTAATATCGTTGAGAGCATCAAAGCTGGTTTCGGAAAAGATATACGGCAGAAAGCCCAAGTTTCCTACATAGGGATAGGAATGGATTCTTACATCGAGGCTGGTTTCAGATACCAGTTGTTGCTGGCTGTTGTACTGTTCTGACTTTTTCAGCCAAAGGTGGGGAAATAATTGGCTACCGGTATAGTCAAAGATTTGTTTGCTGCGCTGGTTCAGTCCTCCGCCAGTCAAGAGTTCCTTGCTTTCTGTCATCAGGAAGCCCATCAGCCCTTTTCCCATATTGTGGAAAAGCGCATCCTCGTAACGGTACTCTAAGCTATTGAACTGGCCAAGGTCATTTTCATAAGACATTTTTTTGACCACCTGTATAGGGGTTCCCAGGCTTTTGTAATAAACTTCGGGAATACTTCTGACTCTGGAGTATACGGCAGCGTTAGTCGTTTCAGTGTATTCAAAAAGGCTTTTGCGGTTAAAACCGTCCAGTACTTTGACCACTTGGTGGGCTAGGCCTGGCTTATGAAAGCAATATCGGGTTCCGGTTTGATTAAATAGATGTTTGTAAAACAAATCTGGATGGCCATCTCCATTAAAATCATCTACAATATGTGTTTCCCCATCACCCTTTACCGGATGGCCGAGCCATACATAGGAATAGTCTGTAGTATGCCCGTTAGAGGTAAACTCTAACAAATTGATCTGGCTGGAAGACGACACCCCACTTTGCCAAATACCATACCATTGCAATACATCGCTTTTGCCATTGCCGTCCATATCAGCAATGTAAATGTGATTATCACTTTTATCTGAGGTGGACAAATTTTGCAGGCCGGAATGTGATCTCAGTAAAAAACTGTTTCCTGTGAAATAACCCATTTCCCAATCACCTGTTTTACGGGAGAGCAGATCGCTTTTTCCGTCCCCGTTAAAATCGCCTACGTGAATCTTATGGTCGTTGAGGGGATAGGAACCAGAGTAATACGATTTGAAATTCGCACCATCAAATTCATGAATATGAGTAGTACTTTTACCGGTTTTTAAAAGATCCGTTTTGCCATCCCCATTAAAATCGCCTGTCACTAACTGGCTGGCTCCATTAGGATCATGAGCAAAAGTGATTTCCCGGTGGGTGAAGCCCGACTGTGTACTAAATTCTACTAGGGCTTGCTTGTTGTGGCCACTTACTGATAGACCTACCATTAATTCCAAAAAACCGTCTCCGTCAAAATCACCGATATAAGCTCTTTTATTGTTGTAGGGCCAGTTAAAGTTTACCGTTTGTTTTAAAAAAGTGCCGTTAGAAGAGCCAAGGTAAATATCGGCTTGTGAGTTCAGGCAATTGATAAAATCTGAGTAACCGTCATTATTTATGTCTAAAACAAATACTTGTTTATTGTTGATCGAACCATTGTCGGAGTCAATGAAACTTCCATTGGGCTGTCCTAAAAAGCAACGCCACCTTTGTTCATAATCGGTTTGGTTATTCCGAGGTATTCGCAACAAGTCTGTCCAGCCGTCTCCGTTAAAGTCGCCACTTTTGAACAGGCTGGAACCCGTGGTAGTAAAAAAAGAACTTTGCTGAAACTGGAAGCCTGTGGAGCGGTAATGAATGTCTACCGGATTGGTAGTTTGCAATTGCCCATTGCTATAGTCGATGCCCACCAGTTGGGGAGACTCCCCTTCGGCATAGCGGAAGCTGTAGTTGGCAGTATTATTGGAACCTTCAAATACCTTGATCTCGGATAGCAATACTCCGGAAGTAATGGCCATATCATTAATGTACATTAAATTGTCGTCCAGATAAGCACCCTGTTTGTAGCTGAAAAAAATGTGGTTATAGGGCGCTTGCCCTGTACTGGTATTGCCTGTATAGGAAATCTGTACAGGCAGGATAATACCTTTTTCCGGTTCTTTTTTGTAAGTGATAGTGTAATAATTACCATGCTGGTCGCTTACCTTATTAAGCATCCAACTCAGAACCGTGGAAGTACCGGAATGGGTCTGACGGCTGTTTTCGCTGTAGCCGTATTCCATCACTAAACCGTCTTTGGTCTCTACCAGGAACTTTTCAGGGCCATTACCCAACTGGCCGTAGGAGGTTACACGTTTGAAACTTTCTACTTCGGTAAAATATTGCTGACCATTACTCCCATAATTACCCAAAGCGATCACTAGCCGCTGGCCGTCCAGAGCAAAACGATCGTTGCTACTCAAGTCAACAGCGGTTGTGGTCTGGTGATTGATATAATTTTGGCCAATCCGACTAATGGAGGAAATACCGGATAGCCCCCAGGCTCTTCCCAGGGAGCCCATCCCGCTATGGCTGTTATAACTGATGGCCATTTGGGGTTGCAAACCATTGGTGCCTGGCGGCAGGTTAAGCGGAATATTATACTCGGCTTCTCCTAAGGCACCTATCCCTGGAACCCCGGTCATTCCTGCAAAAGGCAGGGATTGGTCAAAAGGCCGCTCGCTGCTTGGAAAATCTGTGTATACAAGATCTTCATCGGAATAGGTTGATGATAAAGAAGGGTTAATGCGCCCAATTACGGCCCGGTTGGCATGTTGGGGTAAGAGCCGGGTTCCGGGCAGAAATTTAACCGCATTACTGGCTTCAAATACCTGGGGGCCAAATTTCAATTCATCTATTTGTACCTGGTATTGGGCTGCTAAAGGGAAAAGCAAGGCAGTAAACACAAGGCTGAAATAAGCTTTGATAGTCATGGTTAGAATTGGTATTTAATTCCTAGATTGATTTGAACAGAACTCCAATCGTATAGCTCTTGTGTCCGGTAAATGACATCTCCCGAACCGGACCTTCCATCTTCGATGGGATTGTCACTAAATTCTACTCTGGTTATTATCCCCTCTGTATTTGAAATATCAACTTCTTCAAAGCTTGAAACAAGCCTGTTCATTTCTCTGTAATCCGGTTTATAAGTGGCAGAATTTAGGTTGAAAGAACCAGATAAAGCCCAGTGTTCATGAAAAAAATAGGATACTTGAAGTCCTGCATAAAAACCATAACTGTAGCCTCCTTTATAGGCGTAAAAAACTCCATTTCGCATTTGACCATTGATTTCTTCAATGTCAGCTTCTTCTTCCATTTGGCCTAGCGCGAATAAGGGTCCGGCATCCATAAGCAGTTGCCATTTTTTATCCAATTGAACATTGAGTCCAAAAGAAGGTACTATACTGTATTGATTTATTTGATAAGTATAACTCCTTTCATCAATAGTGTTATCATTATCATTTATAGATAGAACTCTTTGATTGTATCTACTACCCCAGAAAGCACCAACCCTCAATCCAGCGAAGAGGTATTTATTGAAGCTTAACCCAAATTTCAGGTTTAGAGGCACCCCTTGACCAATTTTACTATATCCACTTTCAACGAAGCTTCCTAGTCTATCAAATTCACCTCTTTTTATTATCTGGTTTGATGTGGCTATAGTATAACCTGCTTCTAATTCTATACTAAATCTTGTTGTATTTCTCTGTGCCTGAGCTTGGAGAGCCGCCAGCAAACACAATAGGCTAGTAGTTATGATGCCTTTCATAAAACAAGGGTTATTGGTTTGACTTTAATGTTTCAAGCTCCTTCCTTACCTCGATCAGTTCCAAAGTGAGTTCCTCGATCTTTTCCAGCAGGATGGCTTCCATTTCACCTACTCTTAAGCCTTCTTCTTTTACTTCTTTAGTCGAAGGTACTCCGGGTAAATGCCCGTTTTCTTGAATGTACTTTTCAGTTTCAGACAGGCTCATACGGGTGTATCCGGGTTTGAATACATAATCCGGCCAGTCTTGTTCCAGTTTTACTACTAATTCAGTAGCAAGTATTTTTCCACCCACGTAAAACCTATAGTCACCGGACATATTCGTGGTATTGACCCCTACCTTACCTTCCGGGCTGAGGGTTAAAATGTCCGTATCGGCTCCACCCGGATAAGAGGAGTTAAAGGAAAAAGTGAGGTTAGCAGGTTGTGATTCCGTAGAAGTCCATACCATTTTAGGACCTTCGGTCAAGGAAGGATATTCCAGTTTGAGCAGGTTGTCCTTGTTGAAAAAGATGCCCAAATTCTCTGGAAGATTATAAAAGTTGTTGGCATTGGCGTAGTTCACTGTTCTTCCGGCCTGGATAGCTCCGTTGGAAAATAAATTGAAAGTGGTATTAAAACCGCCATTCAAAATGTCGGTTTGCAGTACTTTCATCGCATAAGGCGTTTGCACCGGAGGTAGCATACTCCTCATATTGCTGCCAGATGAAGAGGGATTTGGCCCTGCGACAGAGGCCGTTCCACCACCTCCTGGGTCGGGTTCTGAATCGTTAATGTAAGTACGTAATAAAAGAGTACCCGTTCCATTATCGTCTTTAACTTCCAGGTGGGCCTGGGGAGAGGTGGTGTTAATCCCTGCATTTCCATTTGAATGCAAAAAGGTCATACGGGTAGTGCCGTCTGTTTGAAGGTTTAGGTTCATGTTGGTGTGGGAACTCACTGTTCCGTTGATACTGATGGGCTTATTGAAATAGAACAGTGGTCTATCGGTAAGAATGTGCGCTAAACTGCCGTTGCCAGGCCCCAGGCGTATATAGCCGTGGGAGGTGGTAAAGGTATGCCAAGGGTCTGCATAAGAAGGTTGGGCACTTACAACGAGTGAAACTGAGAAGAAAATGAATAGAATGGCTAGTTTAAAAAATGGTGTTTTCATCTTTGTGATTTAATCCGTCTGATTAATTGTTTACTATAAAAATCCTGGTGAAAGGTACTGATAGGGTTTTTACCTCCGTGTTTTGCGGTAAAAACTCTTCAGTCTTTGTTCAAAAGTATGGCGACCAAAAATTCCAGCAAAATTGATTTTTGCAACTCAAAAAATGGATTTGCGATTTCCGCAACAAAATTGACGGGTTTGCTCTTCGTAGAGGTGCGAATTATTAATTTTCACAACTTATAGACAGGTCACTTGTGTGCATTTGTGTTTTTTGCAAAAAATAATTGTTCATTTTACGGATTTGTGCAAAAATTTAACTTCAAGTTAAAATTCATTCTTCACCTCAATACAAAAGCAAAGAAATACTAATTCAGCTTTTCAAAAACTAGAGAGGTTATTCAGGCTTTGCTCATTGTTGAAAACACCTTTCAGGAACAGCTTTTTTTCAGCTCTGAATGATTAAATTGAAATGGTATTTTACAAAGCTCTGTTAAGCTGATATTTATTTGGATTTGTTATCAAAAGAGAAACTCATGAAGCTTATAGAATTCAACACAAAAGAAAAAGAAGCCCTTTACCAATCAATTACAGAAAGAAAAAGGCAATGTACAGGTGATATGGATATGTATAAAACCCACCTTGAAAAGCTGGCAGAAATTGAAAAAAGTCTATCACTTCCTCTGGTCACACTATCACCACTGCAAAGGGCCACACTCATCGGTTGTTTACGGGAAGCTTTCATTTATCCCAACGAAGATCTTTGGAGTTTGAGCGAACATCAGCTCTTATTCAGAGATGAAGCTTTGACCGATAAACTAATACAAATAGATGTTGCCCTAAGTGCCATTAATAAGCTTAAGAAAAAGAACGAAAGAAAATCACGGCTATTTGTTGATACTTTGAATAAGCTTGATGCCCTTTTGAAAACCAAACAAGTTTATTATTCCATAACGGGTAATGGGAAAATCTACAAAGCGGCTATTGTTTTGGACAAACAAATGGGAGTTAGGCTTCACTTGGATAGCTTTCAGGCTCCAAATCAATATGTTCTGGAAAAACTCTCAAAAAGAAACTATATGAAACAAGCTGCGCCTGGGGAGGTATTGTCTTTGTTAGATCAGTACAGTCAGGAATATCAATTGACTAAAAGCCAGGAAGCTTTTAAAGAATTTCTGGAACTGGCACTTGACCGTAGAACCGAATTAGTCAATAGCTAAAGCCTACAGCATTTTCAGTATCCCATTGTTAGCCCATATGATTATCAACCACTTTACAGATTCTTTTCTAATCAGACCTACTCAAAATAATTGTTAAAAATGAACAACGATCAGTATTATGATTGGACAAGCCTGGAAGCTGAAAATTCGGATATTGTTGCAGGTATAATAAAAAAATGGGAAGCTCTGCTAGATCAGGAATCTACGGAAAAAGAGTATCACGAATTCATTAAAGAACATTCGGGTTTTTTCTTCTCAGACTATAACTGCTATTTGACCATTTCAAAACTTAAACTGGCCAGTGAACTCGAAACCGATTTCATTAATATCAGGGACCAAAGAAGCAACGGGCTGGTTTATGAGTTTATTGAACTGGAAAAGCCTCAAAGTAAATTATTTACCAAGAAAGGTGTACCTGCGGTTGATTTTAACAATGCCATCCAGCAAATAAGGGATTGGAAAAGATTTTTAATTGATCATAAGAGTTGGTTCAAGAAGTATCTTCCTACTTATACGACCCGTGTAATTAGTAACAGTTGCATTAAGTTCTCGATTGTTATTGGGCGAAGAACAACCCATGAATCTGAAATTGAAAAAAGAAATCAGATAGCCAGTGAACTTGGAATAGAAATACGTTCTTTTGACTATCTCACGGATTTACTCAAGAGAAGGAAGTTTTTCAATAGTGCCTGTTTGGACATTGAAAAAAGCAAGATTTTAGAAAACCATATAGAGAATCCTTTTAGTAAAGCTATTTCTGATTCGGATTGGAAAGAATTCTGCTTGAACAAGTTTAACTCTACTCACTTTTATAAAAACAATGCCGAGGAGATCGTAAAGCTCAGAGAGTATAATGACTTGATCCATCAAATGAAGTGACAAGCTTTTGAATGCTCATCTGAATACCTCACCCTCCAATACAGAACTGGCACTTCTTGAAAATTGGTTGCTGGATGAATATGAGCTTGAAAATGAAGGCTTCTATTGCAATTGGAACTTGATTGTAGATTCGTATCATCAAAATCAATTGGCGACTTTTTGTATCAAGGGAGAGCCCATTGGCTTTATCACTTGGCACGATGGTGAGATTCATAGAAATGTGAATATAATGTCCATCCATCCCAATTATAGAAGGAAAGGATTGGGTAGAAACCTTTTCACTGAGTTTGAAAAGCTGACGAGGCAAAAAGGGTTTGTAGCTATTAAGCTTTTCTGCTCCCCCAGAGATTCTGAGCACTTTTGGAGAAAAATGAGTTTTATTCAATTTCCCAATTGCGGATATTCCGAACCTAGTCTTACCTTGTTTAAGACGTTGATCGAAGTAACCCCATCTATTTTAGGAAACCCCATGAACAAATTGGAATTGTGGGATTTGGAGCCATACCAAATACGAAATAGCAGGCCACGCTGGACTTGGGATTTGTTAGAGTTATCTATTTCAAAACCGATCTTGCAAGCTTGTAATAACAATTGGAATTTGAAATGGACATCCAATGGTAAAGTGTTGGAGGAAGGTAAGGTTAAATATTTTCAGAGAAACAGATCTAAAATTAATTACCCTCCATTTCTATATATCAAAGAACTGAAAGTGTAAAACACCAGCCTGAATAACAGCTATCATGTAAAGCCGGACATTTTTTCCTTACCAAAACAGTCCTCTCTTTGAGTAATAGAGAAATCAGTTTTTACTTAGTGTAGAAATCTACTTTCTGATAAAACTTACTTATACCAGAAAGTACACTTGAATCCGATTTAATCAGCAAGAAATCTTCTATCTTAATTTCTCCTCTGTGCAATAAATTGCGGGTCTTTAAGCTTCTCTTCTTTAATCATAGGTTCATTCCAGTACTATTAATCTAAAAATTGTATAATTGGTATTGATATAAGTTTCATTTAGCTATAAATATGCTAATTTTTTTAATGCTATTATTTTAGTATCAATGAAAAAGAAAAATTACAGTGGTTTTTTAGTTGTTTTCCAATGGGCTGATGCAGGCTTTATTGATACTCGTTTAAAGCGTAAAAAAAAATTTACTGCCGCATTGACCTTAAATGATTGGAAGCGGAAGGAAAGGGAGGTTTTCATTGTTATAAATGACCAAAAAATCAGCGCATTGTGTTTAGCCAGAAAAGGTAAACAAGTTGTTACCCTGAAACACAAAGTCGAGTTTTTTGAATTCGTCAAAGTAGAGCATCCGATTCCTGTTGATGATGTTTTGCAAAGCTTTGCAGAAGGTGATCAGTTACACCTGAAAAATGCTAGGCCAGGAAACACCAGAAGAGTACCGGAAACAATCTGGTTCAAACTAATTGAGCGCATAAAAGAATTACGTCCTGAGATATCAAACGGTATTGACCGATTGATAAACAAGAGGAAGTCTGGGGTATATGATGGGCCTAATGCCAGGGTCGAAGCACAAAAATGGGACGCTACCTACTCGGTACTGAGCTATGCCGGGATTGATCCTAGAAAAGTTGAGGTTGAATACACGCTAGCTGATAACAGGGAACTTCCGCCTTTCATGGAAGGTTTCAGAAATCCTTCTTCAACAGAGATTGACGGAGTATCATCAGTTCCAGTAAAGGCAACACGAAGGCTGCAAGAGAAGGATATGCTTCATTATGATACTAAGAATTTCTTTAACTCCGAAAGCCTGCCACATAGCCCTGATTTTGCAGCCATCTTTAATTATGAGGGGAAGATTTTAAAGCTTTGGAATTATGATAACAAACAAGTGGAACACAAGCTGGGGGTGGACTTAATTTATTTTAATGAACATTATCAATCTTTTATAGTGGTTCAATACAAAAGATTGGATGACAAAGGAGAGTTCAGGCCAAATGCCCGCACTTACAAAAAGGAATTCAAAAACCTAAAACGGCTGGACAAGATACTTCGGTCTGGTAAGTCACAGCCGGAAGAAAGGGACATTGACCACCTGCGAGACCACCGTATGCACAATGGTGTCTGCTATTTTAAATTATGCGATTCTCAATCAATCCATTACGAAAATCACCAAATGATACGTGGCATGTATTATTCTCTAGACTATTGGAAGAAGTTGATGGCCAGTGATAAGACAGTGGGCAAACAAGGAGGTAAACTCATTTCTACCGTTAATTCTGAAAGGTATTTTAATAATACAATTTTCACCCACTTAGTGGGAAATGGGTGGGTTGGTTCGAGTAGACAACAATCTGACTTAATCCATAAAATTATCAATGAGATTTTAGATACCGGACGATCCCTTATCCTGGCTCAATTTAAATTTGAAGGCTAATTATTGCTGGTTAAAAACAGCTTCTATCTGTCAGTATAAAAAGATACCATCGTACATACGTATTCCCCCGAGCAACTGCATGTTTTCCCCTAAAGAAAGCTGTCGTTTTTTTGCCTACAAAAGAGTTATGAGCATAAAGATAGGCAAAGCAGAACAACAAAGGCGTCAGCGGCATATCGATACTTGGTATGGTTCAGGTCAGACCATGCGGGCCTATAGTAAGGAAGCCGGTTTAAACTACAACAGCTTTAAGCAATGGTGTTATATGTGGCGTAAAGCCCAGGGCATCGAGTTGGCCGATAAACGTACCCAAGGTAATTTTATACCCGTATCGGTGGTCAACAAGGCCTCTTCCAAAACCCCCTTACCCCAACCGGCCACCCCCAAGGGCGTA
>JANQHO010000070.1 GCA_028277105.1 Owenweeksia sp. | reverse complement strand
TAATAGTTCCCAGGGTTACCGTACGGACATTGGGAACTATTTTCCTGGGTATGAGCGCTGCAACAGTAGGAACCTTTGCTTTTCTGCGCAAACGCTCTCTGGTGGGAGATGCCATTTCCCATGCTATTCTGCCCGGTATTGCCCTGGCCTTTATGTTCACCCAAAGCAAAAATCCGCTCTTCTTAATGACAGGCGCTTTGATCTCCGGCTGGCTGGCCATGCTGCTGATCGAATATATTTCCAAACGCTCTAAACTGAAACCCGATACTTCTATTGGTCTGATTCTCAGTGTTTTTTTCGGAATAGGCATCTTGCTTTTAACTTCTATACAACACAGTGGAGCAGGTAACCAAGCCGGACTGGACCAATTTCTTTTTGGCAAAGCCGCTTCTATGACCCTTAACGATCTTAAAGTATATGCTATTACTGCCCTACTGCTATTGATCGTGGTAACACTCTTCTTTAAGGAATTTAAAGTGTTGAGCTTCAACCCGGATTATGCCCTGGTCATCGGCTTGCCAGTCAAAACGTTGCGGTTTATACTCTCCACCTTAACTGTTCTGGCTATTGCCATAGGCATACAGTCGGTGGGAGTGGTGTTGATGGCTGCCTTGTTGATCACTCCTTCTGCTACCGCCCGTTCGTGGACGGAGAATCTTTTGACCATGATGATTATTGCCGGACTATGCGGGGCTTTTTCGGGTTTGGTAGGCTCTTATATTTCTTTCACAGCCCCCAATATGCCTACCGGCCCCTGGATCGTTATGTGTTTGTCTTTTCTGGCATTGCTATCCCTTTTTCTGGCTCCAGGCAAAGGCTTATTAGCGCGTTTGTACCGTCAGCGCAAAAACAGGGAAAAGATCATTTCAGAAAACCTGTTGAAAACCATTTATCACATTGGCATGGCCAAGGGAAGTGAACGTTCCCGTAGCGACCGGGAAGATATACTGGAAAAGCGCTCTTTTACTCCTTTAGAACTTCGTCAGTCGGTAATCATACTGAAAAAAAAACTGCTCCTGATGGGAAACGATAACTCTGGCTACAAGCTTACAACGGAAGGGGTAAAAGAGGCCCGAAGAGTGGTGCGATTACATCGTTTATGGGAAATGTACCTCGCACAGCGTATGCGCCTCAAAGCCGATCATATCCACCCCAATGCCGAAACGATCGAACATATTATAACCCCGGAAATAGAACAGCAGTTGTTGTACGAACTGGATTATCCTGAAAAAGATCCACATGACAGCCCCATCCCTTATCAGAATTAAATGGAAGCTTTTTACATCATTTTTACTGGAAGTTTGATTGCCGTTAGCTGCGGATTGTTGGGCGCTTACCTGATACTCCGCAAAATGGCCATGCTGGGAGATGCCATTTCCCATGCTGTACTTCCTGGTATTGTATTAGCCTTCCTAATCTCAGGCTCACGGGATAACCTTATCATGCTCATAGGCGCTGCAGCTATGGGGGTTTTAACCACTGTTATTATTGAATTATTGCACCACAAAGCCCGTTTACAGGAAGATGCTTCCATAGGTGTAACCTTTACCTGGTTGTTTGCCATTGGGGTTATTCTGGTATCCTCCTTTGCCGGGCAGGTGGAGTTGGATCAGGAATGTGTGTTATACGGAGAGATCGCTTACGTCCCTCTTGATCCGGTTTTTCTGGCTTCAGGCAAGGCCATTGGCCCCAGGGCCATGTGGATCACCGGAGGTTTATTGCTGATCATCCTGATAAGTCTCAAACTAGGCTACAAAGCCCTTTTTCTTACCACTTTCAATACTGATTATGCACTGGCTTTGGGTATATCTGCTTCTTTCTGGCATTATGCCTTTATGAGCCTGGTTTCCCTTACTACTGTTATTTCCTTTGAATCGGTGGGAGCAATTTTGGTGGTGGCGCTATTGATCACTCCTCCTGCCGCTGCTTACCTGCTTACCAACCGGCTTAAAACCATGTTGGGACTTACAGCTCTTTTTGGCATCCTTTCCTCGGTGGGAGGTTATTACCTCGCCTTGATGATCAACGGCAGTATTGCAGGGGCCATGGCTACTTTTGCCGGATTTATTTTTGCTGTATGTTTCCTGTACTCCCTTGTTGTAAAACGCAGAAAGCTCTCTAAACCTGAACCGCTTATTTAAACAAGCGTAAAATATCGTTTCCGTTAGCCAATAAGATCAATCCGAGCAGGATAACAAAGCCTGCCAGCTGGGCATACTCCAACACCTTTTCCGATGGTTTCCGCCCGCTTATCATTTCCCAGAGTACAAATACTACGTGACCACCATCTAAGGCCGGAATGGGCAGTATATTCAAAAAGGCCAGCATGATGCTGAGAAAAGCGGTAAAAGCCCAGAATTTTGGCCAGTTCCAGTGGGTATCAAATTGTTTGGCAATCATTATGAAACCTCCTACCTCTTTGTAAGCTTCTGTTTCGGGATTAGCAATGAGCTTTATCTGGCGCACATAATCGCCTAAAACTGTAAAAGACCGGTTTATACCAGCCGGGAAAGATTCAAAAAAGCCATACTTCTTGGTTTCCAAATCAAAAAAGTAATCCAGAGGCTTGCTGGCTACACCTATTTTACCGCTGGTGGGAACCTCAACATTCAGCTCCAAGGGCTCACCATCCCTGTATACAGTAAGAGATATCTCTTTTTCTTTGTTTTGAGGTATTTTTTCGAGGTATTCGTCAAAATAAAGGGTCGGTTCTCCGTTGATCGCCACTACGGAATCACCTTCTTCCATTCCGGCCTTTTTTGCTGTTGACGACTCGGTAAAACCTCCGGCTATATAGGGTACCCTGATATTTATTAGAGATTGCTGAGCTTTGATCAGGGATTTTTTCTGATCGGCCGGGATTGTCAGTTCCTGGATATTTCCATTGCGCTCGAGAGTGATCCTTCCCTCATCGCTTAGAAGCAACTCTTTAGGTATTTCCGAAAACCGTTCGATCTTTTTGCCATCAATCGAGATGATCTTGTCTCCGTCACGCAGGCCTATGGCTTCAGCCGTGCTGTCAACACTTAATCCGTATTTCAAATTCTCATTGGGCAGGTATTGCTCTCCGTAATACATCATCATACCCGCGTATATGATTATGGCAACAATAATATTTACCGTGACTCCTCCAATCATAATAATCAACCGTTGCCAGGCCGGTTTGGAACGAAATTCCCAGGGTTGGGGTGGCTTGGCCATTTGCTCCTTGTCCATGCTCTCGTCTATCATCCCGGCAATTTTTACATAGCCCCCCAGCGGAAGCCAGCCTATGCCATAAACGGTATCGCCTATTTT
This sequence comes from Owenweeksia sp., assembly GCA_028277105.1. GTDB lineage: Bacteria > Bacteroidota > Bacteroidia > Flavobacteriales > Schleiferiaceae > JANQHO01. The sequence continues at coordinate 6,318 of JANQHO010000070.1, read as the reverse complement.
CTTTTTCACCAGGGAGAACCAGGGATCAAAAAAAAGATAGAATTTTTCTACCCTGGTTTTAAATAATTTAGCCGGTATAAAATGCCCTAATTCGTGTAATATAATGAGTAGCGATAAGCTGAGAATAAACTGTGACGCCTGTATAAGAATGTCCATTGATCTGTTTTAGCAACAAGGAAAATAACGCTTTGCCCTGTAAATAATTTTAGCTCGCAAATTTATTGATTGCCTTTTACTTATCGGGGTAATATTTACCGATTAATTCAAAGGCCTTTTGTCTCACCTTTCCATCGGGGTCTTGCCGGGCCAGTTTTATTAAAGTCTCTTTTAGTTTGTTCTGCGCGGCCTCATCCAGATTATCGGCTTTAGCCAGTGCCTTTAAACGTATCGCTGCATCAGGGCTATCCATTGCTATTCCCAAAACTGTAGACAGTAGGTTTTTGTTTTTTGTCTCAAATAACTCCAGCAAAGCTACTTCTCTTTTTTGCGGACTGGAGCCTTTGCTCAACATATACAGATGATAGGTTTCCGGCTTTTTTTCGGCAACAATGCCGGGGAAATCCAATCCGGCATAAATTTCGCCCGCCTGGGGGGATTCCGGAATAAAGGCAATGAGAGTATCGTTGGCAACAGCTTTTATAGTTAACGCTGTGTTTATGAGGGTATCCTTTAAATAAATTCTTAGTAAAAGAGGAAAAGAATAAGGTGCTGCCAGATTAGTATCTTGTTCTGTAAACAGTAAAAGTCCTTTTTTAGAGCTGATATAACGATAGTTGATCTTTACCCGGGGCAGCTTCCCCTGATTTATTATCCGGCTCGAAAATTTTTCAAATATTGAATCGGGCAGATGTTGATGCAGTGCTTTCAGCGTATCCTTCAACTCTTTTTCATAGTAGTACATTCTTACTTGAGCATCTGTTTTGGAAACACTGTCTCCGGCCTGAGTAGGCCATTTTTTTATCAGAATATCGTTCAACCAGCCGGTTCCATGTTCGCGGATATTCCACTCCAGATTCAGCCAGGAGGCTTTTATCGTGTCGTTCCCACTGATCAATAAAGCGGCTATTTGCTCCTGTTTAAAGGTTTTTGCACTGATGGATCTTTCTATGTCTGCGTGATCTAAGTAGAAGTTGAGTCCCGTATTTTCTGTCCGTTCATCAATAAGATCAATCAAGCTGTCGCTTACTGAAAATACTACTTGCTGCCGGTAAAAATCCATACTGCCTGCCAGGCTTTCTTTCAGGGCTGTTCTTCTGAAAATCCGGGGATCGATAAGATCGGCTATAGGATCATCTTCCGGTTCTTCTATTTCGTGGTCTTCAAAGTCACCCACCCTGATGTAGAACTTCTCTAAAGACAAAGGTTCAGTAGTAGACCAATAATGGCTCCTGCTGTTTCCGTTTAAAGTGATAAAGTTAAGTTTCCCGGGAGTCATACTACTCATACCATCGGGAAAAGTGATGTTTATTTTGAATAAAGCTTTTTGATCTCTTAGCGAAGGGAAAAAATGGGAGGATAAATCCTGACCCCCACTGAGAAAGACACTTGAGTTCAAGGCTAAGAGATTGCTGGTACTGTCATAAGCGTTGATCACTCTATTATTACTTAATCCCAACTTGTAACGAAACCTTAACCTTAATAACTCTCCTGCATTGTATTCTTTATCTAACTTGACTTCTAATCTGTTCTTGCTGTGATCAAACCCCAGGCTTTCTTTATCCCTTCCTTCTACTATATGGATCTGTGTAACGGCATTAGCCTCACTGAAATCGAAATTCAACCTGTCTGTCACTTGCTTCATTTCCAGCAAAAGGGAAGCCTCTGCTTGATGTTGGGTAGTTTGCAGCTCCTCTATCCAGATAGAAAAATCAACTTCTTTGATTTTTACCGTTTGGGCTTTAAGGCTGATGCTGTAGAGAAAGAGGAGAAAAATGACGCATTTTTGCATAGAAGGGTGTAACTTGAACGCCAAATTTACACGCCTTATTAGTTTTTTCAGATGTACAGGATAAATTCGGGAAACGACTCTTTTGAAATAAAACCGCTTTCGGAGAACAAAGCTGGGCTGAATGGGGAAATCAAGGAACTGGACATAATAGGAAAGGACGGCCATTTTCACCTGATACTAAACCACAAGAGCTATAATCTTGAGGTTGTTTCGGCAGATTATGAAAGCAAGAGCTTTGAGATAAAGGTCAATAACAATACTTATTCTTTAGAAGCTAAAGATAAATTTGACCTGTTGCTGGAAAAACTGGGGATGAAAAACCTTAATGCTACTGCTTTAAACGACCTGAAAGCTCCTATGCCTGGCCTGGTTTTATCGGTAAACGCAGCAGTGGGTCAGGAGGTTAGCAAGGGTGACGCATTGCTTGTACTGGAAGCCATGAAGATGGAAAATGTCTTGAAAGCACTTAATGACGGGGTTGTTAAATCTGTATTGGCGGAACCGGGTAAGGCGGTAGAAAAAAATCAAACTCTGATAGAGTTTGAATAAGTTCTAAGGATGAGCTACCGCAAAATTTCCAAAAGCATCGGTTAGCTGAATTGTGCTGCCACTGCTATTCTTTAAAATGGCGTTGGCGTGGAAGAAAAAACGCGCTGTTTTCTGTCCGTTGTCATTGTTATTGTACACTCCCAATGCTTTCATTTCGAAACTTCCGCGAGTATCAGAATAATGACTAGTGTATTTGTCTCCACTTTCATCGTAATAGATCAGTTCTACAGTTCCTTTCTGTAGAAGGTCGTATTCTGTACGTGGCTGTTTGGTGTAGTGGAAGCGAGAATCACAAAGAGGGGTAACGGTTCCTGTAAGATTTACGTTTTTGGTTATGGTTTGGGTACATCCACCTGAGAAATTGATCTCAGCCATAATTTCGTATGCCCCCGGTGACGAAAAATTTGCGGTTGCTATTTCTCCACTATAAGATTCCACACCATTTACAAACCATTTAACTTCTGTAATTAGACCCGATTTAGCCGATATACTCGCCTCCGCCACAAGGGGGGAAATAAAATCAAGGTAAAGCTCCGCATCACATTCGTTGTAAAGGTTTATTACTTTACTGGTTTTAGAATTACATACTCCTAAAGTGGTAGTTAGACTAGCTTTATACCTGGGGTGGGTAGTCGTATCAACTATCCTGGTAATATAAGGTCCATAGTCTGGCCCATCAGGAAAATCCCAGCTGTAATTAGACGATGTGATACCTGAGTCTGGAAAAAAAGTCATAACGTACTGATTGGGAACTTTTTTAACGTTGCTTGCATCCCTTATGGGAAAATAGCCGTTTTGCAGGGTATTGTAGGCATTAAACTGGCTGAGATCCGATGAAGCTTCTCCACCCCTGATCTTTATCTCAAAGGTGTTTTGAGGTCTGTTTTCACTCTGTGAGAGTATCCCTTTCATAGTAACAATACTGTCGGCAAAACTGTAATCCGTAGCTAGATAGTAATTGTCTTCCCCAGCATTAATTTCAATAGGCAGACCATTGACATTAGCTATTAAATAAAACCTGATGTTCTCTGAAAAATTGGACGATGGGTCACCATCCTCTTTGGAACAACCCGCAAAGAGCCCTAAAATAAATGCTATGCTTATTAAAGCTTTTCCTCTCATCTTAGAATAATCTATATCTCAATGTAAACCTGGTATTTATATTCCGGTGCTGCTGCTCCATGGCAGGAGTAGCATCTCTAGTTATATCCATTAAGCCGTATTTAATTTGGATCCCAAAACTCAATTGTGGCGAATAATTGTAACGGTAGGCTGCCGTAAGCCCAGCATCCCATAGTTCGATGGAGTTATGCCCTCCATTATCAGAGCTTAATTTTTCATGCCCTTTAATACTAAACTGGTCTTTTGTCGTCAATTGATCAACCTTAAGTCTTATGGCGGCATACGCACCTCCTTCTATCTGGTGGGCCGGATTGAGATGATAAATAACTCTAGCCGGTAATTCAAGGTAATCGACTGCCCTGGTTTCAGTAGTGGTGATCAGACGGGTTTGGCCAAAGCTGTAGAAAGTACTGTCTGAAACCTCTGTAATGCCCACATTGCGTTGCCTGGTATACTGGGCTCCGATATTAAAGCTCCAGTTCTTTTGAAGCCTCTGCTGATACTCTATCCCAAACAACCAGCCTACACCAGCTTCGCCATTGTTGTAAGAAGTATTTAGATTAACTCCTGCCAGCAAATACCATTCTCTCTGCTTTTGGAACTTGATGAGAGCATCGGAGCGGGTAAAAGCAAGGCCTGTTTCTCCCGTAACCATTGAGAGAAGCGGTAGTGATGCCTGGTTAAGGTCAATTATATCTTCCCGGATGGAAATTTCTCCTTCATCCAAAGCTGAAGCTATTGCCTCTTTCTCCATACCTCCTGGTTTTTGATAACCCGGGGTAGATACTATTTCAGAGACGGATGGAACGGGATCAATATCTTCTTCTGAGTTATTGGCAAGGCCCTCAACGGGGTTTTCATCTGCAGTTTTAGAAGAGGCCTCACTATTCGAGCTCTCTTTTGTTTGCTCAGCAGGCAGACTGCTGATTTCCGTTGGTACATGGTTTATATTTTTAACTGCGGCAGCCTGATGAACCGGGTTAAATAGAATTAAGGAAGTGATAATGCCGCCATAGATAAGAATGGCCAGGGTTGACAAAAGATAAAAGGATCCTTTTTTAGCTCCGCGGTCGAGCATAGCTTCCATGGCCTGCCAGTTAGCAGGATTAAAATCAAACTGGCGGGAATCCAGTTTATCCTTAAATAATTTTTCTAACTCTCTGTCTGTCATAAAAATACTGCTACATTACTAAGCATTTTACGCATCAGCTCTTTTAATTTTTTACGGGCACTGCTAAGATGCCACTTGCTGGTGCCTTCACTCATGTTGAGTTCATTGGCTATTTCTTTATGGCTGTAGCCATCTATAGCGTACATATTAAATACCTTCTGACTCATAGGAGGCAATTGGCTTATCATATTTTGCAATTCTTCCGCATCAAAACGCTGGTCTGCCTCATTGTAGTCCATTACATCAGTCGAAGCCCAGTCGGAAGGTTCCTCTACATAATTCAGTTTCGACTTTTTGTTTTTGCGATAGCTGTCAATTACCGTATTGATAGCTATTCGCCTTATCCATGCTTCAAAGGGAACATCCGTGGAATACTTTGCCAGATTGGTCAGTATCTTGAAAAAGGCATTGTTGAGCTGAAACTCCGCATCTTCTTTGTTATTCTCGTAGCGAATACAAACTGACATCAAACAGGAATAGCACTTTTTGTAAAGCTCTAACTGAGCTTTACGGTCTCCTTTAACACAGGAGTTTAGCAGTTCCGTTTCGATGTTTATCATAGATGCAAACCAGGTATACTAATTTACGGTAATATTCCCTGGTGACCCAAAATAACAGTTTCAGGCCAGTTCGGTTTTCCCTCATCACAATGCTATACACGGTTTTTTTGCACCCTGGGTTGGGCTTGGGATGAAATTTTTAGTGCTCTTAAACTAAAGCTATCTCAAATTGGGTGAGATTGATAAATTCCTGTACTCTTTGCTGCATGGTACCGTTGTTGATCTCAGCTATTCTCTCCGTGCCAAACTTCTCAACACAGAAGGAAGCCAGGGCGGAACCATAAATAACGGCTCTTTTCATGTTGGTAAAAGAAACATCGCCTGTTTTAGCCAGGTGACCTATAAAACCCCCGGCAAAGGTGTCGCCTGCCCCGGTAGGGTCAAAGACTTCTTCCAGGGGAAGGGCCGGGGCAAAAAAGATCTCATCAGGGCTAAACAAAAGCGCCCCGTGTTCCCCTTTTTTGATGATGAGGTATTGAGGGCCCATGGTAAATATCTTTTTGGCTGCTTTTACCAGCGAATACTCTCCGCTCAGCTGACGGGCTTCTTCGTCATTGATGGTGAGCACATCGATCATCTGTAACACTTCCATCAGCTGATCCCAACTGTTGTCCATCCAAAAGTTCATGGTGTCCATGGCCACCAATTTGGGCCGGCTTTTCATCTGTTCCAATACCGTTTTTTGAATGTCGGGGGTGAGGTTTCCCAGCATCAAGAATTCACTTTCGCGCCAGTCTTCCGGTATATGGGGGTTAAAGTCAGCTAAAACATTGAGTTGGGTGTCCAATGAGTCACGGGTATTCATATCGTTGTGGTAACGCCCCTTCCAAAAAAAGGTCTTGCTGCCTTTTACTACTTCTATACCTTCGGTAGCAATGCCTTTACGTTGAAAATTATCGAGGTGTTGTTGCGGAAAATCTTCCCCTACAATGGAAACCAGGCGGATGTCGTCAATAAAGTTGGCGGCT
>JANQHO010000120.1 GCA_028277105.1 Owenweeksia sp. | reverse complement strand
ATAATATTCTGAATTGAGAATTTTTCCAAAGTAGGTAAAACTAATTTTACTGATAATTTGTGGATTTTCTTTTTTCTTCTCATCCGGGTTCAAATTCTCAGACCTGAATAAAGTATATTCTTTTACATGTCCATTCAGTTTTAATTTTTCAAGAGAGGTTGAAACTATGTCATCATTCAAAATGGTCCCATCTTTTATTGAACATGAGAATAAAATAAGCCCTAAAAAATAATATATTAGTTTTTTCATGTTTAGTTTGTTTCTATAACATACTGTCTTGCGGCTAACGGCCCTGGCTGTGGCAAGTGCGGGATTTCGAAGCCGCTTTCTTGTCCGCCTACCGTAGATTCGTTTAGTTGTAATATCTTCATTTTTACGCAGTCAGCCCGCATTTGCTATAGCCGTTGTTGTGTGCTGGCATTTCTTTCTTCTGTTTAGTTTTTCGTTTTCCTATCGTCAGTCTTTTTATAAAAAAATAGTTCAGGGTCCCCCTCGTCTAATCCGTTTATTTTACCTGCAAAAGAAAAACCAACCTTACTCAATGCTTTCTGCATTTGGGTATTAGAACTATTAGTTGAAGTAAACACCTTATTCGTCTTACTTTGTCTGCATATAAGGTCAATTGCTTGAACGCCTATCCCTTTTCCTCTATATTTTTCCTCTATAACAATGAGTTCTATCCAACCTTGGTCAAAAAAACGATAATCAAATATGACAAAGCCAACTGCTCTGTTATCTGCCAAAATGATAAAACATTCCTCGTCCGATATTGCTTTTGTTATCTTCTCCTCTCTCTTGAGTTCGATATGCTCGACTGCATCAAGGCTATAATCAAAGTCAACTACTAATACTTTGTCTTTTATTGTTGCCTTTCTTAAACTAATATTTTCCATATCCATTTGTGTCTTTTCGCTTTAGTCATTTTTACACGAAATTATCGAGCTATACACACTTTCCATCATGTGATACTATTTCAACAACGCTGTTACTGCTTGCACACAACGTATCAATAATAGCACCTTTCTCTAAAAACACACTTCTATTCCATAAGTAGGTATTCTATTTTGTGAGTAAGCAAAAATAGCAGCTGTTTTTATCAGCTAGGCCAAAACCGCATACTTATTCCGGTAATTAACGGTCGGCATACCGGTGATCTTTTTAAATTATTCATTAACCAAAAGACCACTCTCCGAAAAATAATAACATAAAAAAAAGCAATACACTGAATAATAATCCGGCTAAAGTGGAGAGAATGTTCAAAGCAAATTGGCTTAACAAAATACCTGAAGGTTTCTTTTTAAGAAAAAAGTATGCAAAAGCCAAATTCAACAGCAATGCTAAAATAACTGTTATTGGAAATACATAGTTCTGACTTTCGAGATAGGTCATCCCAATAAGCTGTAAGAATGAGGAACTATACTCAAAAATATAAAATATTGCAATTGGTGTAATAAGAAAGCTTAATACAATATTTACTATTTTAATTTGCTTTTTTTTCTCCATTAATGATCATTCAGTCAATAAACATACCATTAGCCGTTACGCTATTGATAAATATTTATTCCTGTAATTCACTGGTGACATACCGGTGATCTTTTTAAAGACATCCCGGAAAGCTTTGGTATCGTTATAACCTACGCTATACATCACCTCATACACCGTTTTACGGCCGCTTTCCAGTTGTTTTTTAGCCGCTTCGGTCTTCACCCGCTGGATGTATTCCACCACTGTATTGGAGGTAGCTTTTTTAAAGCGCCTCTCCAAAGTCCTGCGGCCTATACCTAGTTTTTCGCATAACTTGTCAATGGTGATCTTATCCTGGTAATGCTGCTCGATGTATTCCTGAGCCTTGAGAACCGCCTCATCCTCGTGGGTTTTTTGCCCGCTGAACACGATAAAAGGCGACTGGCTGTTGCGGTCGATGTCGATCATAAAGGCTTTGGCCCCGGCTATGGCCACTTCGCGCCCCGCATACTTCTCCACCAGGTAGATCAACAGACTGGTAAAGGAATAAGCGCCCCCGCTGGTGTAGATGCCCCCGGCTTCAGTAATGATCTTTTCGTCCATCAAGATAGCTTCCGGGAATAACTGGCGAAAGTCGTAGGCAAACTGCCAGTGGGTGGAACATTGCTTGTTATCCAACAGGCCGGTGGCTGCCAGAAAAAAGGAGCCTATACACAGGCTCACTACTTCCGCTCCCTTCTGGTATTGCTTCAACATCCAGGGGGTCAGTTCCCGGTTGAGTTCCAGGTTTTGTTGCAAGTCCCCGTGTATGGCTGGGATAATGATGAGATCGGTTTTTTTAACCTCTTCGATCAGCAGATCGGGATGGATGCTGAACAGCCCACTGGTTTGCGTAATGGTATCGGACAGGCCCACCAGGTGCAGGTCAAAAAGCGGCTTTTGGCCCTGCTTTTCCAGGTATTCATTCACCCAGGAAAAGATCTGGTAGCTGCCTTCTACATTCACCAGACTGAAGTGGCCTTGCGGTATAAGGATGGATATGTGCTTCATCTTACTAAAGTAATGCAAATAGCTGCCGCGATCAACCCTTTAGATTGTCGTATTTACACTATATCCTGCCCAAGAAGGAGTGATAATTTTGGTATATCATTAAAATCTAAACGCATGACAACAATTACCGAAGACTCTATCGAACACATCAACGATACCTTCCGGGAAGGAGATATCGAAGGTTTCCTGGCTTTGTGCTCGGAAGAAGTGCACTGGCATATGCTGGGCCGGGCCTTATTGGAAGGTAAAGACGCCATCCGTCAAGACATGGAAGGTGTAAAACAGCAGATCAGCCTCAAGCGCATCATCCGGGACGGAAACCTGACAGCCAGCGAAGGCATCATTATTACCCATGAGAATAAGAAATATGCCTTTTGCGACATCTTTGAATTTGAGGAAGGAAAGATCAAAGAACTGATCTCTTATGTACACCTGTTTTCCTAGACATAACTAATTGAAATACAAATATTAACCATAAAATCAAAATAATGGCTTCCAAAATCTTTGTCAACCTGCCGGTAAAAGATCTCAAGCGCTCCGTTGAATTTTTCACCCGCCTGGGCTTTACTTTCAATCCCCAATTTACCGATGAGCAGGCCGCAGCTATGATCATAGGGGAAAACATCTTTGCCATGCTACTGGTGGAAAAGCGTTTTAAGGATTTCACCAAAAAGGAGATCAGCAATGCCCATGAAACTACCGAAGTACTGATCGCCATTGATGCCGAGAGCCGCGCAGCGGTAGATGAAATGGTGAAAAAGGCGGTAGAAGCAGGCGGTACCGTTTATGCCGATCCTCAGGACCACGGCTGGATGTATGGCCACAGCTTTGCCGATATAGACGGTCACCAGTGGGAGATACTATACATGGATGAAAATGCTGCACCTCAAGGATAACTGTACAACCTTAAAATCACTATATCATGTTAAGTAAAAGCCATGCTTTCAGCGGTTTTTCCGTTGATGACCTCGAAAAAGCCAAAGATTTTTATCAAAACACTTTAGGCCTTAGCGTTAAAGAAAATGACATGGGAATACTCGAAGTCTCCACCGGAGGCCATAACATTCCTCTGATCATTTACCCCAAACCGGATAATCACCTTCCCGCCACTTTTACCGTCCTCAACTTTCCGGTAGACGATATTGAAAAGGCGGTAGATCAGCTCATCGTCAAAGGCATCACTTTTGAGCAATACGAAGGCGAGCTGCAAACCGATGAAAAAGGGATCTGCCGCAGTGAAGATGGCGGCCCGGCCATCGCCTGGTTTAAAGATCCGGCCGGTAATATCCTGTCTGTTCTGACCTCCCAATAAGTGTCGCGTAGCTGCCAGTAAGAAAACAGACGAATCTATAGGTTTGTACCATTGCACAAGCCTATGATACTGGAACACCACAATAAAAGATTAGGGGGCTTATTTACCCTTACCCTAAATGAGCCCCGGTTCAATTGGCAGCAAGCCGACCGGAATAAGCTCATCCACATCCTCTGGAATCATTCCGATAAAGAGGTGATGCTGGAACTGGATGGTTATCCCCTTAGGCTTCCCCCGGAAAGCCTTATTACCACTACCTTTTACCACCAGGTTTCCATTGAAAAAAACGCCCGTTCGCTGGTTACTTTTTCCTTTAACCGCGAGTTTTACTGTGTGCGTGACCACGATGCCGAAGTATCCTGCAACGGCATCATCTTTTTTGGTGCCCAGCAACAGTTTGTCACTCCCCTTAATAAAGAATATCAAAAAAAACTGGTGCTGCTGCTCGAAGTTTTAAAAGATGAGTTTGCCCATAAGGACAACATACAGGGAGAAATGCTGGTTATCCTTCTCAAAAGGCTCATTATCATCTGCACCCGCCTGGCCAAAAACCAAAAGGGTTTAGACCAAAATCCAAACGAGGAAGTAGACATTATCCGCAAGTTCAACTTTTTGGTAGACCTACACTATAAGGAAGTCAAGACAGTAAAGGAATATGCCGATCTGCTGCATAAGTCACCCAAAACCCTGTCCAATATCTTTTCTAAAACAGGAGAGAAAACCCCGCTGCAGATCATTCATGAGCGCACCATCCTGGAAGCCCGCAGGCTGTTGACCTATACTGACAAGAATATCAACGAAATTGCCTACGAACTGGGCTTTGATGAACCTGCTACTTTTTTCAAATTGTTTAAAAAACACCTCAACGAAAGCCCCCAGAACTTCCGCAATAAGTTCAAAGCTTCGGCTTAGGGAAATATCGACATAGAGCCGGGAAGTTTTGCCTTAGTAGGTCTCTCTTACCCGCAGCATCTTTGTACTGTAAATTTTTAATCACATAAAAACACATAACAATGCAAGAATTAACAGTACCTACTAAAGACCAAGTATCTGAAAATAACAAAGCTATTTTTGACAATCTGGAAAAAAACATCGGTTTTGTTCCCAACCTATACGCCTTTTACGCCCATAATGAAACCGCGTTAGGCGATTACCTGGCCTTGCAGAATCGCAAGAGCACTTTAAAAGCTAAAGAAAGGGAGATCATTAACCTGGTAGCCAGCCAGATCAACAACTGTCGTTATTGCCAGTCGGCTCATACCGCCATTGGCAAAATGAATGGTTTTACCGATGAGCAGATCCTGGAGATCCGAAGCGGCTCCGCTTCTTTTGATCCTAAATTTGATGCCTTGGCACGCTTCACGAGGTCGGTGGTCGAAAACCGGGGCCGCGCTACAGATGAAGCCAAAGAAGCCTTTTTTGCAGCCGGTTACACGGTGGCTAACCTGATAGATGTGATCGTTGTAGTTGGTGATAAAACCATCAGCAACTATCTGCACAACCTGGCTGGTTTTGAAATTGACTTTCCCCTGGCCGAAGAATTAAATGAGGAATTGGTTTAGTTAAGGTAGAGGCTGTCTCAAAAGTTTAGCTCTGACTATCCACTGGTTTCGGCTACGCTCAACCAGGCTGTAGGCTGTATTATTAGTCTGTTCGAGCGCAGTCGAGAACAGTTAAGCGATATATGAATTTGAGACAGCTTCTTTTATTTTAGGAGCATTACTTTTTCAACAACTTAAAACCAATTTCCCTGCCCTGACCCTGGAACATAGCCAGATTGATCCAAAACCAGGCAAATTGCTCCAGCAACTGGAATTTATCGTTACCCCCGATATCGTAGCACTCGCCAAAACCGGCCTCTACAGCCAATTGAACCGCTACCTTCTTACCTCTTTGGCTGTCGCCACACAAAAACATATCGATAGCTGTATCCCCGTAATGCGGATCGATCATATTGTTAAAACCCGTAGAGTTAAAGCATTTCACCACATCCACTGAATTGGTATTGGCCAGAATGGCATCGGCCGTATTGTGGAAACCTTCCGGTCCCCTACCCCGGATCATATTCATGGCGTCAATAATGATCTTGCCCTGGGTGTCGCCTAAACTCTGAGCCACCTCAACGGCAGCAGTAGCCGGAGTAGCCAGCAGTATCACCTCTGCCTGATTTACGGCTTCTTTGAGCGTATGGACTGATGTACCGGGATTTTGCAGCAGCTGTTTTCCTTTGAAATTATCAGTATCCTGAACTCCCAAATAAATTTCGTGCCCTGCCTTGGCCCATTTAGTAGCTAAAGCACCGCCCACATTTCCGGTTCCTATAATTGCGATTTTCACCTTTTTGTAATTTTTGATGGTTGATTTTGGATTGTGAATTGCTGGCTAAAGCCAACTTATATTTTACTGTTTGAAATTAAAATAAATAGCCGTTTACGGGCTGTAATTTTTCCGGCAGTTCTTTTTCGCCCAGCATTTCTTTCAGATCTCTTTCAATCGTATTGCACAAGGCATTCAGCGGAACATCCGTAAGTTGATTTTCGAAGGGGTCTTCGTTGGCGGCTCCGGTTCTTTCCATGATCACAAAAACACCGGCAATGAGAATGGAAAATGGCACTACCAGCCAGGATAAGGGATGCAGTGTTTCCGATTGAAAGAATCCCAGTAAACCAAAAGGGAGCAGAAAGGCAAAAAGCAGCACAAAAACCCGGGTAAAAAAATCATACTGGCGGGGTAAAGGCGTGTTCTTGATCCGCTCACAAGCTCCCTGATAGTTGGCCAGAGCCAATAACTGCCCTTCCATCTGAAAACTGTCGAATCCTCCCAATGTTCCGTTGGCCATGGCTTTATAGATTTCCCGGCCCATCAACAGTTGAAGATAGTTGGGTTTATTTTGGGAAATAGACAATTCTACATATTCTGTATGGGATAAAAAAGGCCGGATTTCTTCCCAGTTTTCCTGTTTCCTCAAATGAAAGCGCAAAGCGTGTACCCAGGCGATACAGCGGTATACCATACTTCTTTTAAAGAATTCACTCCTTCCCCGCTCGTAATTTTCCTGGTGGGCATGACTATCCGTAAAGGTTATGATGAGACGGGACAACACCCTGCTGGAGTTGACAATACCACCCCACAACTGCCGCGCTTCCCACCAGCGGCCATAGGCTGAATTATTCCTGAAAGCAATAAATATGGCCAGGGCAGATCCTAAAACCCCTACCGGAGTAAAGCTGATCATCAGTGCATCAATTCCGGTAGCAAAGTGAACTCCCCATACCGCCAACGACCACAACACCACAAACCACATCGGTTTTTTGATGTACTGCCAGATTTTTAGCGGATTAAAATTTCTTTTGATTATCATTTTAAAACTGTTTTCTGAAAAATATTCCCGGATTTGTATCCGTTGAACTGTATTCCGACCCCAAACCCATGAGATTTACCGCTAATCCGAACTGGTAGCCCTGTTTATCTAAACCTGCCCGCACCCTTTGTACACTAGCTACGTGGCCACTGGCGTTGAAATTGGAAAAGAGCTCCAGACTGCTATACAGTCGCCATTCATTGTTAAGTGCCGGTGTGTAGCGCATGATCGAGAACCAGGAATAAGCCAATTCTGATTGGATAGCTATGGAAGCCAGGGCATAGACCGTAAACGTTTCTGAATTCTTGAAAAAATGAGCTCCTATATCCCCTCCCGCTGATGAAGAGGAAATCCTCCCCAACACGGTGCCTCCAAAACCGGATCTAGTGGTATAATTGACGTAAGCGCCTGTAAACAGATCCGTATTTTCTTCGTAATCCACCGTAGCTCTTGAGCGGCTGAACAAGGTCCATTTATAGTCTTCATCAAAAGCCTTAAGCCATTGTACATCGGCAAAAATGCGCTCCGTGCCGGGCATTAACTCCAGGCTTTGACCCCAACCCTGGATACTGACAACTAAAAAAGCTATGGATAGTATTACTTTACTTGTCATCTTTTGAGAGAAAACAAAGGGTGATCCTTATCGAAACTACCTTCTTGTTTTAGTTATTTAACCAATTGTTCCACAACCATCCGGGCGGCAGCTGCTCCGGAGTTTTGTTGCTGGCCAGTGATCAGGTTTCCGTCTGCAATGGCATAAGAAGCAAAAGCATCGGTAACTTTAAAGGTGGTTCCCTCCAGCTTGCCAGCCTCGTCTTCAATGCGATAAGGCTGTATCTTTTGCCCTACGGCCTCATCGGCATAGTCTTCCTCAGAATTGGCAAAGCCCGTCCAGGTTTTACTTTTTACGATCAGCTCCCCGTTCGATCTCTTAGCCTCTAGCAGTAAGGTAGTGGAATGGCATACGGCCGAACTCGGTTTACCCGATTCATAAAAGTCAGCAAAGAGTTTCTTCAGATCGTTATTTCCCCTGAAGGTGTACATGGGCCCCTGTCCACCTACCAGGAAAATGGCATCGTAATCATCAGCGTTTACCTCGGTTAGCTTTTTGGTGTTAGCCAGCATATCGTTAAACCACTGCTGCTGCATATACCCCAGGGAGATCACATCACCGGCCGAATAGCCACTTTCGTCCGTGGGATTGGAATAGGCATCCATTTCTATTTTTCCTCCTTCGGTGGAAACCAGTTCCACTTCATAGCCAGCTTCCTGGAATACATGGAGCGGATGAGTCAACTCTGCTGCCCAAAAGCCAATAGGCCAGCCTGTTTGTTCCGATACGGCAGGGCTGCTCGCAACCATTAATATTTTGCCTTTGGCTGGCATACCGTGAGCATGTACGTAATGTTTCTCTTCTTTTACGGTTGTTTCCATTTGTTTGTGATTATCAGTGTTAGACATTTCAATTTTTGATTCCGATTGATCTTTAGTTCCACAGCTGGCCAATAGAAGTGACAAACTGCTCAGGGTTAAGATGATCTTTCTCATATCTTTTTGATTTATATCACAAAGTTGAAACTATACCCTATATTTGGCAATATACTTACCTAATGTAATGGTACTTACTTTTTGGAAAGTATCATCAAATTGTAAACTGTTAATGGTTAATTGTCAATGAAAAAGAATATCCTGAAAGACAAAAGCCTTGAATTTGCAATCGAAGT
The DNA here is from genome assembly GCA_028277105.1 of Owenweeksia sp. Lineage (GTDB taxonomy): Bacteria > Bacteroidota > Bacteroidia > Flavobacteriales > Schleiferiaceae > JANQHO01. The sequence continues at coordinate 66,174 of JANQHO010000120.1, read as the reverse complement.
AGTCGTACTGTTCAAGTGGCTCAAAGCAGATAAAAAAGAATATGTAATGTCGAAGCAACTCTTGAGAAGTGGCACCGCTATAGGGGCTCTGGTTAGAGAAGCTGAACATGCAGAAAGCAGAGCTGACTTTATCCATAAGCTTTCCATAGCCCAAAAAGAAGCCAATGAAACCTTATACTGGTTGGAGTTACTAAAAAGAACGGATTATCTGAGTGAATCTCAATTTCAAAACTCCCATAATAACGCGACAGAGTTAATCAAGATCCTGACTTCCATTATTAAAACAACTAAGTCAACCAACAATTAACCATTCACCATTAATAACTAACAATTAATAATTGACAATCCACAATTAAAAAGAAATGCCCGAATTCATCTACAACAACAAACTGTACTACAACCCGGTAGAATTTGCCATGGACCGCATTGGCGGCACCTGGAAAATGCCCATCCTATGGCGATTGAAAGACCGGATCATGCGGTACAGCGAACTCAAAAAAGACATCCCTCACATAACGGATAAAATGCTGACCACGCAACTCCGCGAACTGGAGAGCGAAGGGTTCATTCACCGGAAAGTATACCCCGTTGTTCCTCCTAAAGTGGAATATTCCATCACCGAAAAAGGCAAAACAACTATTCCTATTATTGAAACGATCAGGAATTACGGCCTTTATTTAATGGAGCAGGAGGGAATAAAACACAAAAAATAGAGAGTTAACGTATTTTTCTTTTCCCAAAAATAATTCCTGTTGATCCTTACATTTATAAAAACTTAACACTACTGCTATGAAACCACTTACAACCTTCCTACTGTTTATCAGTTTTCTGACAGGCCTGCTGGCTCAGGATTTCAATAAAGCCAAACTGGATAGTTTATTGAACGGCCTCGAAAAAAATGAAAGAGCGATGGGGAGCCTATCCATTTTTAAAGATGGAAAAGAAGTTTATCAAAGAGCTATAGGCTATGCCGATGCAGAAAAAAACCAAAAAGCCAGGGCTCAAACCAAATACCGCATCGGCTCTATCTCCAAAACCTTTACTGCTGTTATGATCATGCAAATGGTGGAAGAAGAAAAACTGAGCCTGGATACCAGGCTGGCTGCTTTTTTCCCTGATCTCCCTAATGCCGATGAAATAAGTATAGAACAAATGCTGCGGCATCGCAGCGGCCTTTTTAATTACACCAATGCCGATGACTATTTAACCTGGATGGAAAAGCCCAAAAGCAAAGCTGAGCTTTTGGGACTGGTAAATAAGAACGGAACGGTATTCGGACCGGGAGAAAAAGCCAAATATTCCAATACCAACTACCTGCTACTTTCCTTTATTGCTGAAAAAACCGACCAAAAAGAATTTGCAGCTATTCTACAGGACCGTATCGTAAAACCCTTGAAACTTAAAAGCACCTATCTGGGTGGAAAAATAAGCTCCGCCCAAAGCGAAGCTTTATCTTACAGTAAAGAAATTTCCTGGGAACTCGCCACCGAAACCGATATGAGCATTCCCCTGGGAGCGGGTGCCATTGTTTCCACTCCTACCGATCTCAACATTTTTTACACAGGTTTATTTGAAGGCAAACTGGTTTCCGGATCTTCTTTGAACCAAATGACCGAATTAGTAGACAATTTCGGCCTGGGGCTTTTTCAGATTCCTTTTTACGATAAAATAGCTTTCGGCCACAATGGAGGTATCGATGGCTTTCAATCTACCGCTGCCTATTTTGAGAAGGACAAGGTTGCTGTAGCCTACACTTCTAACGGAGTAGTAACGCCTATGAACGACATCTTAATAGGTGTATTGAGCATCTATTATGGCAAAGAATATACCCTGCCGGATTTCAAGCCAGCTATACAACTCCAAAGCGAAGAATTAGATCAATACCTGGGAGTATACGGCAGCCCCACTTTTCCGCTTAAAGTGACCATCAACAAAAAAGATAACGTACTAATAGGTCAGGCTACCGGACAATCCTCTTTTCCTTTGGAAGCCTATGGCGATCACATCTTCCGCTTTGAACAAGCCAGGCTGGAACTGGAATTTAAACCCGCTGAAAATACTATGATACTGAAGCAGGGAGGAGAATTTGTATTAAAGAGAGAATAACCTATTGATATATCAATTATTTAAATAATACTGCCTGGGAGTAATACCCGTTTGAACCCTGAAGGCTCTTATCAAAGCACTGGATTCCGAATATCCTGTTAAATAAGCGATCTCATCCACATTATTTATTCCTTTTCTGATGAGCTTTTGCGCCAATTGCAATTTAACCTCATTTTGAATGTGCCGGAAAGAAGTATTCAGAGCCTTAAGCTTGCGTTGCAAAGTCCTGGGACTCATATTGAGCTTCTCAGCCACCTGGTCTATGGGAGACAAATTGGCAGAAACAGCTTCAAGGATCAGTTTTTTAACCTTACTGAGCAACTGGTTCTCATTGGGCAAGCTGGTGATTACTTTATCTGCTGCCTCTTTTAGTTGTTCTCTCAGGTCACTATCGGCTCTTTGATTAGGCCTACCGAGAATATGCCGGTGAAATACAATAGTCGAAACCTTCGCATTAAACTTTAAGCGGCAATTGAAAAGCCGGTAGTATTCCAACAGTTTTCTGGGCTTGGGATAATAGAAATGCACTTCAAGAGGGAAGTATTCCCTTTGAGTAAGCCGGAACAGGGAGTTCTTGGTACATATCAAAGCCAGGTTGAGGTTTTGATGAATAGCGTAATCGTCCTTTAAAACCCAATTGGGATTTAATTCAAAATTTACCCTGAAGTTGTCTTCCGAAATTTCCAGGCTACAATCCATAGCATCACTGATCAGTTTGCTGTAAGCTACTGCATATTGAAAAGCTTCCTCTACCCCGGAACAACTTTCCATTAAGCGGTCCAGGTAAGCCGTTGCCTGCAGATTGATCTGCTCGCCCATCAGCAGGCCAAAATCTTGTACAACCCCCTCCTTTTTAATGGCAGTAAAAACATTGGCGATACAGTCGTAATCCACCAGGCAGCCTTCTTTCACAAGCTGCTCTTCCGACTTACCGGAAGTCAGGATAACATGCCTGCGGGAGAGACCTTTACTCTCCGCAAACTCCGCCAGGTCCAACACAAATTTTCCTGCAAAAAACACCGTGATCAAATATGTCGCAAAATGTCAATTTTTCCCAAAAGGTAAAAAGCAACTTTGCTGAAAACTTAATAAACCTCCTATGAATACTAAAAAAATGGTACTGGCAGTAATAGTGGCCTTTGTGTTGAGTAACCTGCTTACCACTGTTTGGTACATGTTGACGGATGAAGCAAATACGGTGCCCTACCGGAGAGATGAAATAAATTATCCGGCCTTGATGCTAAACCATCTACTCTATGTCGGATTAATAGTTTACCTGTTCCCCTTTTATTATAAAACAAGTCCCCAAACAGGCCGGGGGTTTGTTTTTGGCTGCTTGGCCGCTACACTGATGTTTCTACCTCAGGCCATAGTGGTAAGAGCTATCTGGAAAGTAGATTTCAATCTCATTTTTGTCTTAAATACTCTCGCTCATCTCCTCATAGGTGGGATAATAGGTTTAGCCATAGCATTTATTTACAATTATAAAAATCCCAACCATGATTGAATACAGCAATACTGAGATCGAACGCTATGTAAACGGGCTGCCGGAACTACAAAAGAAACTGGTACTGGAAATAAGGGAAGCTGTACTTTCTGCCGATAACAGGGTAAAAGAAGGCATTAAATGGGGTAGTATCGCCTTTTTTAATAAGAAAAATATTTGCGGTTACAGAATAGCCAAAAATCACGTTACCCTACTCTTCATGGAAGGAGCCTCCCTAGACGATAAACACCATATTCTATCCGGTAACGGAGCCAAAGCACGTACTTATAAAACAACCGAAAAAGATTCCGTAAACACCGAAGCTATCTTGGATCTGGTACGTCAGTCGCTGGAGAAAGGTTTGTAAAAAAGTTTATTAATCTCCTCAGCTATAAGATGCATTTTAAGGTTTAAAAGTTAAATTGCAATACATCTAAAACCTTAAAATGCTCCAACGCTCACATCCCGTTCTGGCTTCTCTGGATATTCAAGAAACTGTAGCTTTTTACGAGAATACACTGGGCTTTCGCCCTCTTTGGAAAGACGAAGGCTACGGTATTGTAAGCCGTGATGAGATCACCATTCACTTCTGGCATTGTGACGATAAGATCTTTCCCGAAAACACCAGTTGCTACGTAGACGTAACCGAAGTTGACCAACTTTATGAGGAAATGCAACAGGCCGGGGTGATCCATCCCAACGGAAAGCTGCAGGACCAACCCTGGGGTATGCGTGAATTTGCTATCGTAGATTTAGATGGAAATTTAATCCGCTTTGGACAAAACATCAACTCCCCAATATGAAAAAACCCATTACACTCACATTATTGGTATTTCTTCTCTTAGGCTTCAATAAGCTGATTGCCCAGGAGGCATTGGAGATGGAAGAAATCATACAAAAACTGGTTTACAACAATGAGCTCAAAGAATATTTCAGGCCTGAAATAAAAGCCGTTATAGTATGTCCCTACGCTTGTGAAGACAAAGTAGGTCATGAAACTATTGAGACCTCATTGGGAAGAGTTGCCATATTCTATACGGAAGAATGGAAAGGTACCGCTTTTCAATTGGGGTGGTCCAATATGGAAGCTATCCTGATCCATGATATCATTAAGCAAAAGGATAAAGTAGAAATAAGATTAAAATTAACTGATAAAAAAGATCAATTAAGAATAGTGATTAAACGCAACCATTAAGTTTGCGGTAAACTCATATTTTTTTGATGAAAAACTGGAAACAGATATTACCCATCATTACCTTTTTGGTTATTACTTTCTCTGCTCATGCCCAGCAAACCCGCGAAGACGAATTGGCCATACGTGAACTGATCAGGGAAGCCTATGTAAACGGAGTGTTCAACAAAGGCGTGGTCAGGAATATCGAACTCGGCTTTAGCGAGCACTTTGAGATGATCGGACTGGAGGAGAACGGCCAAACCAGGATTGTAACTTATGCAGACCTCATCAAAAGGGTTGAAAAGAATAAAGCAGCCGGAAAGTATCCCCTCCCACCCCAGGAACAGGTTTCCGTTCGCTACCATAAAATTGATGTGGAAGGCCAGCTGGCCAATGTAAAACTTACTTTTTTAGTAGGCAACAAAGCCCGGTATATCGATTTTCTGGCCCTTTATAAATATCCCGGTGGCTGGAAGCTGGTCAACAAAACCTATCGCGAAATTGCGGTTGAAGAATAAAACATATCTGCTTCCCAGAACATTCACGCTCTTCCTTATCACTATAACCTTAGGGTCTTGCAGTTGGAATAAGAACAGCGATAACCGCATTTATATTCCGGGCAAAGAATTCAGCTTTTTAGTACAGTTTACCGACAGTACCGGTCAGCTCCTGAAAACTGATTCTCTGAAACTGGAAGTTACCGATGGCTTTTATCCCGAAAGAAAGCAAACCAAAATCATCTGGACCTATTACCAGTCTGCCGGAGGAGAGACAACTGAACTCACCAACAGTACCGGGGTAATAGACAGTGAAGAAGAGTTTTTTATTCACCCTCCGCGGGTTGGTGAGCTCTACATTCTCAGCTTTGCCGAATTCCCTTCCCTCAACTCCAAAGTACTGGAAGATACTACTTACCGCTATTCCTCTGAGGGAAGCATTACTATGGCTAAAAACTATGAAGGGGAAACCATCACCAAAGTGAAAACCACTCAAAAGTACAATGGCCTTCACAGGATCAACATCCCCCTGCGGCAAAACATCCTGGCTCATCAAACCATAGCAACGGCTACTTCGGAGACAGGCGCTATTACCGGAAGTTACTTTTTCCACGAAGAATATGGTTTTGTAAAACTCTTATATCACTTGCCAGACCATCAGCAGGTAAGCATAAGCTTGTCAGGAGTTTTTTAAATAAAGGTTGTTAGCTTACCTTTATTCGTTTAAACTCATTATGACGATGACAATATTCAAGTTCCAAAATTTTTTGATCCCGGTTTTGATGGCCTCTTTTTTGGCTATAAGTTGCTCCAAAGACGATGATGATCAGGATAATCAAAACAGCAACCAGCTGACCGTTACCATTGACGGTAGTGTTTGGCAAAATACCATTAGCAACACTGCTACTTCCGGGGGTACAACCCAGGTAAATGCCTTCAAAAACAGTGATAACTCCTCAGTACAGATATTCTTTCCGGAAGATACCACCGGAACTTTCAATTTTGCTACCTCTTCAATAATCACCGTGGCTTACACAAAAGATAATGTGCTGTGGAATAATAACCTCTCCGGAAGCATAACCATTACTACTAACAATCAGAATTCCATCTCCGGCACTTTTAATACTATGGTAGCTTCTGCCTTCAGTAATACCGATACTCTTAACATGACGAACGGTTCTTTCAACTGGCAATTTTGAGTTGCAGTTTAACACTGTAATAATCAGCCTGTATAGTTAAAGACCATTTATTCTTGCTAGTTTTGCAGCCCTTTAAACAGAGCGATGATAACAGCAAGTAATGTTTCCCTGCAATTTGGCAAGCGCGTACTTTTTGACGATGTCAACATTAAATTCCACGGTGAAAGGTGTTACGGCCTCATTGGGGCCAACGGAGCTGGAAAATCTACTTTCCTGAAGATCCTTTCCGGTGAAGTGAGCCCTACTACCGGCAGTGTGAGTCTCGAACCTGGCAAGCGCATGGCCGTACTCAAGCAAAATCACTTTGAGTATGACGATGAGACGGTATTGAATACTGTTATCAGGGGGCATCAACAGTTGTGGGAGCTGATGCAGGAGAAAGACGCTATTTACGCCAAGCCCGACTTCAGCGAAGAAGATGGCATCAAAGCTTCTGAGCTGGAAGAAAAATTTGCCGAAATGGACGGCTGGAATGCCGAATCGGATGCTGCGGCTCTTCTCAGCGGACTGGGAATAAGCGAGGAAGATCATTACAAACAGATGAAAGAGCTGGAGGGTAGCCTTAAAGTAAGGGTACTGCTGGCCCAGGCCCTTTTTGGCAATCCCGATCTTTTGATCCTTGACGAGCCTACTAACGACCTGGATCTGAAAACCATCAGTTGGCTGGAAGATTTTCTGCTCAACTTCAGGAATACGGTGATCGTAGTATCGCACGACCGCCACTTCCTGGACACTGTTTGTACCAACATAGCTGATATTGATTTCCAGAAAATAAAACTCTATACCGGCAACTATACTTTTTGGTATGAATCCAGTCAGCTTGCCCTGCGCCAAAGGGCGGCTGCCAATAAAAAAGCCGAAGAAAAGAGGAAGGAATTACAGGAGTTCATTTCCCGCTTTAGCGCCAATGCTGCCAAGAGTAAGCAGGCGACCAGCCGCAAAAAGCTGTTGGAAAAGATCAATGTGGACGAAATACAGGCTTCCAGCCGGAAATATCCCGCTATCATCTTCAATCAGCAGCGCGAAGCCGGTGATCAGATACTGGAAGTGGAAAACCTCAGCGCCCATGCCGAGGACGGTACTCTACTCTTTAAAGACCTGAGTTTTAAAGTAAACAAAGGTGATAAGATCACCTTACTGAGCGACAACAGCCTGGCGATTACTACGCTGCTGGAGATACTCAACGGCAAGCTCCAGCCCGACAGCGGCAGTTATACCTACGGGCAAACCATTACTACCGCTTACCTGCCCAATGAGAATGCTCATTTCTTTGATACGGAGGACAACCTCATCGACTGGCTGCGCCAGTATTCCGAAAACAAAGACGAAGTGTACATCCGCGGTTTTTTGGGGAAAATGCTCTTTACCGGGGAAGAAACCCTGAAATCAGCCCGGGTGCTTTCCGGGGGCGAAAAGGTGCGCTGTATGTTATCCCGTATGATGCTCAAAGAAGGTAATCTGCTGATGTTGGACGAGCCTACCAACCACCTCGACCTGGAATCCATCCAGGCCCTGAACAATTCCTTAAAGGACTTTAAAGGCACTGTTCTATTCACTTCCCACGACCACACCTTTACCCAAACCGTGGCCAACCGCATTATTGAGTTCAGTCCTTACGGTATGCTGGATAAGTTGATGGAATACGATGAGTATATCGCTGATCCCAAAATACAGCAGCAAAGGGAAGCTATTAGCGGCCCTGTATTGATATAAAAGGTCTAACATCAGTAACCCCTTTACTCAAAAAATTTAATCACGGTTTATACGGGAAAGATTTTTCTTATTCTAATTATTTGATAGTCAATTACTCAAACAAAAGCCTTTTTCAAAAAACATTCATTAAGAAAATGGTTGCGCTGATGTATCCATAAGTCTCGTTCATGCATTAAAGCTTGCCAGGGCTTATCCCCTTATTTATTTTCAAATTATTAAAAACTGTACCTGAACATGAAAAAAGCTTTACTATTAGTGATGCTCATGGGAGCTATTGGGGGATATGCACAGATCAACAACGGAGATTTTGAATCCGGAAACACCCCACCTACTTTCAATACCGACTACCCTGTTGGCTTTGGAGTATACACCCATGAGATCGTAAATGCCGGGTGGAATAACCGCACTAGTCACGATCAGCCGGGAGATAGCTTAATGCGCCTGGATGGACGGCTTAGCAACTCTGAAAACAATTTAGTGTGGGGGCAAAACGTAAGCGTAAACCCTAATACTAATTATGATTTTTCCTTTTGGATAGATCCCAGAACAAACTGTACTGCTGTGGTAGAGGTATTCGTGAACAGTGCGAGCCAGGGGGTCTTCACCTTTACTCCTACTGGCGGCTGGCAAAATCAGCTCGTTAATTTTACCACCGGACCAGGTACCAGTATAAACCTCGAGATCAGGCAGGCTAACTTTGGTCATTTCACAGACTTTAACCTGGACGACCTGGAGCTCAGCTCTCAGGGGCTTGGCGTTGGCGAAAGCACCCCTGTAAATTCCACAAGCAAGGAGGCTCATATCAAGTTGTTTCCCAACCCCAATAACGGTTCCCTTCGCCTTAAAATTGACGATGCAAAGGAAAAGCCGAAGGTAGGGTCGACCCTCATCTTTGACAGCTCAGGTCGACTGGTTTCCGATCTTTCGAGACAAGCAACCGTAGAACAAGTTACCAATGAAATTATCCTCAATACGACTGCTTTACCAGCCGGGCTTTATATCCTGCATATAGAAGTAAACGGAAAGGCTCATAAAAAGAAGTTCATCAAGCAATAACAGAAGATTTTCCCTCACAGGTCTTTGAAAGCTGCCCCTCCGGGGGCAGCTTTTTGTTATAAATAGTAGGCTATGTAGTATCCTGCTTTCTACGGATTATTGGTAGTAAAAATGTAGCATTGATCAACCGTTTGGATTTATGGCACTACCAGCTTTTGGTTCGCTACTTTCTCCCCGGCCTGCATACGGCAGGTATAAATACCGGCTGCCAGGCCGGAAACATCAAAAGTGTGAGAATGAGAGCCGGCTCCAGGCCTTATACCATCTTCCAAACGCCTGACTTCCTGCCCCACGGCATTGTACAGAAAAATGCTTACTGGCTTATCTTCTGCCAGGGTATATTCCAGTTGTAATTCACTGCCATATAATGGGTTAGGGAAGAGATGTAGGCCGGCAACTTCACTTTCTTCTTCACTGTTTTCTTCCACTATCGATCTTTTACTGGTACCGTCATCACAAACAACACTGGAACAAGTTGAAATAAAAGCTGAAAAGGAGGCCTGCGTCAAAGGTGCTGCTTCAAAATCAGAGCCTAGTTCAATGTAGTTGCCGGCTTGTAAACGGGTGTTATTAACAGGAACCGAAGTAACCAATGATGAGGGACTACCAGCATCGTAGCGGCTGCCTGCAAGAATATAATCAGAGGCTGTGGCTAAAAGGTTAGGTAATTGATCATCATTATTGTAGATCAATACCGTAGCATCACATTCGGGAACCGTATAATTCTGTGAAAAATTAGGGATTCCTATATTCCCTTCCAAGCCTGGCAATAAAGGAAAGCCATTTAAAACAAAATCTGTCGCTCCTCCTACCTCGTTGGGTTGATTAATCACACTCAACGAATTACTATTACGGTTAATATATATCTTCCCGTCAGGCCCCAGCAACATAGCATACAGATCATTACCAGAGGCAAAAGCAATAGTGTTTAACCGGGCATTATTGGCCAGATCAATTTGAATAATTGAATTTCCCCCTCCTCTCTGTGTCAAATATATTTTTGTGTCGTCAGGAGAAAATTCTGTACCATAAGGATTAAACTTATCAGGTAGCATTATAGTATCCACATCCAATACCTCTCCTGTACCGGGATCAAAATCACATAATAAAACACTGTATATATAGCTTATGTAATCATAATAGGGAACAACTAGCTTAGTACCGTCATGTGAGAATTTTATTTGGCCCGTATGATCCGCATATCGAAAATCTGGGCCAATTGCTGATTCCACCGGGGAATTATGCAATCCGGTTCTGTTGATTTCATAAGCCAAGAATTTATTATTCTGACCGTTATGAGTAATAATCCAGCCCTTTTCGTCATTACAAATAATACCTGAAATCCCTTCTGTTGTTTTGGAACCCCTGGCTATTGGAATATTCCTTTGTAACCGGTCAACATCACCCAAACCGTTATTCAAGCTCATATCTACTAGGCTATAGTGGTGCTCAAATTTTCCTGCATCTGTAGTGAAGATGTAATACTGATCGGGATTACCGAGATGAGGTACGATCAATACTTGTGATGTGGATTCATGTCCGCTTAACCCCCTGCCATTAGGCATTGAATTCCCATTGCGATCATAAACGGAGACCCCATCTGTAGAAAACAACACATTGCCCTGTAAGTCAGACATAATAGCAGTACCTTCAAGTTGATCTATTGGCCCGCTAATTGGCTCGGGAATACCATTGCCATCCAGATTGAAATCGATGCCTGCATTTTTGCCAAAATACCAGAAGTTACTACGCATGTATTGTTGCGCCTGTGAAGCTGTAAAACAGAAAGCCGTTAACAAAACTCCCAGGATTGTTTTTGCAAAAACTTCATTCTTTTTCATGGTTTAACAGGTTTGATTTCCAGATAATATTGATCAACTGCTTGTACTTACAACATTTACGGCACTACCAGTTTTTGGTTCACCACTTTCTCCCCAGCCTGCATACGGCAGGTATAAATACCGGCTGCCAGGCCGGAAACATCAAAAGTGTGAGAATGAGAGCCAGCTCCAGGCCTTATACCATCTGCCAAACGCCTGACTTCCTGCCCTACAGCATTGTACAGAAAAATGCTCACCGGTTTATCTTCCGCCAGGGTGTATTTCAGTTGTAATTCACTACTTTTCAATGGGTTGGGAAAGAGTTGCAGACTGATAACTTCTCTTTCTTCTTCGCTGTTTTCTTCCACCATGTTTGCTCCTTCCATTGATCTTTTATCGGAACCGCCACTACATATTGAGCCATTACAAGGAGAAATGTAAGCTGAAAAATATGCCTCTATTGAAGGCTTTGCTTCAAAATTGGGGCTTAATTCTATATAATTTCCAGCCTGAAGGCTAGTTTTATTAGTAGTACCTGAAGTTACGGTTGAAGACCCAACACCACTACCTGCCTTAATAGAGGTTGAAGCTGAAGTGAAAAGATCGGGTAATTGATCATTGTTAGTATAGCTTAGCATTATATCTGTACAAGTGGAAACAGTATAATTCTGGACAAAATTTATAAAACCTACAACCGTAGCAGTACCTCTTAATAATCGAAAACCGTTGAAGTCAAAATCTGCTGCAGTACCAGCCATATCAGGTTGATTAATAACACTTAAAATAGAACGCCTAATTGATGCTACATATATTTTTCCATCGGGGCCCAGTGACAAACCCGAAAAATAGGAGTGATCCCGATCAGAGTAAATAACTGTTTGAGTATTATTATTGGCTAAATCAACTTGAATAATTTTATAAAAAGCAGCAACATATAGTTTTGTATTATCAGGGGAAAACTCAAAACCGGTTATTGTTTCGTCTTCAAGTATTATTGTATCCATATCAAAGATTTCTCCTGTACTAAGATCAAAATCGCCTAGCAATAACGCTTTTTCTAATGGAGCCCTGTATTTAAAATGTTCTATGGCAATCTTAGCCCCATCATGAGAAAACTTCATGGAGTTTGTAGTATTGCCTGAAACCGGCCCTATTTTCGACACTTCTGGAGAATTAGCATGAAGTCCGTTGTGATCTACCTTATAGGCCAGATATTTATTATCATCAAATACTTGTGAAACTATCCAACTCTTATCAGCACAAACGATACCGGTAACTCCTTCTATCATTTGAGTAGCGCCTGCCAACGGTAAGTTCTTTTGTGGTAAAGGAGACATAACCACATCACCCAAATCATCATTCAGGCTCATATCGATCAAAGTATACTCATGTACCAGCGGTATTCCTTCGCCCGTGGTATAAATGTAGTATTGATCAGGGTTACCGGGATGTGGCATGATCAATACCTGTTTTTCAGAAATGCTACCAGCCAAGCCACTTCCATTAGGCATTGGATCGCCATTGCGGTCATAAACTGTTACTGCATCGGTTGAAAATAATACATTACCTTCCAGATCAGACATAACGGCCGCTGCCTCATAAGTTTCAAACGGTCCTCTAATAGGCTCAGGAGGACAGGCGGTGCCCAATTTAAAATTGATACCGGCATTTTTACCAAAATACCAGATATTACTTCTGAAATGTTGTTGGCCATGTAAAGCAGAAAAACAGAGGAAGATCAGAAAGATTATCGTATTTTTTTTAAAAGAAACTAAATTCATCATCTCAATGATTAAAGGGTTTGACAATAGCTTTCTCTCTTCCTGCCTTTACTGTACTATCAGCTTTCGATTGATCACTTTTTCCCCGGCCTGCATACGGCAGGTATAAATGCCTGAAGCCAGATCGGATACATTAAAGCTATGGGAATAAGAACCTGCTCCTGGCCTTACACCATCTAGTAAACGCCTGACTTCCTGCCCTACGGCATTGTACAGAAAAATACTCACCGGCTGATCTTCTGCCAGGGTATATTCCAGTTGTAATTCACTACCATATAATGGGTTGGGAAAGAGATACAGATCGGCAAACTCGTCTTCTTCCTCTGTACTTTCTTCTTCCATTGATCTTTTTCCAGCCCCCCCGTTACAGGCAGAACTATAACAAGGGGAAATCAACGCTAAAAAGTAAGTATTGGCTGAAGGCTTTGCTTCAAAATCAGGGCCTAGTTCTACATAATTTTCTGCCTGAAGAGTAGTAGTGTTGGCTGAACCTGAAGCTACCATTAAAGATGCATTACCTCCATCATAACTACTACCTGCCCAAATGAAATCTGAAACCATGGTTAGTAAATAGGGAAGCTGATCATTATTATTGTACACTTCTGAAACAGTGCATTCAGGGATTGTTAAGTTTGCCATAAAATCAGGTAGAGAGGATCTTGTGCTTGTTCCCGGTAATAACTGAAATCCATTAATAACAAAATTCGCTCTTATTCCAACTCGGTTAGGCTCGTTAATTACATGTAGTGCTTCCCGTGTATTGCTTGTACAATATATTTTCCCATTAGGCCCTAATGCTAATCTGCCAACTCTATGGTAATCTCTTGGAAAAGAGAATTGCGCATTATTGTTCACTAAGTCAATCTGAATTAAATCCGCGTTTGCCACATACAGTTTAGTATTATCTGGGGAGAATTCAATACTGGAACTGATATAAAGTGGAAGTGAAATTATCTCTGGATTTCGCACTTTCCCCGAAACCGGGTCAAAGTCACATAACATAATCTCCGTTGGATCCCCTATTTTAATATCAGTAGTTACGATTTTAGTACCATCGTGAGAAAATTTCATCTTTCCATTTCTTCGTTCAGTTAAAGCTGGCCCTACCTCTGATTCAACAGGAGTGTTATGCAATCCGTTTTTATCGATCTTGTATGCCAAAAATTTGTTGCTATTCCATCTATGAGTAATAATCCAGCTTATTCCATTGGGACATGCTACACCGCAAATGGCTTCTGCCATATTCCCCGATGCATCGGTTAACGGCTCATTCTTTTGAAGAACATCACCCAATCCATCATTCAGGCTCGTGTCTACCAAAGTAAATTCATGTTCAACTATATCATCATCCTCATGAGCGTCCGCAGTGAAGATATAATACAGGTTAGGGTCACCGGGATGAGGTACGATCAACATCTGTGCTGCAGAATAATCTCCACCTAAACCTGTTCCTTCAGGCATCATATCGCCATTGCGATCATAAACCGTTATCCCATCGGAGTAGAATAGCAAATTCCCCATTTCGTCCGATATAGATGCTGTTCCTTCAAAGTGATCAAGTTCCCCTCTGATAGGTTCCGGGACACCATTCCCATCCAGGTTAAAATCGATACCGGCATTTTTACCAAAATACCAGATATTACTTCTGAAATGTTGTTGGCCATGTAAAGCAGAAAAACAAAGGAAGATCAGAAAGAATATTGTATTTTTTTTAAAAGAAACTAAGTTCATCATCTCAATGATTAAAGGGTTTGACAATAGCTTTCTCTCTTCCTACCTTTACTGTACTATCAGCTTTCGATTGATCACTTTTTCCCCGGCCTGCATACGGCAGGTATAAATGCCTGAAGCCAGATCGGATACATTGAAGCTATGGGAATAAGAACCGGCTCCTGGCCTTGTACCATCTAGTAAACGCCTGACTTCCTGCCCTACGGCATTGTAAAGAAAAATGCTCACCGGTTTATCTTCTGCCAGGGTGTATTCCAGTTGTAATTCACTACTATGCAATGGGTTAGGAAAGAGGTGCAAGTCGATGACCTTGCTTTCTTCATCAGTGCTCTCTACTTCTATTGATCTTTTGCCTGTACCACTATTACATGCAGGACTGTTACAGGATACTGTAATAAAAGCCTTAAAGAATGTTCTAGCCAAAGGCTTTACTTCAAAGTTATGGCCTAATTCCACATAATTCCCTGCTTGAAGTATAGTATATAAAGCTGAGCCAGATTTTACTGTTTTGATTCGATTTTTATCTCCACTGTTATAAGCACTACCCGCCCTAATAAAATCTGAAACCATGGTTACATAGTCTGGAAGCTGATTATCACTGTTGAATACCAACGAAGAAGTGCAAGGTAGAACCGTGTAATTCTGAACAAAATTAGGTAGTGAGTAGCCTCCAGATGATGTTCCAGGTAACAAAGTAAACCCCTCTTGAACAAACTCAGCTTCTACTCCAACCCGATTGGGATAGTTAATGACATTTAATGAGTTTCCAATAGTACTTGAGTATATTTTCCCATCAGGCCCTAATAATAAATTATAAGCCCATCCGTCAATAGATGAAGGCTGAAAAACAGTTTGAGTGTAATTATTAGATAGATCGATTTGAATAATATCTTTACCTGCCACATAAAGCTTTGTATTATCAGGGGAGAATTCAACACCATAAATCATATCTAAAGAAGTCGTTATTATTACGGGATCGGTCGAAACCAGTCCAGTGGTAGAATCAAAATCGAATATAACGACATCACCACTACTTCTTTTTCTATTCATAACAATCTTAGTACCATCATGAGAAAATTTGATCGCACCTGGACCTGTAGAAGTTGCAAATAGATTTGCTATTGATTCTATTGGGGCATTATGTAAGCCATATGTATCAATTTTATAGGCTAAGAATTTTTTACTATTCATCCTATGAGTAATAATCCAAATATCTCCATTTGAGCAAGCAATACCCGAAATTTGCTCCATCATATTAGAAGCCATATTTAAAGGTATATTCTTTTGCAAAGGTTCTACATCTCCCAAACCACCATTCAATTTCATATTAACCAAAGAATACTCATGATCTATTGAAGCACCTGCACCTGTTGTAAAAATGTAATACAAATCTGAATTCCCTGGATGAGGTACTATTAAAACTTGTGATTCAGAGTAAGCCCCATCTAAATTTTCTCCGTTTCGCATTTTGGTATCAGATTTATCGTAAACAGTTCTACCATCAGTGTAGAAAAGTAGTTTTCCTTCCTCATCAGATATACTGGCAGCACACTCGTAATGATTAAGTGAGCCCTCAATAGGTTCAGGGATACCATTCCCATCCAAATTAAAATCGATACCGGCATTTTTACCAAAATACCAGAAGTTGCTGCGCATGTGTTGTTGCGCCTGTATAGCAGTTGAGGTCAAAAAACATGCAACGGCAAAGGCAATAGAAACACCAGCCTTCAGAGAGATTGCCCGTGTTCTCATCCCTATTTACTTTTCAGGTGCTCCACTTCGGCTTTTAAAGCTTCGTTTTCCTCTTGCAATTCCATCAGGTGTAGCCATATCTCTTCCAGCTGACGCAGCAATAGGGCATCCATCTCAGCTACATTTATGCCTTTTTCTCCCACTTCAGCGGCAGAGGGCATGCCAGGTAAGTGCTTGTAGGTTTTTACATAATCCTGTACCTCAGCTATGCTCTTTAATTCATAATCATCCTCAAATACATAATCAGACCAATCACCCTGAAGGTCTACCCGTAGGAGCTCCGTGCGGATACCTTTTTCTACAAATAACTTATACACATCGCTATCTGTATCCAGACCAGCAACATTACCAATTACTAACTGGCCGGTGGATTTCAAACTCATACCATAATCACCTCTACTGGTATTATTAGTATTGTAATAGAAATCCACGGAAGTACCGGCCAGTTTAAGATTCCCCTCTCCATTACCATTATTTTTCATTTCGATGTATGTTGGACTGTCTATAGCATCATTAGCAACGTATAGGTTTAACTCATTGCTAAGTAAACCGGTTTTAATAGTGCTTATCCCGCTGCTGTTGGAGAGACGAAAATTTCCATTTACTTCAAGTTTTTCAAGGGGTGTACTAACACCAATACCTACATTTCCGCTTGGTATGGGAGTCAAATTATTTCCATTGAGCGCCCAATACTCACTCCCACCCAAAGAATTGACGGTACGGTAATGTATAACTCCATTGGCATCGGCAACCAGAAAGTTATCTAAATTATCATCCTGGGTTATATTACGTACCCGGAGTGAACCGTTAACATCCAACCTTTCGGTGGGGTCGGTAGTATTGATACCCACTAGCTGATTCGCTTTAAAAGTCATTACATCGGTAAAAATTTGCTCCGAGCCTGTCCAGGAAGTTTTGATGATCCGCAAGTCAACATTGTGATCATCCCCGTAGTACAATACCAGGTCAGCATGATCATTTAGTGGAGCATCCTGGTCCCAGGCAAACAGCCCTCCACCATCGCTACCAATCGTAGTGAAAAAACCAGTCTCCAGGTCAGTCCAGTAAGGAAGTGTAGTTTGCCCAAAGGGTAAGCCGGCAGCGCGTATAGCTCCATTTACATGTAGCCTAGCATTAGGAGTAGTCGTACCTATACCTACATTGCCAGTAGGAATGCTGGTCATGTTATTCCCATTAACGGCCCAATCCGCGTCTTGCCCGCCCTGGCCTCCACCTAGAGTATTAATATCGCGGAATTGAACTACCCCGTCATTATCCGCTAAAAGAACACGGGTAGCTTGTTGGGAAGCATCCTCATCAATAGTTCTTACCCTGAGGCGGCCGTTAATATCCAGTCTTTCGGTGGCATTGTAAATAGGATCAAGTCCCACACCTATATATCCTTCTGTACCATTGTATTGAAAGCTCATCAAAGTAGCTGGATCTGGTAAAACTGGATCGCGATACTGAAATAACATTTTTCGGCTCATGTCGCCACCCCACTGTAAGAGAACATTCCCGCTAGTGGTTTCAACAAAGTGATTACTGAACATTTCTCCTCTGTAAATACTCATCCCATAATTGCCGAAATGACTTCCCTGATTAAACATGCCTATACCGATCCACTGAGCGCCATACTCCTCACCGAATCGACCGCTTTGCAAGTGGCCGATCATGCCAGCCTCTGAACTCGGGTGGGTAGCAGTATTTACATAGGGTGTAACCAACAGGCGAGTGTAGTTAAAAGGGTCAAAAGATTGATGGTTCCAAAGCCCCAGGGAAACCCTTCCTCTCCTCGTTATATCTTCCTCTTCATTGGCAAAAGGAGGTAGCCAATCCTGGGCATACATTGAAGTAACACAAGAAAGTAAAATCACGGCAATAGCCGGTCTTAGTAGTCTGCTTTTCATAATTGTAATGATTTAATTTCAGGTTAATTAGAGATTGGATTTTATTTTCTTGACCAAATCCACGAGTCGAACAGGGTGAAAGTAGCCTATCGGGGAGCCTCAAAAATTAAAACTCTGAATACGGTTGTATCCATCATTTAAAAGGTTAATTCCATCCTGAATACGCTATTTTTTTAATCGAAATCGGCAATTTACTCACGTAAACAAAATTTTACATTAATATAAAATCGCTATAAAAAAGCTACTTACAGAATTGAAATTAAGTTAACCGAATCTTACCTATTTATTTATACAAAGAATTATCTGGTGAACTATTTTTTAATGTCATTATATTAATTTATACATTCTTCACCTTAGGGTATAATTTGATTACCATTTTTTATTGTGAGCTATGAAAAGCTTTATAAAAAGATCATTCGACTTATTTATAATGAATAGGTAAACTGTCAGATGTATATAATTTCAGACAAATATTACGTAAGCAAGAATCCCTTAACACTTTTTACAATCAGGAGAATTAGCAACAATTAAGCTGGTAATTATTTTTTTATATTTCCTTTTCACAACACATTATCATATAATTATGATATTAGAATTTTCACAAATAATTTATTTAATATTTTGATATCCCAATAGCATCAAAAAATTAATATTTATATTTCACTTTAAAACGTTCCTGTTTTCATATACCACATTGTAGTATTAAAAAGTCCCATTCATATATTATAGCTTTTAGAAAATAATCCCTCTTCCTACTTTCAGATCATTAATAATTTAAAATTTCAAGTAATCATGAAAAAAACTCTATTAATTGCAATGTTCCTGGGAGCTACCCTGGGGTATGCACAGATCAACAACGGAGACTTTGAAGCCGGAAACAACCCGCCTACTTTTAATACAAACTATCCTGAAGGGTTTGGGACCTACACCCACGATATTGTGAACACAGGCTGGAACGGCCGCACCAGCCACGATCAGCCCGGGGACAGCCTAATGCGCCTGGATGGACGTAATGACAGCACCCAAGGTAATTTAGTATGGGGTCAAAACGTAAACGTAAACCCTAACACCAACTACGACTTCTCCTTTTGGATAGATCCCAGAACTGGTAGTACAGCTCATGTAGAGGTATTCGTAGACGGGGTAAGCCAGGGGGACTTCATCTTTACTCCTACTGGCGCCTGGCAAAATCAGCCCGTTAATTTTACCACCGGTGGAGCTGTTACCAATATAAACCTGGAGATCAGGCAGGTTAACTCCGGCTTAGCAACAGACTTTAACCTGGACGACCTGGAGCTGATTACCGTCATAGAGCCCTGCCTGGTAGACAGTGATTTCGATGCTCAGGTCAATAGAAACACTTGCGAATGGGAGTTTACCGCCCTGTCTGCCCCGAGTAACGGCAGTACTCAAATTGTGGGTTATTTCTGGGAATTTGGTGATGGAGCCACCTCTACCGATCCCAACCCGGTGCATTACTATTCCAAAAACGGTGTGTATACCGTGTGCCTTACCACCTATGCCATCAATGCCCAGGGAGATTGTTGCTCTGACAAAAAATGTATAGAAATCGAAGTAAGTTGTGAGATAGGCCCTTGCGATATCAGTGGGGACTTCACAATAAAAAAGACCGACAATTGTTCTTTCCAGTTTACCAGGAACATCTCCACCAATGGACGGGTAATTGGTTACCATTGGGATTTTGGGGACGGTACAACTTCCAATGACCCCAATCCTTTGCATACCTTTGGCGGTACGGGAACCTATACCGTATGCCTTAAGGTATTAGCCATTGATGGCAAAGGACAATGCTGTACCTATGAAGTATGCGATGAGGTTATAATAGAAGAAGATTGCTGCACCGGCCCTCAGGCGCGTATCATTAAACAAAATACTCCGGTTAATTCCAGAACAAGGGAAGCTCATACTCAGGATCTGGAGCTGTTCCCCAATCCCAATAACGGTTCCCTTCGCATCAACATCGGCAATGTAGCTGAAAAACCCAGGGTGGGATCAGTTCATATCTTTGACAGTTCGGGCCAGCTGTTTACTGATCTGTCGAAACAAGCAACCCTAGAGCAAGGTTCCCGTGAACTTATCCTCAATACAACTGCCTTACCGGCCGGGTTGTACATCCTTAATATAGAGGTAAATGGGAAGACCTATAAAAAGAAGTTCATCAAGCAATAACAGCAGATTTTCCCTTACAGGCCTTTGATAGCTGCCCCTCCGGGGGCAGTTTTTTGTTATAAATATTAGGTTCTGTAGTATTACGATTTATTGGCAGTAAAAAATTGTTTTAGCTTCTTTTGTAATATTGGCCGGTATATATTTTTACTTCATTCGCTAAACAATAATAGCTCTTTACAAGTGATCAGCCTCCGGGAATTCAAAGAACAGCTCTTTCATTTATGCCTACAACAGCTAGAACAGAAACTGTTGCAACTCAAGCAGGCTATGGCTGATACCCAAGAAGCCCTGGCCTCTGAAGCTAAAAGTACGGCTGGAGATAAACACGAAACCGGCCGGGCTATGATACAGTTGGAGCAAGAAAAACTAGGTAAACAGCTCCGTGAGATCCAAAAAGCCAGAAACGCGTTAATACAGGTCCCCTACCGGAAAAAACACCAAAAAGTGGAAAGCGGGGCTTTGGTAAAAACAGAACAGGGGCTATACTTTTTGGCCATTGGTTTAGGTCCCATTGAGGTAGAAGGGCAAAACGTTTTCGTAGTAGCGCCTTCCTCTCCTGTAGCCCAGGCTATGCTGCTAAAGGAGGCCGGAGAAATGTTTAGCTTTAATGGTCATCAAAATATTATTGAAACCATCTGTTAATGTGTAAATAGCTTTATGCTTACAGACTTAGATTAATATTTGCATAAATATTACACTCATCATCAATTACAACAAGAGAGTTCTGTACGAAGAGTTAACCGTCTTATCTGCCTGTTACATCATTACCAGCAGTATGGCACATCAGGCCTAAATATGAAAAGCATCAGGCTGACAGGTGTTTTGATTCAGACCTGTGAACCATAAAAACAAACAAAGGGTTTATTTTCAGAAACCCTTTGTTATAATGGAGCGGTCAATTATTTTAACGAACTACAATTATAGTTTTCATAGGTGTATTATGTTTATCCGTTGTCAGCTGATAGAAATAGCTACCTATTGGTAAACTACTAACATCAACTGTAAGTTTTTCATGGAGCAAAATAGTTTTCTCCATCACAATATTTCCATACATATCGTATAAGGATATTTTACCTGTAGATACATCTGGTATTTTGTTGATTACATCAAAAGTCAATTGATGATCAGCCGGATTAGGAGTAGCATTAATTGCAATTAAGCCAGCGCTTTCTGAACAAAGATCTCCAAGCTCTATACACCTTTCTTTTTGGCATTTTATACTTCCATCTGACTTGTATACAACAATGGTTAAACAGATCTTAAAAGGACCTTGTCCCTGGAAGGTGTAGTTGAGAAGATCCCCACCTACGGCAAAATGAATTAAATTGCCGTTTTCATCATAAATATGCCACTGATAAACCTGAGAGGGGCAATGAGCTCCATTGTTTATTCCTCTGAGGTCAAAAGTGCAATTATCTTCACTAATTGGCTTGATATCCGGACTCACATCGCACTCTTTCTCGCATGATTCGCAGGAAACTTCCAGGTTGATGCATTCCATTTCTTTGCATTTCTTCATTCCCTTATCGTCTAATACATAGATCTCAAGGCATACTCTGTAAACTCCGGAAACCGGGAATAAGAAACTGTTAAAGGCCTGACCGGTATGTGTAGCCACAATATGCCCGGCACCATTGTAAATTGTCCATTCAAAAATCTGAGCCGGACATGGAGTATCATCGTTAAACCCAAAGAAATCAAACTCACAGGAGTTTTCTTTTTCTACTTTGATCACTGGTTTAATGGAACACTCCTTGTCACAGCGCTCACATTCCACTTCTACCTCCACACATTTTTGCTTTTCACATTTTAAACTGCCGTCTTCTTTTTCCACAAAAATGTTTAAACAAACAGTGTACATACCGGATGCCGGAAAAGTGTAATTCAACAGATCTTTGCTTAGCAACTGATTGACTAAAGTTCCGTTACTGTTGTAAATGAGCCATTCATACTGTTGTGAAGCACAATCTTTTCCATTATTTAGTCCTTCAAAATTAAAAGTGCATGAGTTCTTTCTCTCTACTTTAATATCAGGGGCTATTTCGCATTCATCTTCACAAGATCCAGGGGAACAGTCGATTACTTCTACTATTTCACATGTTTCAGCAAAACAGATTACCTGATCAAAAAGACCTCTCACTTCTATGCGGTGGCAGATCTCATAATTACCCGATTGTGGAAAAGTATAGCTTCCGCTACTGCCATATAATGGCGCAGCAGCTCCCTGAATGGTCCAGGTAGAAAAGAGTGTTCCGCATAAGGCAGAAATTCTCCTTCTGCGAAAACTGATCTCACATCCGTTTTTACTGATGACAAAACCAGCATTCAGGTCGCAAGGACAATTATCGGAACAATCTGTAACGGTTAAAGAACTACTGTTGGAGCACTCGTTTTCATCTGTAACAGTTAATGTGGTCGTTGCCGGGAAAGTATTCCACACCACATCCACCTTGGAAATGGTAGAAAGACCTGCAATTGTACCGCCACTTACAGTCCACTGATAAGAACTTGCTGAGCTGTTGGTAGAGTAATTGGTCAATTGCATTAAGCTGTCGCAGGTAATTCCAATGATTTCGGGAGCAGGTACAGGATCTATTACAATAGTATCACTAATGGTTGTTCCAAAATTATTGGCTACAGAAACAATGTAAGTTCCAGGGCCGGAAAAGTTATGCTCCACCAGGGAACCATTGGCTGTATTATTAGCGCCTGAAGCTGCATCTCCAAAATTCCAGCTAAATGTTTGTCCGCATAAGTTGGGTTGAAACCGGAAAGTGGTGCAGTTTACTATTTGGCTACTTATGGTATTATCATAGGTATTGCTAATAGTGGCATCTATAATATTAGGCAGGGCGCCCAGGTATCCTCCACTGGTGAATGGTTTAGTTGGGCCGTAATCACTGTAAAGGCAATTTAGGCCTACTTCATTTGGTCGGTGAATTACGGCTAATCTTCTTCTGGAATAACCTGTTATATAAATTTTGTTATCAGGCCCCAACTGCATTTGCCCTGAAGAGGCTACATATTTATACCCGATGTCAGTACGCGTTGAAAGCGGTGATGCAGAATTTAGGTTATACTGAACAATTTGCAAATGTGATGTCCGGGTATTAGCATATAATAGTTTTGAATTGGGACTAAAAGACAATCCATAGTACCCTGCTTGTGCTGTAACTCCAATGAAATTATCTTCCAGTAAAATATTACCCAACGAGCCTGTTTGTTTGTCAAATTCAAGTACTCTAAGCCCTATTGATTCTCCAGAATGATGATTTATACTGGATACAGCTACTTTATTTCCATTTGGAGAAGGGCAAATATTAACTGTTCTTCCACGATTATTAGAACTAGCTGCTAATAAGATGTCCGTGGCTCCTACATAACTAATGCCTGTAGATGATACCTGGTAGGTAAGAAGAAACTTTTTAGAAGCAGAATCTGCTGTACATAATAACCAGTAGCCATCACAGTATTCTACAGCTGATATGGCTTCTCCGGTAGCAAGGCCACCTGCCGGAAGGGTATTAAAAAATCCTCCTGGCGGGAGGGGAACAAAAGTATTGAGGTTGGGTAGCATGCTAACCGTTCCATTTGCAGCTACCGATACTTTACTATAGCTAAATCCTCTTAGTTGTGTGTTTGATGGAAAGTTAGCAGTAGAATAAAAGATATAATACTCATTGGCATTGGCCGGATCTGGAATGATTAGCGTTCCTCTTAGGGTGCTTTCATGGCATGTAAGTGTATCATTAGGATTTGTATTTACCAGGTTATGATTGGCATCATATACAAAACGCCCATCTGTAAAAAACAATAAGTTGCCACTGGCATCACCCTGTATAGCAGAGGGCTCATTGGTGTTTATGGATCCGTTGATCCTGGCACTATTATCATATGCTGCTACTCCTGAAGTAAAATTCACTCCATCTTCTCTTCCAAAAAACCAGGTGGAATTAGGATCCACAATTGGTGAGCAATCTTCTATAAAAAAAGGAATGCTGGTAGATGCAGAATCACCATTCAGGAAAACAGTCAATTCTACATCTAACGGATTGTGCGCTGATGCAAATGAATGTGATACAACCTGTCCAAATAATACCGTGTCGCCAAGATCCCAGTGGTAAGTAGCTCCCGATTGATTTAATGCTATGAATGTGATATTTTCATTTAAACAGGCAGTATACTTATTGGCTGTAAAAAAAGCAGCCAAGCCCGCAGAACAATTTATACCTGTATACGCATGGTTTAATGCTGTTGATAGTCCACTTCTGTACAGTGAAATAGCCGTTAACATTCTATTTGCCTGCCCTGTGGTAAAGGAGGCTCTACACGCTTCACTGGTATAGTCCATATAGTTATCAATCAGGTCAGGAAAGTCCAGGGATTCGGCACAACTGTTCATTCCCGAAGGACAGCCACTGTTTGAAACAGCTACAGGAGGAGTGTCACAGACCTGATCGCCTAAACTATCACAATCTGTAGTAGTCATTCCACTGCAACCTCCCTCAAAGGTGTGATACAAACCCAGGTAATGTCCTACTTCATGTACCATAACATCACCATCCGTATTATTTTGGCTTAAATGGCAACCACTTCCACAGGCAGTTATTTCACCAAAAGCATCAGCCCGAACCACTACCCCGTCAAGTACAGGACTAACACCTCCGGGAAGTCTGGAATACCCTCCGATTATAATACCGGGTATAGCAGATACAATACTATCAACTACCCATACTCTTAAATAATTATTAGGGTCAAAATTGGGAAACAGCAGCTTCATGTCTATTTCATCCTGTGTACCCGGAGCATGGACTGTATAATTACTTTCTCTTCTCAGTATTCCAGGGGTTGTACTGCCGGGATAGTTCAGAGCATTACCTGCTCTGGCTGTTGCCAAACAGAATTCTATTCCCTGTCCCTGAAAGGCATTGTTCAAAGCCGTTATCTGGCTAAATACCTGCTGATCAGTAATATTTTCAGAACCATTATTATGAATGATCTGAACCAAAACAGGAATGATAATAGGATTGGTATTCTGTGCGGTTCTTTGCGCTGATGCTGGTGTAGCAGGCAGGTTTTGTCTGATTCTGAGATCGCGCTGATCAAATATTTGCTGGAGTTCCGGTCTTTCTTTTAGCTCCTGTTCTCTGAGATAATCCGTATAACATCCAAAAGAAAAAGACTCTTTTTGCCCAAAAAGTGATGTCATACTAAGCAAAACCGTTAACAGGCTAATAATTTTAGTTTTCAAGTGCATGGTAAACAATAGGATTTAGTAAATGTTACTATATGCTTTTACCCTAAAGAGTCCCTATTGAGAAAACATAACAATATTTTAAAATTTAGATTATCAGAATTAGATTTTCCTTAGTATTGTTGGGAATTATAGCGTGAGTTTTCTTTTATTCACTATAGCTAAAAACCCCAGAAGAATGCCTATTTCTTATGAAGAGGATGCCGTTTTTAAGCAAGCTGTTCGAGGCGATACCAAAGCCTTTAACTATTTCTTCCAGAAAAGCTGGGGGGCACTGCAAAAGCCTTTAATATCGCTAACCGGATCTGAAAAAGAAGCGAGTAATTTTTTTGTGAGGGGAATGACTATCCTTTGGGAACACTGTACCAGAGAGGGAAACCCGGCTCCCCACAATAGCAATGCCTACCTCTATACCATATGTAGAAATGAGTGGCGCCTGGAAAAAAGGCAGGAGCAAAACAAGTTTTACATTACAGACATTAACAGTATACACAAAGAAATAGCGGATGCTGAAACAATGACTGCTGAAGAAGTAAAATACAAAGAAGAACAGGAGCTATTTATTGAAAGGATTTTAGCTGAAGCTATTGATAAGATCTCTGAGAAGTGTAAAAAAATAATAGAACTGCATATTAATGGCAAACAAAGACTTAGGGAAATATGGCAAAGTTTAGGTTACAAAAGTTACGAAGCAATTGTACAGGCTAAATACAACTGCAAAAAGAAATTGGGAGACTATATTTTTCTTCAACTCAACAAGCGTAAAAAAATGAAGAAATTATGGTAGACAAGGACTTAACACTGATAGAGCGATACTATAATTTTCTATTATCAGATAGTGAGCTTAAAGATTTTGAAAGCAGGATGGAACAGGATGCCGTACTCACTCAAAAAGTATTGGATTATCACCTCGCCCATAAAACAGCCAGGGAATTTTACAATTCTGCGGAAGAGCGTGAAAGAGTAATGGCCTGGGAGAAACTCCTTCAGGGGGATAAGAGCAAAAAAAATTATGCTAAGCGGACTTACCTGGGATGGGCTGCCGGCATTTTATTGCTTGTTGGGCTATGGGCCACCAGCTTTTGGTTAAAAGAAGATAAGCCGCAAAACTGGAGCGATTTACTGGTCAAAGCCAAAACGATGACACCAGACCTGAATTATCGTTTGCTCAGAGGAGAAAACCCTGTGCTAGAAGAAGAAATATTAAAAGATGGATATGCTTTGCTCCTGTCAGAAAACTACCGGAAAGCAATAGTGCTTTTCAGCGTAGTTACCGTTGATGATCCTTATTATGAGGATGCTCTGTTATTAAGTGCTATCAGCCATTATGAATTAAAAGAATACCAGGCATCGTTATTGACCTTGTCAAAAATGAAAGCTACAGCCAATACAGAACAACAAATATACCTGTGGTGGTACGAAAGCCTTAATTACCTGGAGTTAAGAGATGTCCAGAAGGTCAGATCGGCTTTAAACCAGCTTAAAAAACAGGATGGGAAAATCAAGGAAAAAGCAGATCAATTGATCCAGCTGATCGATCAAGTAGAAGCAGAACGATGAGAAGGTATTTCAACGGAGTCTTTTTACTTTCAGTCTTACCACATTTGTTTTTGGCACAGGCCAAGCTCTCCAATGAAATAATATACTCCAAAGCAGATTCTCTTTATACGGCAGGCAAGTACAGTGCTTCAATAGAACTCTGCTATCAATTGGTAAAACAAAGAGCTTTTCAAAAAGAAGACAGCCTGGGAGTTTTAAGCTACCGCCTTTTGGCCGCCAATAAGTTTTACAGTGGAAATTATACTGAAGCACTGGCTTATGGAGACACAGCCTTGAAATTATCCGATGATTTATCAGGTTTGAAATATAAGCCTTTGATATATAATATTATGGGAGCCTGTTATGTTAAAATGGGAAAGTCTGAAGAATCCTTAAAGAACATGAAAGCTGCCCTAAATATCCGATTGAGACTGGGCAGGGATAAGGGCCTGGCCAAGGCCTACCAAAATCTGGGTTCAGCTTATAGCAGTTTACTCAGGCATAAAGAGGCATTAGCCTGCTTTAAAAAAGCCCATCAGCTTTCCATTGAATTCAATGGCCCCAGGCATAGTTCAACTGCCCTGAGTAAAATCAGCATAGGAAAAACCTATAATTCCATGGGTTTACACCAAAAGGCTATTCCAAAACTTAAAGAGGGCTTAAAGCTTATGGCAGAGAACCTTGGGGCCGATCACCCACGCCTGATCTCTCCTTATATAAATACAGGAAGAGCTTATATAGCATTGGGGAAATACAACAGGGCAGAGGAGCTGTATTTTAAAGCTCTAAATGCCTATCAAATTAACTTTCCCAATAAAAAAAATGATTGGCTAGCCGGTATTTACAGCAATATATCAACCCTGTACATCTATACGGTTGAGCTGGATAAGGCCTTACATTATGGAGAGGAAGCATTGGCAATACGAAAAGTTGTACTGGAAGCCAGGCATCCCAAATTAGCTGCATCGTATTCAAATATTGGTACTATTAAGAGCCATATGGGGCAGTTTGAAGAGGCGCTCTTTTATTTTGATGAGGCTATTGCCATTTATACCCACCACTACGGAATAAACAACAAATATTCTGCAAGTACTTATCTGGAAATAGGGGCTGTGCTGAGCAAGCAAAAGAAATATCAAGAAGCCCTGCTCTTTAACCTTAAGGCCTTAAACATGCATCAATCCCTTTCCGACACTTCCAGTGCGTCTATTGGGAATAGCTTTTTCAGAGTGGCTATGGCTTATGAAGATATGGGGGAACTGGATGAGGCCTTAAAGAATTACCAGGAAAGTTACAGACACCTAAAGGAAAAGTACTCGCCACACCACATCAGGATAGCTTATCTCTACTGCAGGATCTCTGTTATTTACAGTAAAAAAGGTCTGTTTACCAAAGCCGGAAAAGCCTTGGAGCAAGCTGCCAATGCATTTAACTATAAACCCGGGCAGCCTTTGGTATTCCAACAGGTTATCTATTTAAGAGAGCTTCAAACTTATTTTGAAGCCCGGCAGTTGTTTTTTGAAAAGCAGCCAGAAATGCCTGCGTATAAAGATTCTATACTAAAAAACCATTGGTATAAACTGGCAGCGATAGAGGCCCGGCACGTTCAGCTGACAAACGCTGAAGCCCGTGATTTTTACAACGAGAGCATTTACGATGCTTATGAAGAGGCCATTCACACTTTTAGCCAGGCGGGTTTACCCAACTATCAAAAAGAGGCCTTTGTTATTGCTGAAAGCAGTAAAAAAAAGCAATTGGGAGAGGGGTTCTACAATGCCGTATCAAACTTATTATCAGACAGCTTACTAATTGTTTATGAAGAGATAAAAGAGTCCATCAACTATTGCGAAAAACGGCTGTTTGAACTGGAGGAGAAAAATGAGGGAAACATAAAAGAGCAGCAACAGCATTACAGAGACAGTCTGCTCGGTTTAAAAAATGATCAGGCCCGGCTACTACTGGCCATTAAAGAAGATATTCCCGCCTATTACGAGTTAAACTGTAAGCCTTTTCAATTTAGTGTCGAACAATACCAGCAGATGCTCCGGACAGACCAAACTCTCCTGGAATACTTTGTTGGCGATAGTACGCTCTACATTTTTGTGGTAAATGAAGATAACTTTCAGCTTCATAGAGCGCTTCTTAACTTTTCGCTGAAAGAAGAAGTAGAACAACTGCGCAGCAGTATTTATGATTATTATACGGCCTTTAAAGGAAGTGATTCTCTATACCATGCCAATAAACAGCAATATACATCCCTTGCTTATTCGCTCTATAATAAACTGATAAAACCCGTTGAGGATCACTTGCGGAAAGAAGTAGTGATAGTAGCTGATGGGGTCCTAAATTTCATCCCTTTTGAGGCTTTACTAACGAAAGAGGTTGCGGCCTCTGCAAGCTATACAGAAATGCCTTACTGGATACGGGAGAAACTGATCACCTATCAGTTTTCTGCCTATGAAATGTACCGCAGTCGACATAAAGAGCAGAAAGATCTGAGTAATAAAGTAGCCGTTTTTGCCCCTACGTATCACAGCAATATAAACGAACTACTGCAAAAGCACCGTACAGACTTACGCTTTAAATCAGAACCACTGAAATACAATGTTTTAGAAGCGGAATCTATAGCAAAGGTTTATGAGTCCAAACTCTATTTAGACAGTCTATCCAACAAAAAGGCATTTGAAGATGCGGCCCAACATTACCGTATCTTACACCTGGCCACCCACGGTAAATCTTACCACAATAAAGGGGTGTACTCCTATCTGGCTTTTTCTTCAGATTCTGCCGGTAAAAATTTAGAACATATACTTTTTGTAGAAGATCTGTATCAGATGGAGCTCAATAGCGAGCTGGTGGTATTAAGTGCCTGTGAAACGGGCATAGGTGAACTGAAGAAAGGAATGGGAGTGGTAAGCTTATCCAAAGCATTGGCCTTTGCCGGGGTAAGCAGCCAGATATCAACCCTATGGAAAATAGCCGATCAATCAACAGGAAGCTTTATGCCAGAGTTTTACAAAGAGCTTAAAAAAGGTTTGGACAAACACCAGGCATTGAGAAACAGCAAATTGGCCTTTATCAGAGAGGAGGCTTATGCGGCCCCCTTCTTTTGGGCAGCTTATACACTTAGTGGAGATACCAGCCCTGTTCATAGAGGGTACCCGCATATTTATTTAACAGCTATAGTGCTGATCCTTATTTTAGGTGCTATAAGCTGGTATCTGCTGGCTAAAAAAAGAAGTTAGTCCTTCATACTCAACTGTATGCGGTTTCTGGCTTTGTCAATGTCCAGTACTTTAACCTGTACTTCCATGCCCAGGTGAACGTAGTCATTGGGATCTTTTACAAATTCATTGGCCATATTGGAAACGTGTATCAGGCCATCCTGCTTAATGCCAATGTTCACAAAAGCCCCAAAATTGGTGATGTTGGAAACCAGGCCTGGCAAAGTCATGCCTACTTTCAGATCATCAACACTTTTTACTTGGGGATCAAAATCAAAAGCCTTTTTCTTTTTCCGCAAGTCTGCTCCTGCATTCAGCAACTCTTCCCCGGCATCCAGCAGCGTTAGTTCGCCCAGATGGGGCTTTACATAGCTTTTAAAATCGATCTGGGCAATTTGCTCTTTCTTGTCTTTTACTTCTTCAATTTTGATCTTATGGGCTTTGAGGATCTGTTCTACTTCCCGGTAGATCTCCGGGTGTATGCCTGTTTGATCGAGACTGAAACGGTCTTTGTAAACCCTTAAAAAGCCTGCAGACTGCTGAAAGGCTTTTTCTCCCAGGCCTTTGATCTTTTTCAGATCGGCTAGAGAAGTAAAGCTTCCGTTTGCCTCCCGGTATTCCACTATGCGTTCGGCCAGGCTTTTGCCCAAACCCGATACGTATTGCAACAAATGTTTGGAAGCGGTATTCAGGTTCACTCCCACTTTGTTCACCGAATATTCCACCACCCGATCCAGTGATTCCTTCAGCAATTTTTGATCAACATCGTGCTGGTACTGACCTACACCTATTGATTTAGGCTCAATTTTAACCAGTTCAGCTAAAGGGTCCATCAGTCGCCTTCCGATAGAAACAGCTCCTCTAACGGTAACATCATAGTTGGGGAATTCTTCCCGCGCCACTTTGGAGGCAGAGTAAACCGAGGCCCCGTTTTCATTCACCATACAGGAAAATATCTTGCGGTCAAAGGTGATCCTCTGAATAAGTTGCTCTGTTTCCCGTCCTGCTGTGCCATCGCCTATAGCAATGGCCTCTATCTTATAGGCACTGGCCAGGGTGGATATTTTCCTCATGGCCTGCTTGCTTTCGTTTTTAGGCGGGTGGGGATAAATGGTCTCATTGTATAGCAAATGGCCTGTCTCGTCCAGGCAAACCACTTTACAACCCGTTCTGAAGCCCGGATCAATAGCCATGATCCTTTTTTCACCTAAGGGGGCACCTAATAAAAGCTGCTTTAAATTTTCACCAAAAACTTTAATCGAAGTTTCATCCGCTTTCAATTTGTGCAGCTTCTTAAACTCATTTTCCAGGGCTGGGTGGAGGAGACGTTTCCAGGCATCTTTGGCCGCCAATTCGATCTGCTCATGAGCCTCGGGGTTATTTCCCCGGATAAAAAAGCTCCGTATTTTATTTTCTACCTCTTGTGGAGGCAAAGTGATCTTAAATTTGAGAAAACCCAGATTCTCACCCCGGCTGATAGCCAGGAAGCGATGAGCCGGTATGCGGTACAGATCTTCTTCCCATTGAAAGTAATCTTTGAATTTTTCCGCTTCTTCAGTTTTGCTTTTTACTACGCTGGATGTCACTTTTCCCTGCCGCTGCATCATTCGCCTGAGCTGGTCTCTCAGAGCCGTCCGTTCGTTCATCCATTCGGCCATGATCAAGCGGGCGCCCTGCAAAGCTTCTTCTTTAGATTTCACTTCTCCCTTTGTGAATTGAGCAGCAGCTCTATCAATATCCGGATTGTTCTGCGCCATAATGATCCTGGCTAAAGGCTCCAGGCCCTGCTTTCGTGCTTTATCGGCCTTGGTTTCCCGTTTAGACTTATAGGGTAAATACAGGTCTTCCAAAGTGGTCAGATCAACACAGTCTTCAATTGCCTTTTGGAGCTCAGCGGTAAGTTTATCTTGTTCAGCTATAGTTTTTAAAATGTATTCCTTGCGTTTCTCCAGCTCTGTAAAAGCCCGGTTCAGCTTTTGGATCTGTTCTATTTCTACTTCATTGAGGTTTCCGGTCGCTTCTTTGCGGTAGCGGGCTATAAAGGGAATCGTAGCCTCTTCATCCAGCAGCTTTAAGGTAGCGTCTATTTGTGGGCTGGGAATGTTAGTGCTTTTAGCAATGTAGGAGAGGGCTGTGGGCATGGGATACTTTTAGAGGCTCCAAATTTAAAGAAACAACTCTCTACCGGCTTTTACCTGATTGCGCTCCAGATAACAGATATAAATAGCACTTACCTGTAATACAGTACTCGCCCTAAAGTATAGTTTATTTACATCAGTTTTATTTTATCACTTAAACAGTATCTTGGTTCTGTGCAAAATCCACTGGACGAATATTATTTAAATAAGGAGGAACCCGCCAAAAGCTGTCTGCAATTCCTGCGGGAATATATCTTGAATTACAATTCTGAACTTTCCGAAGCCTGGAAATACCGTATGCCTATGTTTCTTTACAAAGGCAAAATGTTTTGTTATTTATGGATTGAGAAGAAAAGCGGCAAACCCTACCTCGGCATAGTGGAAGGCCGCAAGATCGATCATCCCTTATTGGTACAGGCCAAACGTTCACGCATGAAGATCCTTTTGATAGATCCGGAACTGGACATACCCCTGGAAACCATTAACACCATATTGGATAAGGCCCTAAGCTTTTATAAATGAATAACCGACCTCATTCTTTAGCATGAATTTGACCAATTAGTACTTTAGGGTGAGATTTCTTTGCCTGACGATCTGTTACTTTGAACCTGTCAATTCTACATAACACCATTAAAACTTATATTGATGAAAAACCCCGTTGTACATTTTGAGATCGGTTGTCGCGACAAAGAAAAAACCAAAGAATTCTATGCCGGTATTTTTGGCTGGGATATAACACCTAATGGCCCCTCTTTAAAAATTGATACCCAATCCGACCGAGGGGTACACGGCCACATTACTTCACTGGGACACGAACCTCATAATTACATCAATATTTATATAGAAGTAGAGGATATAGAAGAGCATCTCACTAAAATTGAAGAAAAAGGTGGAAAGACCTGGGTGGGACCCATCGATCTGCCCAATGGACAAAAATTTGCCTGGTTTACCGACCTTGATGACAATATTGTAGGGATGATCACTCCTGCCAAAGACTAATTCTTTTTAAGCAAAAACAGATAAACTCAAATAAAAGCAGCAGAAATGAGCGACACCACCCCAAAAGTTACCGGTATAGGCGGAATTTTTTTCCGCTCAAAAGATCCCCAAAAAGCCAGGGAATGGTATCATCAGAATTTAGGGCTGGCCGTAAATGAATACGGTTCGTCTTTTGAATTCCGTAATGCCCACCGTCCCGATGAGATCAATTACTTACAGTGGAGCCCCTTTGATGAAAAAACAGAATATTTCAATCCTTCTGGTAAGGAATTTATGATCAATTACCGGGTACAGAATATTAAAGGTCTGGTGAAAAAGCTCCGGGAAAACGGTGTAACCATAGTAGACAAAATTGAAGAATATGAATACGGGAAATTTGTTCATATAATGGACCACGAAGGCCATAAAATTGAACTTTGGGAACCCGTAGACATCGTTTTTACCCGTATGGGGGGAGAAACTACCAAATAAAATATGCTATTGTCTGGTTGACAGTCTAATACTTTTCTATAATGCAACGTTATTTTAATATAAACCGTTGCTATGAAAAATGAAAAGCTTTGTTACCCGGTTATTATAGTACTCCTGACACACGCCACTGTTATCGGGCAGCTTACTGATCTGGATTACTGGGATGTAAGACGTTTTAAAATCGAAAGTATAACGGAATGGAAAATCTATCATGATTCAGCTGGAACAGAGACAGCGAGGTACCCGCAATACGAGTTTACATATGACGATAAAGGTAATTTGATAGAAAAAAAATACGGTTTTAGCCTGGATAGCAGTAAATGGGTAACCACTACCTACCGCTACAATAAATACCATGAAATTACCGATGAAAAAACTGTGGATCCATATCCCTCAGTTCTTTCTGCCAGGCCATATACTCCACGTTTGTTGGCCAAATGCGAAACCTATAATACATATGATAATCCAAGCCATACCCTGCTAAGCTTTGCTGATGAAAGTACCGAAACCTGGATTTTTGAATATATGCCCGGCTATAATTACCCTCAATTGCCAATGGCTAAAAAAGTGTACCAAAATGGCTTACTAAAGAATACATACACAGTAACTTACAAATTCAGGAAATAA
This sequence comes from Owenweeksia sp., assembly GCA_028277105.1. Lineage (GTDB taxonomy): Bacteria > Bacteroidota > Bacteroidia > Flavobacteriales > Schleiferiaceae > JANQHO01. The sequence goes on along the minus strand of JANQHO010000120.1, from coordinate 31,507 downwards.
TGCTTGTCCATTTTTACTGTATGATAAATAGGCTGTTTTGAAGTTCTACAGACCTTCTTTGCCAAACGGACTCTTTTATGCAACTTTGTTGCGCTAAAAAAGATTTGTATTGATAGCCTTGCGCTTACTCATATTTTCCTCTGTTTTATCTCTCTCCGTTAAAGCTCAAATAAATATCAGTATCCAAATTCTGGATGCCGGTACAGAATCACCCATCGGCAATGCCAGGTTGGAAGTCCACGAAACCGGTCAGATATTCACCAGTGGCCGTTTTAATATGGCGCTACAGCCGGGCAATTATCATTTGCACCTGGAAGCTCCGGGTTATCAAGCCAGCGACTTCAACCTTATCGCCAGGTCTGATACAAGCTTAACCTTTCTGATGAAGCCCACTTATTTAGAGCTTAAAGAAGTACTGGTAGAAGAAAGCCTTTCCAAAACCCTGCAGCGCAATGCTTCCCTCAGCATAGAGCGCATCAATTACGGTGAAAGCGAAAAAGCCTTAGAAGCTTCTTTTGCCGAATCCCTGAAAAAAATACCGGGCCTGGAAGCATACAATACCGGAGTAGGTATTGGTAAGCCTGTTATCAGGGGTTTTACAGCTACCAGGGTGGCTGTTTACGATCAGGGTGTAAAACAGGAAGGCCAGCAGTGGGGGATGGATCACGGTTTGGAAATAGATCCTTTTAATGCTGAAAGGCTGGAGATCATTAAAGGGCCGGGAGCTTTACAATATGGTTCTGATGCGGTGAGCGGGCTTATTAAATTATTACCGGAGCCCCTTCCCGTACAAGGGCTTTCCGGCAGTTATACCGGACTTTATAAATCCAATAACAACACCATAGGCTCATCGTTAAAACTGGCTTATCGTCAAAAACAACAGTTTTTAACCGCCCGCCTGAGTTACCAAAGCTACGAGGATTACCGCATTCCGGCAGAAGAGTTTGTGTACAACAGTTTTGTGTTGCCCGTAGTGGACAACCGCCTTAAAAATACGGCTGGAGAACTTTTGAGCTACCGCTTAAATTACGGTCTGCAAAAAGCTACCTATAATGCCCGCCTGATGTTGAGCCAATACCGGCAAAAGGTAGGGCTTTATCCCGGGGCAACCGGTATACCCCGGGCTTTTGATGTGGGTAATATAGGAGAAGTAAGCGATATCGGTTTACCCAACCAGGAGGTGACCCACACCAAAATATACGGCAAACTAAACCTTATGCTGGGCCATAATTGGCTGACTACTGATGTGGGTTACCAGCACAACAGGCGGCAGGAAAACTCCAATCCGCATTCTCACGGTTTAATAGAAATAGAAGAGGGCAATACCCTGGCCCTTGGGCTGGACTTACACACTCTGAGCCTTAACTCGAGCTATAGTTGGGAAAGCCAGGGCATAAAGTACAACCTGGGTACCAACCACCAGTACCAGCAAAATATAAAAAGCGGTTGGGAACACCTCTTACCCGGTTACACCTCCTACAATGGTGGTGTTTATTCTCTACTGGAAGGGTCTTTTAACGAAAACTGGAACTGGAACGCGGGATTACGCCTTGATTACGGATATATCTCCTCCGAAGAACACCTGCAACCCTGGTTCAATGACCTGGACTCCCTGGTTTTGCGATCTCCTCAAAACGAACGCCATTTTTTTAATTACGCCCTGGGTTACGGGCTGGTGTACCGGCCCGGTGACCAATGGAATATCAATCTCAACCTGGCCAAGAGCTTCAGAATACCGGTAGCAGCTGAGTTGGTGAGCAACGGGGTGCATCACGGCACTTTCCGCCACGAAGTGGGAACCCCCACCCTGAATGCCGAAGAAGGCTACCAGTTCGATCTCGGCTTCAGCTATTTATTAAAGGACCTTTATGTTAAATTAACCCCTTTCTTCAACTATTTCAGCAATTATATCTACCTGAGGCCCAGCGGTAGTTTTTCACAACTGCCGGATGCCGGTCAGCTGTACATTTATTCCCAAACCGAGGCCGTTCACAGTGGTGGCGAATTATATGCAGAATATCACCTCATCCAACAGCTGCATCTTTCCACTGCTGTAGAATACGTTTACAATCTCAACCTGGCAACTGGGCTGCCGTTGCCCTTTACCCCTCCTCTTTCCAACCTTGTTAGCCTGGAATATGAAATTCTGGAAAACGAAAAAACCAGTTGGTCTATAGCAGCGGAGCACCGTTGGGCCGCTGCCCAGGAGAGAGTAGATCGCAATGAAGCTACTACACCTGCTTACCAGTTAACTAATCTCAAGACCCGGGTTAAGTTCAGCCTTGGCAAAGCTAAAATTGCCGCAGGCCTTTCCGTGCTCAACCTGGCTAATACCGCCTATCTCAATCACTTATCCCGCTATCGTATTCTAAACTTACCGGAGCAGGGAAGAAATATTGTAGCCAATCTTTCCGTTAGCTTTTAATTTTTGCAACATTGTTTCATTTAACTATATTTGCCGTAAATTAAAAATCGTTCCTTAGATGAAAAAGTTTATAAAATTTCCCGCTTTAATAGCTCTGCTTTTAACAGTCTCTATAGCCTGTGATAAAGATGACGATAACGACAACGATAACCAGGATACTGTAAAGCCTACTATCACAAGCGCTATGATTAATGGCAGTAACGAAGACATCACTGTAGCTGCTGGTACAGAAATACATTTTGATGTTGAAGTGGAAGACAATGAAGCTTTAGGTGAGTTGAAAATTGATGTTCACGATGTTTTTGACGGACACTCTCACGGTAAAAAAAGTAGCATTGATTGGGCAGAAGTTAAAATCATTCAACTTTCAGGTAAAACCGAAACTGTACACGAACACATGGACGTTCCTGGTAATGCTACGGCCGGCCCTTACCACGCTATTTTCCGCTTGATTGACGGAGAAGGTAATGAAGGGGAGTTTGTAGAGGTTGATTTCATGATCTCTAACGGCAGTGAGCCTACCATTGATGTTACTGACCCTGATTTTTCTACAGAAGTTCACGTAGACAAGGGTGCAAGCATTAGCTTGAAAGGTACAATTACAGATGATACTGACCTGGATGAAATTACCATAGTTCTCGAAGAAGAACACGATGACCACCACTCCCACGGAAAAAAGAGTGACACCCCTCTATACGATGTTGATTTTGATTTAGATGGAAGCAATGATTTGAGCTGGGATTTTGAAACAGACGGTAACGTTGTTATTTCTATTCCTTCCGATGCTGAAGAAGGACATTATGCCTTGGAAATTACAGCTAAAGACAATGATGGCAACATCAGTATCTTTGAAGGCGAAGTACATGTAGAATAGAATGAAAGCCGAAGAGCTTCTCCTCAAACACAAATTGCGAAAAACCGGAAACCGCCTTGCCGTGCTCAGCTTATTTGCCGGGCACAGCAAGGCTTTTTCACACAGTGAGATCCAGGCCAAAATGGGGAGTAACATGGATCGTGTTACCCTTTACCGCATACTTGATGCCTTTGAAAAGTGTGGCATCCTTCACAAAATACCGGATGATGAAGTATCGGTAAAATACGCCCTCTGTGATCACGACCATTCGGTAGAACATCATCATTCTGATGATCACGCTCATTTTAAATGCCACGAATGTGGCGATACCATTTGTTTAGAAGATTACGAAATCCCATCTTTAAAAAGCCCTCATGGCTTCAGGGTAGATGAAAAGTTTTTACTGTTAGGCGGGGTTTGTGATCAGTGTCAATAGTTTCTTCAGATACAGTCTGTCCTAAGCTCTTACCAGAGCTAGAAAGATACAGTCGAAATACATGTCCACCTGAAATCGCGGGTCTTCGCCCGTGATGAATTAAACCTTTCTGGCATCATACCGGCCATAAAGCCGGGGTTTCTGGTTTAATATGAGAGATGCCGGGTCTCCACTAAGCTGCGCCCGGCATAAGCTTCATAATTAAGATATTATTTTTACAGCCCAATTATTGCTCATAAATAATATCCATTGCCTTAAAGGAATCGTGCAGGTTCACCTGTACTTTAACCCCGCCAAAGGCCTGGTAAGCCGGTAGAATGGTGTTAATATTCTCATTTTGCAGATAAACCCGAATACCCTCTGCTTCCAGGCGGCTTTTCAGTACATAGGCCTGGTTTACATTGTCAAATTCAGCTATGGTTACGAGTTCTGCCATTGCAGGGTTTCTACCAGCCGTATAACTTCATCATACATAAAATCGTTCACCGGCTTTAAGGAATCTTCGTTGGGTTCTGCATAAAAATACAAAACCCCCCGCAGGAAATGCCGGGTACTGTCCGTCATAAAAAACTGGGTACTGGTAGCTGCCTCGCCCTGTATTTTGTAAAGGATGCCGTAAACTTCCTTTTCGGGACTGGTAAAGAGTTTTTCCCTTATACCATCAGCTTTTACTGTATGCTTATAAGCCAGGTTACGGCCATCTTCCAGCAAAGTATCAAGGGTAGTTTCGCTTACCTTTTTGTAAGTTAGTTGCAGCCGGGCTTTAAGGCTGGGATAATATACATCACCCCAACACTCTCTTCCCTTATCAACCCATTGTGCATTGACGTTCTTCTCAAAAGTATAAGGACAATCCGTACCCAGTAACTCATATTTTTTTTCAGGTAAATCTATCCTGAAATATCCTCTTGGTTTAGGGCTGTACTTCTCTTCACCACACGCCAAAGCCAATACTAATAACAGTAAGCTACTCTTTTTCCACCTCATCTTTAGCCTCATCTGCTATGGTTACTTTAATGCGTTTGATCCGCCTTCCGTCCAGGCTTTCCACTTTGAACAGGTAATTCTTGAACTGTATCTCTTCGCTTTTCTCGGGAAACTTGCCCGCCACTTCCAGTAAAAACCCGGCCAGGGTATCGGCATCGCCAATGGCATCTTCAAAAATCTCTTCATCTATTTTAAGCACCTTAAAAAAGTCCTTGAGATGTATCTTTCCTTCAAAAACGTAATTCTTTTCGTCCAGCTTGGAATAAACCAGTTCCTCATCGTCAAATTCATCGCTGATATCTCCTACGATCTCTTCAATTACATCCTCCAGGGTAATAATGCCCGAGGTACCGCCAAATTCATCTACTACTACCGCCAGGTGTATCTTGCGCTCCTGAAATTCTTTGAGCAGATCATCGATCTTTTTGTTTTCCGGCACAAAAAAAGGATCGCGCAATAATTCCTGCCATTTAAACTCTTCTTCCCCTTCCACGTGCGGCAACAGATCTTTAATATAAAGTACGCCTTTTACTTTATCAAAGTTCTCTTCGTAAGCCGGTATACGGGAGTAGCCCGAGTCCAGTATAGTATCCAGTACTTTGTGATAATTCCATTCCACGTCCACACAAACCACATCCATACGCGGCTTCATGATCTGCTTGACATTGGTATTGCCAAAATTCACTATCCCCTGCAATATCTTTTGCTCTTCATCAGTAGTATCCTCATCATTGGTCAACTCCAGGGCCTGGCTAAGATCATCCACCGAAAGGTTTTCTGTTTTGCTTTGTAATCGCTTTTCAATAAGCCTGGACGAACGCACCAGCAAGCGGCTAAATGGGCGAAAAAGCCAACGCAAAAAGAACATGGGCCTGCTCATGTAAGCCGAAAAAGTTATAGCTCTCCGGTTGGCGTAAACTTTAGGCAAAACTTCCCCAAAAAACAGGATCAGAAAAGTGATGGCAACTACCTGTATAACAAAACCCAGGGTGGGACTACTACTGAAATCGAAAGATTCATTGGTAATATAAGATGACAGTATAACGATCCCAACATTGATAAAATTATTGGCGATCAGGATAGTAGCCAGCAAAGTATTGGGATGATCAAGCAGATCTGTTAAACTCTCGTATGCAGTTTTATTATCATTCTTGAGGGACTCAACGTCATGGGGTTTAAGAGAAAAGAAGGCTACTTCCGAACCGCTTACTAAAGCAGAACCTATCAGTAGTAGTACCAATATTCCCAGGGGGATCAAAAGGGTAAGATCAAAAGGCTGTAATATGTCGGCAAGCAGGAGGTAACTCGAAGGCTCAGGGTCCAAATCAGGTAGAATTAGTTAAACTTCAGAAAGGCAGATCGTCATCATCTTCCTCTCTTGCCAAATCTGCCGGCTCTGCAGACCCGGTGCCGGAATAGGCGCTACTGCTGTTTTCATCATCAGCTCTGCGGGCGCCTCCCAACATGGTCATATTATCCGCGTGTACCTCTGTAGCGTACTTGCGCTCCCCTTTGTCGTCTTCCCAACTGCGGGTTTTTATCCTCCCTTCTATGAAGACTTTATCGCCCTTGTGAAGGTATTTTTCAGCAACTTCTGCCAGCCCTCTCCTCAAAACCACCGTATGCCATTCGGTCGTAGTAACCTTTTCATTGGTTTGCTTATTGGTATACGATTCTGAGGTGGCCACTGGAAAACGGGCCAGGGAATTTCCCCCTTCAAATGTTTTGATCTCAGGATCTTTTCCGAGGTTTCCGATCAGCATTACCTTATTAAGAGAGCCAGACATATTTTTTGATTTCTAACAAATTTAAAAAATAGGCTTTAGCCAAAAGGCAAAAGTAACTGTTTTTCATCGAGAAACTTTCGCAAAGGCCTTGGAAAAGCCAACTCGCCTAATTTGTCAGTCGGTTGCCATACCAGCCTCTTATTCTGGATTATATGATCTTCAGTCGCGCTGAGTTCCAGTTGCCATACTGTGATATAAATGGTTTGATGGCTTAATTTATGGGGTTTGAGCAAGGCTCTTTGTCTTACCGTAAAATCAGGATTGTATCCCAAAAACGAGCTTATTCCGGCAAAATCTTCCTCTAAATCTTCCATTCTTTCAACTAAAGGGAATTCAAACAAGCCTTTCCAGATATCGCTTTCCTCCCTTTTAGAAACCAGCACCTCGTTTTTCTTTTTGATTATGAAATAATTGAAAAAGCGTTCCCGGTTGTATTTCTTCTTTATTTTATGGGGAAGCTCTCCCACCTTTCCCTGCAGGAAAGCGCTGCAGTTTTCCTGCAACGGACATTGACTGCAATCGGGGCTTTTAGGCACACATTGCAGAGCGCCAAATTCCATAATAGCCTGGTTATAAAGTCCCGGGTCTTCCCGGTCCAGCATTTCCCAGGCCGCCTCTTTAAAAGCCTTTTTACCTTCGGTACTGTTTATCGCTTTGTCAATGCCAAGATAACGGGCCAATACCCGGAATACGTTGCCATCCACTACGGGCTGGACCTCGTCAAAGCTCATAGATGAAACAGCGGCAGCCGTATAATCCCCTATCCCCTTTAATTTCAATAATTCTGAGTAAGAACCGGGAAAAATTCCGTCTAATTCTTCGGATACATGCTTTGCCGTAAAATGAAGGTTGCGGGCCCGGCTGTAGTACCCCAATCCTTCCCAGTCTTTTAAAACATTGTCTTCCGGAGCCCTGGCCAGGTCGTGAACCGTAGGATAATTCTCTACAAATTTTTGATAGTAAGGCAAACCCTGGTCTACCCGGGTTTGCTGTAACATGATCTCCGAAAGCCAGATGTAATAGGGATCTTTGGTTTGTCGCCAGGGCAAGTCCCTTTTGTGCTTTTGATACCAGCCCTCGAGACGTTTTTGAAAATGAGATTTAGGCAAATTATTTGTATTTGAAGCATTTAGAAAAACAAAAAAATACCTTTTTGTGCAATTGAAAGGAATTTTCAGTTTATATTTGCACCCCTCAAAATTAAGAGTTTAACAATTAATTGACATACAAATGACTAAAGCTGACATTGTAACCAGGATTTCTGATAAGACTGGTATGGAAAAAGCTGATGTTCAAGCTACTGTAGAAGCTTTCATGAAAGAAGTAAGAAACTCCCTAGAGTCGGGTGACAACGTATACCTGAGGGGTTTCGGTAGCTTTATTATTAAAAAGAGAGCAGAAAAAACTGGTCGTAACATCTCTAAGAACACCACCATCATTATTCCTGCTCACAATATCCCCTCTTTTAAACCTGCCAAGACTTTTGTCGATGCAGTTAAAAGAAAAGTAAAAGTTAAGTAACACATGAAAAAAGGGCCTGCCATAATTATTGCAATAGGTATTGCCCTTTTAGCGTTCCTGTATTTTTCGCCCGTAATACCCCCGGCCGAGACTAATACTGTTGAGGCAAAAGAAACCGAACAAAGCGAGTACAATCCTGATGAGCAGGTAGATAAGGCTTTGGAAGAACTGAGATCGGGAGCCACCCCGCCTATGGAGGCCATTTTAAAAATAAGAAAGGTGGCAGAAGATTACCCGGACAATATTAAGGCTAACTATACCCTGGGATTACTGTCTATGCAAACAGCCCAGTACGACAAAGCCATCAGCCGGTTTCAAACAGTGATAAAAAATGAGCCGGAAGACCTGGAGGCTCACCGTTTTTTAGCACAAGCCCTCCTCAATACCGGAGATACGGTAGCTGCTCTTGACACTTATAACAAAGCCCTGTCTTTAGCGGATGAAACTGCCAAAAGCGAAATTGAACAGGAGATCAAAAACCTGAGTACTAATTAAAACTTTAAAAAATGCCAAGCGGAAAAAAAAGAAAAAGACATAAGATGTCAACTCACAAGCGCAAAAAGCGTTTGAGAAAAAATCGTCATAAGAAAAAGTAATCGACCTTTCTTTTGGTTTGGTAATTCCTGCTTATTACAGCAGTTTTACCTTTTTTGACTATCCTTATTTACGATTTAAAATACTATAAAGGTGAGTACAGAATTGATCATAAATTCACGTACTGCCGATGAAGTAGCCATAGCGCTACTTAAGGATGGTAAACTTTCCGAACTACATTATGACAACTCAGAGGATTTTGCTGTAGGCGACATCTATCTTGGAAAAATTAAAAAAGTAGTTCCCGGGCTTAACGCAGCCTTTGTAGATGTGGGTTATGAGAAAGACGCTTTTCTCCATTATCACGACTTAGGCCCGCAGATCAAATCCCTTAACAAGTTTACCAAGCGTACCCTTACCGGCAAACAGCGTTGGTCGCTCAGCGACTTTGAAAATGAGCCGGACATTGATAAAAACGGCAGTGTAGACCAGGTTTTGAAGCCTGGACAAAATATATTGGTACAAATAGCCAAGGAGCCCATTTCTACCAAAGGACCACGCATTACTTCCGAACTTTCCCTGGCAGGGCGCTATTTGGTGTTAGTTCCCTTTTCCGACCGCATCAGTGTGAGTTCCAAATTGCGCGACAAAGAAGAAAAAGACCGTTTGCGCAGGTTAGTACAAAGCATTAAACCCAAGGGCTTTGGAGTGATTGTGCGTACCGCAGCTGAAGATTGCTCGGTAGCCGAATTGGATTCTGATCTGCAGAGCCTGGCCAATAAATGGAAAACACTCCATCGCCAGATCAGAAGGGTTAAAGCTCCCGCCCGCGCCTTGAGGGAACTTAACCGCGTTTCTGCCTTATTGCGTGATATCCTCAACGACTCCTTTAACAGCATAGTGGTTGATGATGAGGATCTGTTCACAGAAATCAAGGATTACCTCACATCCATAGAACCGGAAAAGGAGAAAATGGCCAAGCTTTACCAGGGTCGTATTCCTATTTTTGAGCACTTTGGCGTAGAGCGGCAGATCAAAAGTTCCTTTGGCCGTTCTGTTTCTATGGGCAAGGGGGCTTACCTTATCATTGAGCATACAGAAGCCATGCACGTAATTGACGTGAACAGCGGGAATCGCACCAATAGCAATGAAAATCAGGAGGAAAATGCCCTGGCGGTAAACCTGTCTGCAGCCGAAGAAATAGCCCGCCAGCTCAGATTACGCGATATGGGTGGTATTATAGTGGTTGACTTCATCGACCTGCACCGATCGGAAAACCGCAAAAAGCTTTTCGAGAAGCTTAAACAGGAGATGAGATCTGACCGGGCTAAACACAAGATCTTACCCCCCTCCCGCTTTGGCCTCATTGAGATCACCCGCCAGCGGGTCCGCCCTGAGATGCACATCCAAACCCGGGAGGAAAACCCGGATGGCAACGGTGAGGTAGAAGCTCCCATCCTGATCATTGATGAGATGGAAAACCGTTTAGAGCTTATTGCCAACCAGGAAAAAGACAACAATATCTTCCTGCATGCCCATCCTTTTATAGCTGCTTATCTTACTAAAAAGAGAGGCTTAATTGACAACAGTATCAGAAAGAAATGGTCTAAAAAGCACAAGCGAAACCTCAAAGTTATTCCCCGCGACTCTTATAAATTCTTAGAATACCATTTTTTCAACAGTAAAGACGAAATGTTTGAATTTAAATGAATTTAGACCCTCGCCAATTGGCAGGGGTTTTCTTTTTTTAGCTTTGAATAGATGAAATTGTTCTTTTCTCTATTTTTTTGTTTACTCACCTACCTGCTTCTTTCTCAAAAAAATATTGTGGAGCAAAGCCTTTTTTGGGGAACCTTTGTCGTTAATTACCACTTGAACGATCGTTGGAAATTCAGCCAGGATATAGAAAACCGTCTCTACACTAATGGACGCCAACACCAGTTCCTTACCACAACACGCGCTTCCCGTTTATTGGAAAAAAGTTGGAGCGGCTTTTACCTATTTTTTGCAAACACTGCCCCAGGATACTGAGTCAGATGAAATAATAAACCGCACGGAGTTGAGGCCACAGATCGAACTGGATTACGAGCAAGTCCTTTCAGGTAAATGGAATCTTTCCCACCGCTACTGGAACGAGTTTCGCTTTTTTGAAAATGATAACAACAGTATTGAATACGGCAATATTCGCTTTCGTTACCAGTTGAGTATTAATTATCAACTTATGGAAAAGGTATACGTTGTGGCGTTTAACGAAGTTTTATTGAATATCGGGAGCAATATCACCAACAATGTTTTTGATCAAAACCGCTTGGGTGGGAGTATCCGTTACTCCATTGATAAAAACTGGAAAGCCGATCTCACTTATATCAATTGGTTCCAACAACAGCCCAGCGGGATTGATTTTTTCGACCGCGATATTCTCCGGGTGGTAGTGGTTTATACCATTAATCCAAAATAATGGAAACCCTTTATCCTTTTGCTTAATTTCGAGCATCAAAATAAGATCATCATGCAAAAATTACTTACTCTTTTTATTGTATCCGGCTTATCGTTTTCACTTACCGCCCAGGAGGTAATGACACCTGAAAAACTCTGGGAATTGGGCCGGGTAAGCCTCAGTGCTGTTTCAGAGGACGGCAAAACTTTTCTTTACGGTGTAACCAAATACAATACTGAAGCCAATAAAGGCAATCGCGACCTTTACCTGATGAATGTAAATAGTTTGGACAGAAAAAAATTAACGGATACCGAAGGAGGCGAATACGATGCTCAGTTCATCAACGACAAGATCGGGTTCAGCTACAAAGGACAATTTCACATAGCCGATAAGAATGGGGAAAACAAAAAACAGATCACCGATATAGAAAGTGGCATCAGCGGTGTTAAAGCTTTTCCTCAAAAAGATGGGCGTATAGCTTTACTTTTTACGAAAACAGTAAAAACTACTAAAACTCCCTCCGAGCTTTATCCAGACCTCCCCAAAGCTGAATTTAAGGTTATAGATGACCTGATGTACCGCCATTGGGACAGCTGGGATGATTATAGATCAAACCATATATTCTTATCCTATTATGACGATAAGAACCCTAATAATTTCACATTGGTAGATATCATGGGTGATATTGAATACGACTCCCCACTAAATCCATTTGGAGGCCCTGAATCATACACCATGAGCCCTGATGGTAAAACAATAGTTTATGAAACAAAAAGAAAAAAAGGATTGGAATGGGCGGTAAGCACTAATTCTGATCTCTATATGTACGATATTGAGAAAGGTACAACCGTCAATATTACCGAAGGGATGATGGGTTATGACAAAGAGCCCAGTTTTTCTCCAGACGGCAGCAAACTGGCCTGGCTAAGCATGAAAACTGAAGGCTATGAAAGCGATGTAAATGACCTGGTGATCATGGATATAGAGACAAGGGAGAAAATGCACGTACTGATTGCAGCTGCTATGTACGATGATCTTACTTTCCACTCTTATGCCTGGAAAGATGAAAAAACCATTTATGGGGGTGTTCCCACCGATGGTACTAACCAAATAATAGAGGTAAAACTTCCCAAAACCATTAAAGCTGCGGGAGGGAAAGTATCCTTAAATCCCGTTACAGAAGGGCAATACAACTACAATCACTTTGAAGTAGCCGGTAAAATGCTGGTAGGTGAAAGGCAAGACATGAACCACGCCACCGAGATCTACCGCATTAACCCTAAAAATAAAGAGGCCGATCAACTAACCCATGTTAATGATGATATTTACGATAACATCACCCTCAGCAAAGTTGAAAAAAGAGCTGTAACTACTTCAGATGGGAAAAACATGCTTACCTGGGTTATCTATCCGCCCGATTTCGATCCGAATAAAAAATATCCCACTCTATTGTATTGCCAGGGTGGCCCTCAAAGCCAGGTCTCCCAGTTTTACAGCTTTCGCTGGAACTTTCAACTGATGGCAGCCCAGGGCTATATAGTAGTAGCCCCCAATCGCAGGGGTTTACCAGGTTTTGGCCGTGAATGGAACGAACAGATCTCAGGCGACTGGGGTGGGCAAGCCATGAAAGATTATCTCGCTGCCATAGATGCTGTTAGTGAAGAATCCTACGTAGACAAAGAAAACAGGGGTTGTATTGGTGCCAGTTATGGCGGTTATTCCGTGTATTGGTTAGCTGGTAATCACGACAAACGTTTTAGCGCCTTTATTTCACATTGTGGTCTCTTCGATCTGGAAAACTGGTACCTGACTACCGAAGAATTGTTCTTTGCTAACCAGGATCTGGGCGGTCCTTTCTGGAAGCCTGAGCTAAAAAATGCCTATCAGCAACACGACCCTAAAGATTACATCAAAAACTGGGATACCCCTATTTTGGTTATACACGGAGGGCTGGATTTCAGGGTACCCGAAGCCCAGGGTATGGCAGCTTTCCAGGCGGCTAAACTACAGGGTATTCCTGCGCGTTTTCTGTATTTCCCTAATGAAGGGCATTGGATACTGAAGCCCCAGAATGGTCTGGTTTGGCACGACCAGTTTTTTGGCTGGCTGGATCAATGGTTAAAATAAGCTTGCCCTAAAAACAATTTAAAGCCGCTTAAAATGAAGCGGCTTTACTTTTTACGGTTCATCCTGCCTATATAACGGCTCATCGCCTTTTCTTTTAAACAAAGAGGTAACCGCGCTTAGTTTCGAAGAAAAATAAGTGAAGTTGTACCGTATCCTTATCATAACCTTTCTATTTAGCCCACTTTACTCCGGAGCCCAAACTATTATTACAGGTAGGGTTCTGGACGAAAAAGGGCAAGCTTTACCCGGTGCCAATATTTACGTGGATAACAGCTATGATGGTGCTTCTTCTGATCGGGAGGGGGCCTATCAATTCAAAACCTCATTAACAGGATCACAAATATTAATGGTATCCATGTTGGGTTACAAAACCTTCCAAACTACTATTAACTGTACGGGTAGTACTATTTCGCAAGATATCATCCTCAAAGAAAGCTTTGATAAACTTAAAGCCGTAACCATAACAGCTGGAAAAATAGAAGCCAGTGATGAGAGCCGGTCCGTAATTTTAAAACCCCTGGATATAGTAACTATACCAGGGGCTATGGGCGATATAGCAGGAGCATTGAGCACTTTGCCAGGTACTGCTACGGTGGGCAATGATGGTCGCCTTTTTGTTAGAGGCGGAGAAGCAAGGGAAACTTCCATATTTATTGATGGTTTAAAACTCAATAATGCTTACGGTAGTACATTTTCAGGTATTCCTACACGCACCCGTTTCAGCCCACAGCTTTTTACCGGTACTTTTTTCAGTACCGGAGCTTATTCAGCCGAATACGGTCAGGCTCTTTCCTCGGTACTGGTTTTAAACACCATCGACATGCCTGCCAGAACTCAAACTGATCTGGGGTTGATGTCCGTTGGGGGCTCTGCTTCACACACAAAAGTTTGGAATAAAAACGCCCTTACTTCCTCCTTTTCTTATCTCTACCTACAACCTTACCAGGCTCTCATTCCCCAGAACATTCAGTGGGAAAAAGCTCCACAAGGATATGATGGTCAACTGCTTTACCGCCATCGCTTTAACAAGCATGCTATCATAAAAACATTGTACACCCATCAAAATTCAAGTCTTGGAATAATACAACCTCAGCCGGGTAATGAGGCAGCTGAAAAGGTTAAGTTGGATAATCACTACAACTATATTAATACAACTCTGGAACAGGGATTAGGTAGTAAGTGGCTGCTTCATACGGGTATTTCATTTTCTCATAATTCCGATAAAGTTCTGGTTGACACCCTATCTATCAGACAAACCGAAAAGCTGGCTCACTTTAAGGCCAAGCTCTCTTACTTTCCCCTGAATCGCCTTTCCTTAAAACTCGGGAGTGAATACTACTGGCAAGAATACTCAGAATCTTTTGATTTTTTCAAACAAGATATAAGCTTACCGCTTACGGCAAATTATTTGGAGGCTTCCTATCATTTCAATAGTGAACTGGCCCTAAATGGTGGTTTGAGATCTGAATACTTTAGCGATCACCATCACCTTATGCCAAGAGTTTCCTTAGCTTGCCGTATTTCTCCTAGCCATCAGTTATCGCTGGCTTATGGTGACTTTTACCAGCAGCAAGCCAACCGTTACCTGGTTCAAAAGAACGATCTCATCCCCTCATTTAGCCGCCATTATCTTTTTAATTATCAATGGGAAAAAAATCTGCGCGTACTGCGGTTAGAGTTTTATCATAAAGACTACAATGATCTGATCACACAACTACCCGGTGAATTAGAAACCAAAGGCTTTGGATATGCCCGCGGAATGGACATCTTTTACCGGGATCGCAAAAGTTTTAAAAACCTGGATTACTGGGTCACTTATTCTTTTGTAGACAGCAAAAGGCTATATAGACAATTTACCACTCTTGTTCAACCGGGCTTTGCCCCTCGTCATAACATATCCCTGATAGGAAAGTATTGGGTGAGAAAATTGAAGTCACAGCTGGGGTTCTCTTACAACTTAAACGATGGTTATCCCTATGACAACCCTAATAAGGAGGGCCAACAGGAATCCAAGACCAAATTTTACGGCAATATGAGCTTAAGCTGGAGTTACCTGCCAAAACCTCATCTTATTATTCATGTTGCCCTGAGTAATGTAACCGGTCGCAAAAACATTTTTGGCTACTCTTATAGTCAACAACCTAACACCAATGGTTTTTACGATGAGTTACCGCACGGACAGACGGCAGACCGGTTTTTCCTGATCGGAATCTTTTACACTATCAGCAGCGATAAAAAAGCTAACCAACTCAATAATTTATAATCCTTTAAAAACCAAATCCATGAAAAAATCTGTTTTGCTTACGATGTTATTCTCACTTAGCCTCACTACTTATTTACACGCTGATCCGGATAGTTACGATAAAGCCATGAGGCAAGCCATTACTGAGCTTGATAGCGCCAGAACCCAGGAAGAGTTCCAAACAGTGGCTAATACGTTTGACCGAATAGCCATAGCTGAACCGGGAGAATGGCTTCCCTTGTATTATTCCGGCCTCTCTTATATTTATATGAGTTTTGACAAGAGTCTGGCACCTGAACAACGGGATCAATACCTGGATAAAGCTCTTGAAAAGGTTAATGCTGCAAATAAATTGAATGAAAATAATGTAGAAATAACAATACTAATGGGTTACCTCAAAATGGCCAGGCTAACAGTAAATCCGGCTGAGAGAGGCCCCTCTATGTCACCCCAGGTTAGCGCTTATTTTCAAAAAGCCGTAAGTATGGATCCTCAAAATCCCCGTGCACTGATCTTGTTAGCCCGCTGGAAATACGGTACTGCCCGCTACTTCAATTCGTCAATTGAAGAATCCTGCGCTATGGTCGCTAAAAGCATACCTTTATTCAAATCTCAAGATGCGGGAGCTTTAACACCACACTGGGGTTTAGATATAGCTTTGGATATGGAAAAAGCCTGTGTACAGGAAAATTAAAAGGTGAGCAAAGACAAAAAAAGACTCTCAAAGCTTCTATTCTGGTTGATTGGAATAAATGCGCTCATCAGCATTATAATGCCTTTTTTCTATGTGCCGGAAAGGTATTATACCCTTAAGGGCTTTATTTCCCTTTGGGATGATATGCTTTATTCCTTTTTACTGGCTTGGGCTATCGCGGGATCGGTATTACTCAATGAGATAATTTTAGATAAAAAGCTCCCTTGGCTTAAGTACGCTGGTAAAAGGTTTGCTATGGAAATTATTGGCGTTAGCGTTTTCTCATTTGTTGCAGCATTTGCGGTAAATGTACTTTTCTTTAGTGCCTTTAGTCTTATAGATTGGAATAATTTTCCTTGGGGGAAAATCGCAAAAAACTGTATCACACCTGTGTTTATTAGCTATGGTATTACTGCTTTTTTTATCAGCCGTTCTTTTTTAACCAATTGGCGCGATCAGGCTATAAAGAACGAGAAAGCCAGAAGTGAACGTTATCGCGGCCAGGTTCAGGTATTACGCGATCAACTCAATCCTCACTTTCTTTTTAATTCGCTCAACGCTCTCACCAACCTGGTTTATGAAGATGCTGATCGTTCTTCGGAATACATCAGAAAACTCAGCCAGTTTTACCGTTATGTGCTGGAAGTACAAAATGAAGAGGTAGTACCTCTTTCAAGGGAATTGGATTTTGCCAAAAGTTACCTGGAGTTACAACAGATCCGCTTTGGCACCAACGCTTTGCAATATCAGCTCCCGGATAAAGTTCCGGATAGCGTAATTCCCCCTTTAGTGTTGCAACTCCTTTTTGAAAATGCCATAAAGCACAATAAAATAGAGCACGAAAACCCTTTAATCATAAAAGTTTATGCTGATGACAACATGCTGATAGTGGAAAATAACCTGCAAAAGAGAAATAATCCCGGTGAAAGCACAGGTATCGGTTTAAACAATATCAGCGAGCGTTACCGTGCACTAAGTGATCAGGAAATAGATATTAACTCTACCGGAAACCTGTTTCAAGTAAGGCTTCCCCTGTTAAAAACGCTAAACTGAAAAGTATGAACATTCTGATCATAGAAGATGAAATACCCGCTGCCAATCAGTTGATACGTTTGCTTGAAAATCAATTGCCGGATATTACTATTTCAGGGCCGCTAAACGGAGTTGCCAAAAGCGAAGAATGGCTTAATCATAACCCCGCACCTGACCTGATCTTTTTGGATATACACCTGGCAGATGGCTCAGGATTTGAAATATTCAAAAAAACGGATGTTCCTTCACCTGTTATTTTCTGTACCGCTTTTGACCAATATGCCATTGAAGCTTTTAAACTGAACAGTATCGATTATCTTCTTAAGCCTGTTGACCCTGCAAATCTGAAACAGGCTTTGGAAAAGTATGAGAGAATGAAGCCGGTTCAACTTCCCGATCCAAAGCTTTTATTGCACCTGCTACAACAACAAGAGAAGAACTACAAAAAGCGTTTTGTTACCAAAGTGGGGAGCAAATTACAACTGATAGAAACCAAAGACATCTCTTTCTTTTTCAGTGCTGACAAAGCCACTTTTGTTCAAACTGAAAATGGAAGGCAATACAGCCTGGATCAAAGCCTGGATCAGTTGCAGGAAATAATAGACCCTCGTTCTTTTTACCGGATCAACCGTAAATATCTGATCAACATCCGTTCAATAGTAGAGGTTGTAGCCTATAGCAGCAACCGCCTTAAACTGAAACTAAAAAATTATCAAGATGAAGATGTTCTGGTAAGCCGGGAACGCACTGCTGGATTTAAGGCCTGGCTCGACAACTGATTTTATTAACCAACACTGTTTTCCATTCTATACCTTTGCCTCCATTTCGATCGCATGGAGTTTGAAATATTTGAATTATCCAATGGTATAAGAGTAGTTCACAAAAGCACCGACAGGCCAGTGGCTCACTGTGGCCTTCATATAGCAGCCGGTTCGCGTGATGAGCTGGAGCACGAAGAAGGTTTGGCCCACTACATTGAGCACTGTCTTTTTAAAGGCACCCAAAAGCGTAAGGCTTTTCACCTGCTCAGCCGGATGGAAGATGTGGGTGGAGAGCTGAATGCATATACAACAAAAGAGGAAACCGTGATTTATACCTCTTTTTTAGCCGGTGATTATCCTCGTGCCATAGAATTAATAGCTGATATTGCTTTCCGTTCTATCTTTCCCGAAAAGGAGATCCAAAAAGAGAAAGAAGTTATCATTGACGAGATCAACAGCTACCTTGATACACCTTCCGAAAGTATTTTTGACGATTTTGAAGCACAGATTTTTGCCGGCCACCCTCTGGGTCGCAACATCCTTGGAACCAGCGCTTCGGTTAAATCCTTTCAGCAGGAGCATATCTTACAATTCATTCAGCGCAACTACGCCCCCAATCGTATGGTCTTCAGCTCGGTGGGAAAAATATCGTCTGCCCGTTTGCGCAAAATACTGGAAAAAGAACTGGAAACAGCTTTGAGTTTTAAACCCCGGCATATGGTACGACCCAACGGTTACCATCCGCAGAAAGTTATTGTTCAAAGGCAAGGCTATCAAAGCCATGCAGTTTTGGGAGGAAGAGCATATCCGGCCGATCACGAAAAAGCCAGAGTGCTGATGTTGCTCAACAATTTGTTGGGAGGGCCGGGCATGAATTCCCGTCTCAACCTCAACATCAGAGAAAAATACGGCTTTACCTATCACATAGAGTCCTTTTACAACCCTTATTCCGATACCGGGCTTTTCGGCATTTACCTGGGCACCGACCCGGGTACGATGGACAAATCGCTCAAGCTGGTGGAAAAGGAATTGAAAAAACTACGCGAGCAAAAACTGGGGATTTTGCAGTTGAGCAAAGCCAAACGCCAATTGTTAGGTCAGGTGGCGATGGCCCAGGAAAATAATACTTCCCTTATGCTGGGCTACGGCAAATCGCTGTTAACCTTTGACAAAATAGATACTTTTGAGGTTATACGCCAAAAGATCGAAGGTATTACGGCTGACGATCTGCTGGAAGTGGCCAATGAGATTTTACAACCCCACATATTAAGTTCACTGATCTATAAATCTGAACCGCAAAACAAACATGGAATTCCTACCTGAAAAACTCGAAAAATACGTTGAAGATCACACCGCTAAAGAATCCGAGGTTTTAGCTGATCTGAACCGCACCACCTGGAACAAAGTGCTGCAACCACGCATGTTGAGCGGCCACCTACAGGGCCGTGTTCTGGCTACCTTCAGCCAGATGATCAAACCCAAATATATCCTGGAAATAGGTACCTATACCGGTTATTCTGCTCTTTGCCTGGCCGAAGGTCTGCAAAAAGACGGTAAGCTCCATACTATCGATATAAATGAAGAACTGGAGGATATGGTGAAAAGTTATATAGACAAAGCCGGTTATAATGATCAAATAGAACTCCACATCGGCAATGCCCTGGAAATTATTCCGGCTTTAGACCTGCCCTGGGACATTGTTTTCATCGATGCGGATAAAGAGAACTACTCCAATTATTATGATCTGGTAATAGACCGCATGCCCTCCGGCAGCTACATTATAGCTGATAATGTGTTGTGGAGCGGCAAAGTACTGGAAGAAGCCGACCCCAAAGACGAAGAAACCCTTGCTTTAAAAGCTTATAACAAAAAAGTTCATGCGGATGAGCGGGTGGAAAATGTCCTCTTCCCGGTAAGGGATGGCTTGATGGTTTGCAGGAAAAAAACATGAAATAATTCTAATTTGTTAATTTCACTTCATAAACCTTCACAATGATCAAAAGATATCTATCCATTGCTATAGTCATCATTTCATCTGTGCTACTGCTTACCTCTTGTGAAGACGATGATGAAACCGTATCCGGATGTACTAATACAGAAGCCTGTAATTATAACTCCTCAGCTAACTCAAATGATGGAAGCTGCAATTTTATCTGCCTAACGGATAATGAAAAAACAAGAGTTGTTGATTTTGTGCAAAGCGCCATCAACCATGTACAAAGTGTGGGGGAAACTGCTGCCTTTGCAGAATTCAATGACACGGCCGGCAGTTTTATCGATAACGAACTATACATTTTTGTTTGGGATTCTGTAGCCAATGTTCTCGCTCATGGATTTCAATCCAGCTTAATCGGTACCAACGTAATGAATCTTCAGGATGTTAAAGGAAAATACTTCGTGCAAGAGATCTATGATATATTAAAAACTAACGATGAAGCCTGGGGGTGGTATTATTGGAATAATCCCTTAACTACTACTATCGATAAAAAATTCACCTACGCTAAAAAGTATAATGACATGATTGTAGCCTCGGGGACTTACAATGTTCAATGAGAAATAGAAGCTAAGACTTATACAAGGAGTATTTTTTAGAATATAAAAATGTTCTCTTCCCGGCAAGGAACAGTTTGCCAAAAAAAGTAATCAATAATCATTTTTAACTATACTCAAATCCACATTGAATCCAATGGTAGGAGCTGGTATCAGATGAGCGATCTCCCGGCTGTTGTTATACTGATAAACAAGAGGTAATTCCACATTGAGATTTAGCCAGGAATTGAATTCATAATTGAGCCCGGCTTGCAAGGCCAGGGCATGACCATCGTTATCATTTATATTTTCCAGGTTCCGGAAACCGTAAATAGGAGTAATACCAAAATAGGGCTTGGTACGATACTCTTCGCGATTTAAATAGGCCAGAAAAGACAGTCCAAAACCGTGCCCACCTACTGTTATTCCGTCATCAAAAAAGTTGCTGCCACTCAATACAAAGCCATATTTGGGCATAATGCCATAGGTAAAGAGACTATTTTCCGCTTTGCTGAAAGTATACATCACACTGAAAGCATAACCCCCTCTTGAAAAAAAGTCATCCGGGGTAAAATCCGTCCATCCTTCGGCCTGCAACATTAAGTTATCTATAATGCCAACTCTTACAGAGACAGCCCCCATAGGGGAAACAATACTGCTGGTAGCTGCAGCATTGGCTTCCGGGGCATAGCCAAAATTACCGCTAACATTGACCTCGCCTTGCTGTAAGGGCTTGGCCGGAAGATTGAGGGCCGGATTGTAAATATGATTGGTACAGGATGTTAGTACTATAGCAAAAGAGGTAAAAACCATCCAAAATTTAGCGGTTGGTGTACATTTCATCGTAGTATTTTTTATAGTCGCCTGAAGTAACATTGTTTAACCATTCTTCATTAGCCAAATACCAATCAATAGTTTGAGCCAAACCTTCTTCAAAGGTCACTGAAGGTATCCAGCCCAATTCTTTATTGATCTTGCTGGCATCGATAGCATACCTGCGGTCGTGGCCGGGCCGATCTTTTACATAGGTAATCAATTTTTCCGATTTTCCCGGAGCCCGGTTTAGTTTCCGGTCCATTTGTTCACAAAGCACTTTGATCAGTTCAATGTTCTGCCATTCGTTAAAACCGCCTATATTGTAGGTTTCCCCTTGTTTCCCTTTATGAAAAACCAGGTTAATGGCTCTGGCATGATCAATTACAAACAACCAGTCGCGGGTATATTTACCGTCTCCGTATACAGGTAAAGGTTTGTTGTTCTTAATGTTATGGATAAAAAGTGGGATCAGCTTTTCAGGGAACTGATTAGGGCCGTAATTATTGGAGCAATTGGTAATGATATAAGGCAGGCCATAGGTCTCCCCATAAGCCCTCACAAAATGATCAGAGCTTGCTTTGGAAGCTGAATAAGGTGAATTGGGGTCATAAGGGGTGGTTTCTGTAAAAAGCCCGCTTTCGCCTAAAGTACCGTATACTTCATCGGTACTGATGTGGTAAAAGAGCTTGTCTTGAAAATCATCTTTCCAGGTATCGCGGAAGGCGTTGAGCAGGTTTACCGTACCGATCACATTGGTTTTTACAAAAGCCAGTGGATCTGTTATAGAACGGTCTACGTGTGATTCGGCTGCCAGGTGGATCACGGCATTAAAGCGATATTCCCCGAACAACTCATTCATTTGCTCACCATCAGTAATATCTGCTTTAATGAAATGATAGTTGGGTTGATCTTCTATATCCTTGAGGTTTTCCAGGTTACCGGCATAGGTCAGCTTGTCCAGGTTATATATCTGGTAATTTGGGTATTGGTTAACAAAAAGACGTATAACATGAGAGCCGATAAAACCAGCCCCTCCGGTAATGAGGATTTTGTGAGTCATTCTATAAATTTTCATCACAAAGAAACTAAAATCGTAAATTGTAGTGTCATAAGAGTATCATAAACTACCTAAGCATGATGAGGAAAACTCTTTTTATTGCTTTGCTTACCTTTTCTTCCCTCAGCCTTTTCAGCCAGATCCAACTAGATTTAGAAGCAGGCGGCTCTAATTTCACAGGTATAGGATTGTCTACCTCCTACAAATTCCAACTTTCTAAAACCAGCCCGCTTTATCTGGCGCCAAAAATTGGTGTAGGCCACATTTTTAATTGGGAAAATGCAATGACCCTACAGTTTGGACTGTCGGCAGGATACCAGTTTAATGAAAAACACGCTTTGGAATTAAGCTCCAATGCCAGCTACATTTTTGAAAGCCCCTTTTTCAGGCTAGGCTCTTCTGATGATCCTTATATCGGAGGAACTATGGAAGACGGGAATTATCTGTGGTTCAACAGCCTTGATTACAAGTTTAAAACAGGAAAAATAAGATATACCATAGGTGCGGGTATTCTAATGCATTTTGGAGACTTTTCCCAAACGGGGCATTATGAGCATTCTGGAGATCCAATACCAATGCTCAAATTGGGGATCGGTTTTTAAGATTTTTCTTCATCCAATGCCTGCTCCCAGCGCCAGGCATCGCGCATGGCATCGGCCAGGGATTTTTCGGTTTGCCAGCCTAAGATTTCATTTGCTTTGGCTGTATCAGCATATACAGCTTCTACATCACCAGCCCTTCGGGGAGCAAAAGAATAAGGGATAGCAATTCCGGTAGCTTCTTCAAAGGCTTTGATCATATCCAATACAGACACTCCAACCCCCATACCCAGGTTAAAGACCTCGAATTTTTCTTGAGTGGCGTTTTGCAGCAAACGCTCTACAGCACTAATATGAGCTTTGGCAACGTCTACTACGTGAATGTAATCGCGAATACAAGTGCCATCGTGAGTGTTCCAATCCTTGCCAAAAACCCTTAGTTCCTGGCGTAAGCCGCGCGCTGTTTCAGTTATATAAGGTACCAGATGGTGAGGTGGACCATCCTGGAATTCTCCGATCAATGCACTCTCGTGCGCACCAATGGGATTGAAATAGCGGAGAGAGATCACTTTGATCTCATTGGCTTTAGCCGCATCGCGTAAAATATCTTCCCCTATTTGCTTGGTATTGCCATAAGGCGATACAGCCGGTTGAATGGGAGCGCTCTCGTCAACAGGCAATTTTTCAGGATTGCCGTAAACCGTACAGGAAGAAGAAAACACTACAGGATGAACCTTATACTCTATCATGCACACCAATAAATTAATGGTAGAAAGAAGATTGTTACGGTAGTATTTCAGGGGTTGGTTTACCGATTCGTCTACCAGTAAAAAAGCGGCAAAATGAATAATACCGAGTAGTTCCGGATATCTTGCAAAGCAGGCCTGCAGTTCGGCTTTCTCACACATCTCTACCTGCTCAAAAATAATTTCCCGCCCTACGATCTGTTCAATCCGGCCTTTTACTTCGTAATCCGATTCCGAAAGATTGTCGATCACTACCGGTTCATATCCGGCCTTGATCAATTCAACCACTGTATGTGAGCCGATATAGCCCAAACCTCCGGTAACCAGTATTTTCTTCATGGAATTCACTTAGACTTACGAATATAAGCCTCAAAATCTTTGTGTTCTTTTTTGTAGAGCTCTTCCTCCGGTAGGCTTTTGAAGTATTCGTAGGTTATTTTAAGTCCTTCGGCCCGGTTCACTTTAGGTTCCCAACTTAAAATCTCCCTGGCTTTACTGATGTCGGGTCTGCGCTGGGTAGGATCGTCTTTGGGTAAAGGTTTATATACTATTTTTTGGTCTGTTCCGGTAAGTTTAATGATCTCTTCGGCAAAATCGCCAATAGTGATCTCATCCGGATTGCCGATATTAACCGGGTGAGGGTAGTCACTTAATAACAGGCGGTAAATACCTTCTATCAGATCGTCAACGTAACAGAAAGAACGGGTTTGAGAACCATCTCCGAAAACGGTGAGATCTTCACCCCGCAAAGCCTGGCCGATGAAAGCCGGTAAAACACGCCCGTCATTTAATCTCATCCTCGGGCCGTAGGTGTTGAATATCCTCACTATCCTGGTTTCAAGGCCGTGGTAAGTGTGATAAGCCATTGTCATGGCTTCCTGAAAGCGCTTGGCCTCATCGTAAACTCCCCGCGGACCTACCGGGTTTACATTACCCCAATATTCTTCGGTTTGAGGATGTACTGTAGGATCGCCATAAACTTCGGAAGTAGAGGCAACCAGTATACGCGCTCCTTTGGCCATGGCTAACCCCAGGCAATTATGGGTCCCCAGCGAGCCGACTTTGAGGGTTTGTATCGGGATCTTGAGATAATCTATAGGGCTGGCCGGAGAAGCAAAATGCAATATGTAGTCCAATGAACCGGGAACGTGGATGAAGGTAGAAACATCTTGGTGGTAGAACTCAAACTCCTCTAGTTTAAAGAGGTGCTCAATGTTCTTCAGATCACCGGTAATAAGATTGTCCATGCCCACTACACGATAGCCTTCTTTTATGAAGCGGTCGCACAAATGTGAACCTAAGAAGCCTGCTGCCCCGGTTATCAGTATTCTTTTCACTGGTTGATAGTTTTAACCCCTATGCAATGGTACTCAATACCCTCTTTTTGCATTACAGAATGCTCAAAAATATTTCTTCCGTCAAATATGAGAGGGTTGTTGAGTTTAGCTTTGATCTCACCAAAGTCAGGTATGCGGAACTCGCTCCACTCAGTAACCACTAAAAGGGCATCGGCATTCTCCAGTGCCTGATATTCATTTTCTGCGTAATTTATTTGGTTGCCAAGGCTGTGTTTAGCTTCATCCATAGCTACGGGGTCATAAGCTGTTACGGTGGCACCATGAGCCAGTAATTGCTCAATTATAACTACAGAAGGCGCCTCTCGCATATCATCAGTATTGGGTTTAAAAGATAAGCCCCAAATGGCAAAATGCTTTCCATTGAGGTCGCCAAACTCGTTTTTTACTTTGTTAAACAGCACTGATTTTTGATCATCGTTTACATCTTCTACCGATTGCAGAATACGCATAGGATAATCATTTTCCCGGGCAGTACGGATAAGGGCTTTTACGTCTTTAGGGAAGCAACTTCCTCCATAACCTATACCAGGATAAATAAACTTATTCCCTATTCTAGGATCGGAACCGATTCCCTTGCGTACCAAGTTCACATCGGCTCCCATGATCTCACACAAATTGGCGATATCATTCATAAAGCTGATTTTGGTGGCCAGCATGGCATTAGCGGCATATTTGGTCATTTCAGCTGATGGAATGTCCATAAATATTACCGGATGGCCGTTCAGGGTAAACGGATGGTATAATTGGGTCAGTATTTCACGGGCTCTTTCGCTTTCTACTCCTACTACTATGCGGTCTGGTTTCATAAAATCATTTACAGCCGCTCCTTCTTTCAGGAATTCAGGGTTAGAAGCTACATCAAAAGGAATATCAACTCCTCTACGGTTTAAGGCTTCCTCAATTTCTCCCTTTACTTTGGCTGCAGTTCCAACGGGAACTGTTGACTTGGTGACTATTACACCGTAGTCATTCATATTTTCACCGATTTCACGGGCCACTGCCAAAACGTACTGCAGGTCGGCACTGCCATCTTCTCCCGGAGGAGTTCCAACCGCTATAAAAGCCACGTCAGCTCCTTTAATACTATGGGGTAAATCTGTACTGAACTGCAAACGACCTTTCTTAAAATTGCGATGCACCAGTTTATCGAGCCCTGGCTCATATATGGGAAGAATGCCTTTTTTAAGGTTTTCTATTTTTTCTTTATTAACATCAACACAAATCACGTCTATACCTACATCGGCAAGACATGTACCTGTAACTAAACCTACATAGCCCGTTCCTACTACTACTATTTTCATTTTTAATTATTTTGATTTATGTATTCCAGTACGGAGCTACTGATAAATTCCAATTGTTCTTCATTGAGTTCTGAGTGCATCGGGAGGGAGATCACTTTTTCTGAAAGCTCATCGGTAACAGGAAAATCGCTGTTATCGAATTGTGCATTCTGATAGGCTTTTTGCTTGTGAGCCGGAACGGGATAATAGATCATGGCAGGAATGCCTTTTTCACTGAGGTATTCCTTTAGTCCGTCTCTGTCTACTCCAAAAAGCTGCAAGGTATACTGATGAAAAACATGACTGCTATACGCTGCTCTCACCGGTGTTTTAATATGAGGGTTGTCTGTAAAAGCTTTGTTGTAATGCGCAGCTGCTTTATTGCGATTAGTATTGTATGTATCGAGATGAGGCAGTTTTCTCCGGAGTATAGCGGCCTGTATACTATCTAAACGGGAGTTAACGCCAATATCATCGTGGTAGTATCTTTTAGATTGTCCGTGATTTACGATCATCCTTATACGCGCAGCCAGTTCATCATTGTTGGTAAAAATAGCCCCCCCATCGCCATAGCATCCCAAATTTTTACTGGGAAAAAATGAGGTAGCTCCTGCATCACCTATGGTTCCGGCTTTAGCAGTACGACCATCGCTGAAAGTATAATCTGCTCCGATGGCCTGAGCGGTATCTTCAATCACGAAAAGGTCATGTTCGCGGGCTATGTCCGTGATCTCCTCCATATTAGCGCATTGCCCGAAAAGGTGTACTGGTACAATAGCCTTGGTATCAGGTGTTATAGCTTTTTTTATTTGTTCTGTATCTATACAAAAGGTATCGGGATCAACGTCAACTAAAACCGGGGTCAGTTTTAAAAGGGCAATCACCTCTACGGTTGCAATGTAGGTGAATGAAGGTGTAATTACTTCATCTCCGGGTTTCAGGTTCAATGCCATCATAACAACCTGCAAGGCATCTGTGCCGTTAGCACAAGGGATTACGTGTTTTACCCTGAGGTATTCTTCTAGTTCTGCTTGAAATTTTTTGACTTCGGGACCGTTAATGTAGGCTGAAGAACGAACAACATCGGTAATGGCTGTATCTATCTCGTTCTTGATTTTTTCATACTGGCTGAGCAGGTCAACCATCTGTATATTATTCATCAACATATTTTAAGGGAACAAATATAGGGATAGGTATATTATTGAAAGCTTAAATTTGCCGTATATGCGCAGTATAATTATACTTACTATAGTATGCTTCTTGTTTTTCCCTGTTACCCATGCCCAGGAAAATAAAGATAAAGGTCAACCTGCCTATCTGATAGAGATTTCAGCCGGTACACAAATGCCGGGAGGTGATATGGAAGAGCGTTTTGGCATCAACTATAATATTGGAGTGGGATGCAGCTATAAGACTTCTTCAAACTTTGCTTTTGGGGTAGATGGCTCTTTTCTGTTTGGAAACGAAGTGAAAAATTCCGCTCAAATACTGTTGCCTTTGCTCACCGGAAATGGTTCGATACTTAACTCAGCCGGTAATTTTGCCAATGTTTCCGTTGCTCAAAGGGGGATTTCTTACGGTGGAAAATTGGGTAAAGTATTTAATTTTATTGGTGTAAATGCCAATTCAGGCCTTTCTTTATATATAGGTGGAGGTTATATGTGGCACTGGGTAGAAAATATCAATCCCGGGAATGACGTGGCACAACTTGTAGATGAAGAATTTAGCAAGGGTTATGATCTGCTAACAGCGGGACCTTACATCAAACAATCAATAGGTTATACTTACCTTTCTTCGCAACGCAGGATCAATTTTGACATTTCTTTTGACTTTATGCAGGCCTTTACCCAAAACCTAAGGGGTTACAGCTATGGTACAGGAACTACAGAAAATGATACCAGGACCGATCTTCTATATGGCATCACCCTGAGATGGTATCTGCCGATTTATCAAGACAAAGGGGGGCAGACTTATTACTTTGATTAATGCACTTTTTTTACAATATTTCTGTTGGGCTTTATGCTTTTGCCGTTAAGCTGGCTTCGATAAAAAATTCCAAGGCTAAAAAATTTGTAGCCGGGCGTAGGCACTGGCAAAAACACCTGGCTGAAAAAACGGAGAATTCAAGTCGTATCATATGGTTTCACGCAGCTTCTCTGGGCGAAATGGAACAGGGCTTACCTATTATAAGAGAAGCGCGACAATCTTTTAAAGAGCACTCTTTTTTGATCACTTTTTTTTCGCCCAGCGGTTATGAGCACTTTAAGGAAGAATCTCTGATTGATGCCGTTGCATACCTACCCATAGATACTCCCTCTAACGCCACCGCTTTTTTGGATATAGTAAAGCCTGAACTGGCTTTTTTCATAAAATATGAAATATGGCCTAACTATTTCCTAAAATTGAAGAAGAGAAATATTCCCCTAATCGTAGCCCCGGCTATTTTCCGGCCTGATCATATTTATTTCCGAAAACCGGCAAATGCCTTTTTTAAAAAAGTACTTCAATCCGTTTCGCGTTTCTTGGTGCAAAACGAAGCTTCAGCTGTCCTTTTGCAAAAAAATGATATCGAACAGGTAGAAGTTTGCGGGGATACCCGCTTTGACCGGGTACTGGAAATTGTGAATGCTCCTTTTGAAGATGAATACATCACAAATTTTACAGCCGGTAGCTTTACCATTGTGGCAGGCAGTACCTGGCCGCCCGATGATAAACTGCTGGGTGAGGTTATTCGCGGTTTACCGGGTGTAAAGTGGATACTGGCTCCACATCATGTAGAGGAGAACAATATTGAGAAAACTATCGGCCTGATTGGCAACGAGTACTGTATCCGTTACAGCCAAAAACCTGTTCCGGGAAACAACTCAAGGGTTTTGATCATCGATAATATCGGTATGTTATCGCGTCTTTACCGTTTTGGCCAACTGGCTTACATAGGAGGTGGTTTTTCGGGTAATGTTCACAGCACCGTGGAGCCGGTAGGTTATGGTTTACCGGTAATTTTCGGGCCTGAGCACTCTTCTTTTATTGAGCCTGGCGAAATGTTACAACAAGGAATTGGTTTTGAGGTGAGGGAAGCGGAGGAATTATTGACAAAAATTCAAACTTTTTTAGATCAGCCTGATCACTTGCAAAGTGTATCTGCTAAAGCTAAAGGATATGCAAATAGTAAAACCGGTTCGGTTAAAACTATCATTAATACAATAAAAAGATTATTGGAAAGCTGATCAATTAGCCGGACGATCTTTGAGTGAAGAAATATGGTCTTTCAGTTCTACAATCCTGGAATCCTTTTCATCGAGTAATTCGCGGTAAAGCTTTTCCGCCCTGCGGAAAATATCAGGACGAAAGTACTCGTGGTCATCTTCATGAACCACACTTTCATCGTTGGCGAAAACTTTGTTGGTCATATTGACTTCCGGGTTCGGGTGTTCCCAATCTTTGAAGAAATCGCAAGGATGAACGTCCAAACGTTTACAAAACTCAATTAAAAGGTCAGTCCTCAAATGTTCCTTACCAAGTATCCTGTAAAAGTTAGCCTCAGTCATGTTAAGTTCCTTTGCCATAACCTTTTTGCTAAGCCTCTTCTTTTCAATCAAGTACTTTAATTTGCTGCCTATGTGAACCATCAACTAACTTTTATATATAGTTTTTCTTGTTTTTGCTAAATATTTTATATAGCTTTGCTTTATTAATTTATTTAAAAAAGCGCACATTTAGCGCAAGAATTTCTATTGCCCGCTGTTATAATTTTCAGTTTACCTCACATTAACAAATAATATATGTATGGATAAACCGCATTCTTCTATTAAAAAAAGAATGACTAACGAGGAAATAGATCATTTACTCGCGAAGTGGAACGAACTGACCGAAAATTCCAAGGCGGAACTCCAGGAGTTGCTGGCCCGAAATAATGAAATTATGACGAGTACTAATCGCGACAATGCATTTCCTCACTCTACAAATAAGTAAATATAAAGATTAAGGTTAATCTTGGTTAACTGTGGCCTTCTGCGCGGGGGTAATTGGCAGAAGGTCAATAAAAAAGCGGCTTTTAAAGCCGCTTTTGTTATTTCTACACCTGCCTTAAAGACGATTTAGCCCTCCTATTTCCTTTAGGCAGGCTATCCTCTTCTTATAGTAAAGATAAAAAATTATTATATGGGCAATTCCTATCAATACCATATATAAATGAAGGGTTTCATGATTTCAAGGCATCCTATCGCAACTATTGTTGAGCTTATTGGAATATGGATCCCAATGCTTCATAAGTCGAGGGATTTCCTGGTAATAGTTAATATTAAGCATACCCCTTGAAATCTTATTATCGGGTGCTTTATTCTTCCTTTCAGCGATTCGATTTCTGTTCCTATTTCCTTTATTTTTTGCTTAACCTTTAGTGTGTCTTCTGTAGTGTTAGCTTTTTATCATGTATGGAAATACCTCTACTCTACTTTTTTCTTAGTCTTCAGGTAAATCTCTGTATCCTGGCATTATCTGATAACATCATTTTACTGATACTTTTCTCCCGGAAAATGCTTTACTACTAGCTACTGATATAAGACTCTGAAACTTCAGACAGATACCTTTAACCATATATGGTATTCAATCCTATGATTATACCCTTCTTTTTGGCAGAAATGTAACTGGGTTTTTAATGATCCTGCCTTCATGACCGGATAATAAGTCTCCGCAAAAAACTGTTAAGATTACCCTTTTACTAACAGAAGGGATTTGATCAGTCTCCGTAAAGGGTAAAAACTATTTCTGTTTGATAATTTTGAGCGCTTACTGCCAGGGTTATACCTTCTATTTTAAATTGAAGGTCTATATCATCAACCCTGCCGGTACCATATATGAAGTCCTGTTCCAGGTTAGTGATCTGAATATAGCCGCTCACTGAAGTACCGGTATTAATGCCAGTACAGCCTCCACAGGATGTTCCGTTACTGTTCCTAATTACAAAAGGCATAAAAGCCGAAGGCCAGTTGATATCTCTTTTACTAACCGTAACCTTCCAATTTATTGTACTACCTAGGTTTCTGATGTCCAGCTGATTGTAGTTCGTACTAGTTTCTAGAGTAGGGTTCAGGTCTGAGCCTGCTTCTCCGGAAATAGTAAGGTCGCTGGCATTGAGAACTTCAAACCAGTTGTTTTTCTGTAACCTGATGGCCTGGGCCCTGCTGCTATAACTCCATAGCAAATTAAAGATCAGGATAAATTGTAGTATTAAAAAAACGTTCTTCCTCATCCTCTTAATTATCGATCATAGTGTAAGTAATCGTTAAAATCGTAGAGCCGGTCTCCACCAAACCATAACTCCCGCTCGCAATATACAGACTATAA
>JANQHO010000108.1 GCA_028277105.1 Owenweeksia sp. | reverse complement strand
CTGCTCCTATGACACAGGAAGGGAAAGAATTTTCCTCAAATAAGTCAAAAACACCCTGGTAAATACCGGAATCAATAGCCGTGACCTTAGTAAAATTATGGTCTACACCTTTAAGGGTGGCGATATACTCCTTGTCGCGGAAACCAAATAAAGCCCGGTCTTCCAATACATAAGAGATTGCTTTAACATTCTCCAGACTGGCCAGCTCTTGCTTTTGCGCTTCATCCAACTGAAAATATTTTCCTTTCTCCACCAACACCTTGAGTTCCGGATCAAAAGAATTGTAAAATCCCTTCACCAGGTTTTCCAGACCGTTGAAAGCACTAAGTACTATAATGAGGGCAGCAGTGCCTACCAGTATGCCCAAAACAGAAATACCGGAGATAATATTGACGGCATTACTGGATTTTTTGGAGAAAAAAAACCTCCGGGCTATGTAAAGAGGAAAGTTCATGTTACTTGATGGGGCTGTCGCCTTCTCCCTTCAACAAGCGGTCTATCGTTTCTTCCCTCTCAATAGAATCGTCAAGAAAAAAAACCAGGTCTGGCATTTTGCGTAACTGTCCTTTCAGTTTTTTCACCAATTGATCTTTAATGGCATTTTTGTGATCGTTGGCCCATTGAATGATCCCAGTTTGGTCTTTTGTCGGAAATACACTGATGTAAACCCTTGCCAGAGAAAAATCTGGTGTAATGTTAACTTCTGTAACGGTCAGAAGGACACCCTTAAAATTATTTTGCGCCAGTTCGCGGAAAATTACAGCCAGGTCTTTCTGAAACTGGCCACCCACTCTTTTTAATCGATTACTGTCCATAAAAGCAAAGGTAAACTATTGCCCTACTCAGCCTACTATTTGAAAAGGACCATGGTTTTTAATCACGCCCTGCCTGAAATCCACTGCTTCTACCTCCGCCTGCGGAGAACCTTCTTTACACCACTCCAAAAGTTCTACCAGTTTAGCTGGTTCCCCCTCTGCCTCGATGTAAACACTACCGTCCTCCACATTGCGCACAAAACCGTTCAAGCCCAGTTCCCTGGCTTTTTGTTGAGTGTATTTCCTGAAAAACACCCCTTGAACTTTACCGGTAACCCGTATGAGATAGAGTTTTTTGTCTTCCATAGCCACGTTAAGCTTTTCTGCTGTCTAAAGTATGAACTTAACGATCAAAACGCGCCAGTAAGAGGGGGAAAATAACCAGCTGGCTAAAAAGAGCACCTGCTATGGCTATGGCGGTAAGCAAACCGAAATATACTACCGATTTCAACTCTCCAAAAACCATCAGAATATAGCCGAAAAACAGAACGGTACTGGTTAGAACGATCGCCCGCCCCACGTGCATAATGGTCAATCTGCGGGCTTCACCGGAAGTATACCCTTCTCTTTTGCTCTTGCGGTAATGGTACACAAAATGAATGGTATCATCTATGGAAAAGCTCAACACTATAGCGGCAATGCTAGCCGTGGCCGAATCGAGGTAAATACCGGCCCAGCCCATAAAACCCAGCATGAAAAATACCGGGAAGAAATTGGGTAGCAGGCTGATCAGCGAAAGCCTGAGGTCTTTCAAGAACAACCAAACCAAAAGAAAAATAAGCAGTACCGCCATAGCAAAGCTGTTGATCTGTGACTGGGTAATGTAATTGACAATACCGGCATAAAGAGACTGGTAACCACTGGGTTTAATGCTCGCTGTTTCTCCCAAAACCCGGGAAGCTATACTTTTTATACTATCCATTTTAGCGGTAAGACCTCTGGCAGTAGTCATTTTAGAAGTGAGATAGAGCCTTCCCAGCGAATAATCTGGTGTTGCAAAATGTCGTACCAACTCCGGGTAATATTGTTCCGACCGTCTGGCTATATTCTTTGTAAGGGTTTTACTGTATAATTTCTCCTGCCATTTGTCTCCGTAGCGCTCTTCTAAAGGACCTTTGTAAAGACTGTGATAAGATCTTACCTCAGCTATACCGGATAATTGCTCCAGCGAATCGCTGAAATGGCTAAGTCTTTCCAAAACTACAGGTGATCTCATATCCAGGCTGTCGGCAGGATATACCAATATATCTAAAGGCATGTAATAGCCCCAGTGCTTTTCAATATTTTCACTATCCTGATAAACAGAGTGATCTTCCGGAAAATAACCTATAGTAAAGGTATCTGTTACAATGCGCCAGGTTCCCCAAACCGCAAGGCCCACCAAGGCAATCAAGCCAGCACTAACCTGCTTTTTATAGCGCATAATAAAAGATTCCAGGCTCAACAGCCTTTTAGAAGTGTTAATCTGAGCCCTTCCGTTTCTTACTTTGGGTAATAAGGCCGCGCCCAGGAGGTACGAAAAGAAAAGACCCAGGGCAATTCCCAAAGCTGAAAAAGCCCCAAACTCTTTCAGTACGGCCATAGGGCTTACCAGTAGAGAGAGAAAACCTGCCATAGTGGTTAAAGTGGTAAAAAGGCAGGGTTTCCAAACCCCGGCCAGGCTTTTCCGGACCAGTTCATCCCCTTTGTATTCCTTAGACAGTTTCCCTTTTTCGTTCAAGATATGCATCACGTCCATAATACAGAGGAGGATAATTATCATGGGGATAAGAGCCGACATCAGGTTAAGGCGGTAGCCCAGCAAGCCATAAATTCCCAGGGTATAATAGGTTGAAAAAGCAATGGTTCCCACAGCATAAATCACGTAAATCAACCTGTGATAAATGAGCCAGATCAAAATAAACATCATCAGGTAACCCAATCCTAAAAAACGGCTGAAATCGGTTTTGGAAAGTTGATTCAGGCCCTGGTAGATTACCCCTATTCCCCCGAAATACGTTTGCTCTGAAGGCAAATAATGAAGGGCCGTTGAATAGATATAATTGAGTATATCCCCTCTTCGTTTGTCAAAATCAGCGCTTTGACGGGGTTGAATGATAAGGCGGGTGGTTGTATAATCCTCATTGAAAAGCTGATCCCTGAGAAATGGATTCTCCCTCAAAGCCTGCTCCACTTCAATGACAGTAAAATCCCCTTTTGGTATTAGGGCCCGGGTTGTGCTGTTAAAGGTTCCGCTGCTAACAGTACGGGCATTGCCCACCCCAATTAACCCGGCTATATCTTCAGATTTAATCAATGAATCTGAAAAAGCCCGCAATTTTTTCAACTCTGCGGTATTCAGCAGCCCTTCCTTTCTGTTATACACCATAATAACCACTTCGTCATTGCCAAAGTGTTGCTGAAATTCGTGATAAGGTTCCAGGGCAGGGTCTTCCTCCAGGAACCACACCATCAGGCTATTATCTACTTCCAGGGCTTTTTGCAGATAGGGAAATAAAAAAACAGCCGCGCCCAAAAGCACGGCTATAAGTACATATCTATATTTGAAAATAAAACTCAAGTTACTTCATAAAAAGTTTTACCAGGCGCATGGATCTACTGCTGTAGGGAGGGTATTTCGGTTTCAGATCGAACCATGTTCCTGTTTTCATTATAGCCTTTTCATACGAAAAAACTTTGAAGCCGTATTTTCCGTGATAATTGCCATAGCCACTGGTACCTATCCCTCCAAAGGGTAAATTGGGATTACTCAGATGAACTACAGTATTATTTACTGCTCCTCCACCAAAACGGATGTTTTCCATAAAAGTTTTTTCTATCCTGGAATCTTTGGTGAAAAGGTAGAGTGATAAGGGAAAAGGATTCTCTTTGATCATGTTTACTGCTTCTTCAGGTTTGGCATATTCGAGTAAAGGTAAAATCGGCCCAAAAATCTCTTCCTGCATAAGTTTGTCACTCATCTTCACCCCTTCTATCAAAGTGGGTTCAATACGCAACTTTTCATCATCCGTTTTCCCACCAAAAATGATTTGCCCTTCTGTTAAGTAAGCCTTAAGTGCAGTATATCGCCCCTGATTAATAATACTGGCATAATCCCTATTTTCCAGAGCATTACTTCCGTAAAATTCACCCACGGTTTTTTGTAGCTCACGGACAAACTCCGCTTTTATGGACTCATGTACCAGTAAATAATCGGGAGCTACACAAGTTTGCCCGGCATTGATCCATTTGCCAAAAGCTATCCTGCGGGCTGCTACTTTAAGGTTAGCCGAAGCATCAACTACAGCAGGGCTTTTACCCCCCAGTTCCAAGGTGGTGGGAACCAGCTTGGGAGCCGCCATTTCTGCAATCTTACGGCCAACAGGCACACTCCCGGTAAAAAAGATGTGATCAAAACGGAAATTATTCATTAAAGCTGGTACTACTTTATGGCCTTCTCCCTGCACTACAGCCAGGTATTCTTCTGGAAAATTCTCAGAGATCATCTTTTCGATAAGTAAAGCTGTATGAGGGGTAAGTTCCGATGGTTTAAGTACAACTGTATTTCCTGCTGCTATAGCAGCCACCAATGGAGAGATCAACAACTGGAAGGGGTAATTCCACGGACCTATGATAAGAGCTACTCCTTTGGGTTCGTATACTACTTTACTATAAGAAGGGAAATGAACCCAGGGAGTACTTACCTTTTTTGGTTTCATCCAATAGTCCAAACGCTTTAAAACATGGTTGATCTCTTCGTACACAAAACCCACTTCTGAAACATAACTCTCAAATTCAGGTTTGTCAAAATCATTTCTTAATGCGCTATGGATCTCAGATTCATGTTGCTTGATTATTGTTTTAAGCTTTTGTAACTGCTGCTTCCGAAAACGATAGGCGCGGGTTTCACCTCTTTCAAAATACAGTTGCTGGGCTTTGTAAATACGCTCCAGACTATCGGTAGCAGTAGCTTCGGGTAAAATTTTGGTTCTCATATGCATTTAACCATTTTAAAGGCTGGTTGTTGCCTATGCATCAAATTGATATTATCACTATATACCAACAAATCAATTTAACTCCTGAACCTTTAGTTTTTAATTCATGAAAGCGAAATAATTGTAGTAGAGATTAAAGAAGTTGAACTTCTCCTGAACCTAAGCGATAGTAAGCGGAAACAACCTTTACCCCTTCATGTTTAATAGCCCGGTTAAGTACGGGCATAGAATCTTTGACCTGCTCTCCTACCATCAGAGAGTTATTTTTAATGGCATTTTCCAGCAAGTCGCCTTCCTGGTGGCGGGCCATATGAACAGCAGGACGAATAGTATCTAAAATAGCTCCGATATGCCCTTCAAAATCTCCCGGTTCCAGGGCTGCTGTGACTGCCCCACATTTTTCGTGACCTAAAACCATGACCAGTTTGGTGCCCAGGTGTTGCACCGCATATTCAATACTGCCCAGTACCTTGTCCTTGGCAACATTCCCTGCAATCCTGATGACAAAAAGATCACCTAAGCCCTGATCGAACATCAGATCAGGCAGAAGACGACTATCGGCACAGGTTAGTATTACTGCGTGGG
>JANQHO010000107.1 GCA_028277105.1 Owenweeksia sp. | reverse complement strand
ACACTATCCGGGGGTGAAGCCCAACGGGTGAAGCTGGCTACAGAGCTGGCCAAACGGGATACTGGAAAAACCCTGTACATACTGGACGAGCCTACCACTGGTCTCCACTTTGAAGATGTGAGAGTATTGATGGAGGTACTGAACAAATTAGTAGATCGCGGGAATACGGTGCTCATCATTGAGCACAATATGGATGTTATTAAACTAGCCGATCACATTATCGACATAGGGCCTGAAGGTGGTGAAATGGGAGGTGAAATCATTTTTAAAGGTACCCCGGAGGGTATCATAAAGAATAAAGAGAGTTATACCGGAAAATACCTAAGAATTGAAATGGAAAGGCAAAAGCCGGTAATGACTTGACAACAAAAGACACAATGGAAGAAAAAACACCGGAAGACCGTATAATAAAGGTTTTTAAGCCCAAAACCTGGACCGAAATCAAAACCAACGACAGTTGGGCTATTTTCAAGATCATGTCCGAATTTGTGAACGGTTACGAAAGGCTTTCCCGTATCGGTCCCTGTGTGTCTATATTTGGCTCGGCCCGCACTAAACCCGACCACATATACTATCAGATTGCCCATGACATAGCTTTTAAACTCACTCAAAAGGGCTATGGCGTGATTACAGGGGGTGGCCCGGGTATGATGGAAGCGGGAAACAAGGGGGCTCAACTCGGAGGGGGAACTTCGGTGGGGCTCAATATAGAACTTCCCATGGAACAGGAACCTAATCCTTATATCGACCAGGACAAAAATCTCGATTTTGATTACTTCTTTGTGCGCAAAGTGATGTTTGTAAAATATTCACAGGGATTTGTGGTAATGCCCGGAGGCCTCGGCACCCTGGATGAGCTTTTTGAAGCTTTGACCCTAATACAAACCTTTAAAATAGGGCGCTTCCCTATTGTATTGGTGGGCAAAGAGTTCTGGAATGGTCTGCTCGATTGGATCAAAGAAGTACTGGTAAAAAAAGAGAATAATGTAAGCCCGGAAGACCTCGATCTTTTTAAACTGGTAGATACTGCGGATGAGGCGGTAAAAGTGATAGATGATTTCTACAAACGCTATATGTTGAAGCCAAATTTCTGACATGCAGATTTTTGTTTTATTTTTTTAGAAATTTTATTATACTTTTTATTACTATACTTCTTCATTTGATTCGCATGAAGAATTATAATTTAATTCTATTAACATATAGATAACATTAGCTTGTTATATTAGTATAACTACTCTCAATAGAACTTATTACTATAATAAACAAGTCATGAAAAGATTATTCTATATGTGCTTTTTAGCATTATTTAGCGACCTATTAATATCTCAAACTCCAATAGATGATCTCAACTGGAGCCCTGATTTATTGATCAATGACAATTTTAATAGTATGGATTGGCAAACCTGGAGAGTAATGCATAACTGGTGGCCAACTAAGGAAAACTTTACCAGCACTCATGTTTTAACCAATATTATACCAGGTCTCCTTCATTTAAAAGCAGAACAAGTCAATGGCTCCCCTCCCTTCTATGATGTTGGAGGATTGATTACCAATAGTACAGATTATCCTTATGGCTATTATGAAATTAAATGGCAATTACCTGATAGTTATGGAAGATGGTTAACATTCTGGCTTTTGGGTAATAGTGGTAGAGAAATTGATATTTTAGAGAATGTTGATGTTTCCAATACTCAATGGGGAAGTAATGTTCATAATAATTCAGTAACTCCTAACTTTCATGCTAGTCAAGATATACCATATTGGTCGGATGTAGATGTTCCTGTTAACTTTTCAACATCCCAAAATAAAATTGGATTAGAGTGGTCTCCTGGTATTGTCATTTTTTATCTAAATGATGTTCCTTATAAAGAAATCTGGTACGATAATAGAATTCCAGATCCTAGTGGTATGGCATTGTTAATTACACCAGGTATAGATGACTCTCCATTTCCAAATTTATGGACTCCAGATTATACTATAATTGACTGGGTAAAAGTATGGATACTAAAAAGAAATCTTGTTTCTACTATTATTAATAGCAATCAAAGCCTATCATTATATGATT
Source organism: Owenweeksia sp. (assembly GCA_028277105.1). GTDB lineage: Bacteria > Bacteroidota > Bacteroidia > Flavobacteriales > Schleiferiaceae > JANQHO01. Next base: position 40,034 of record JANQHO010000107.1, on the reverse strand, counting down.
ATGCGCTAAATACTTCAATTACTTTTCAACAAAACGTTTCGATCCCCTCTCAGCAAAATTTAACTTTTAGAGCCACAGATCATATAACTATTGATGGTGAATTTACTGTACCTGCTGGTTCTGGCTGCACATTTATTGTGCATGATGATGTTCAATAAATATAAAAACTATTACTATGAAAAAACTTACATCAATTATTATCACATTAGTACTAATTAATAGTAATCTATTAGGACAATTGAAAGTTACACAAAACGGATTGGTAGGAGTAAATACATTTATTCCTTACGAAGCATTTCAAATAGGAGGAATTTGGACATTTCATAATGGTACTTCAAAAACTATTAATTATAATGCGTATTGGAATGGTTCAAATGTAACACGCATTGCAACGGACGAGTGTTCTTCCATGAATTTCAATAATGATGGCAGTATCGCTTTTAGATTAGGCTCTACAGGGGATGAGGGGTCTACAGTAACTATGAAAGATGCATTTAAGATACATAATCAGTCAGGGGCATGGGGAGAAGGTATCTGGGATATCCGAGTTGACCTTGAATATAGTTCTAATGAGCCCACCCTTAAACCCTCACTTAACGGTGGTCATGGATTTTTAGGAACTAGTGAATATAGGTGGAGTGATATACATGTTACTAACGTACATAGAGTTAATGAATTCAATATATCAGATCAAAAAGTCAAGGATAACATTAGCGATATAAATGACGCTATGGCAATTATTTCTCAATTAAGAGGAGTTACATTTGATTTCAATGAAAAAGCTTTTACTGGTCTGAAAAATGATAAAAAGTTAGAAACCTTACTCAATAGAGGTAAAAACAACTATGGATTTATTGCACAAGAAGTAAAAGAAGTATTACCTCAATTGGTTAATTATGATAAAATTGTTGATTTACATTCCGTGAATTACGAAAGTATAATTCCTATTTTAGTTGAAGCTGTAAAGGAACAAAAAAACAGTTTGGATGAAAGCAACAGTAAAATAAATATGTTGGAAGATAGGATAGCTGAATTAGAAAATATTGTCAACAATAATACGAAAAGTGGAAATTCTTTAAATAGTTCATCAGATTGGGGGTCAAGTGAATCTAAATCTATTTTATACCAGAATAATCCAAATCCATTCAATCAATACACTCTAATTCAATTTTTCATACCTGATAACGTAAGTGAATCCCGGTTATTCATATATGATATGAATGGGTTACAGATAATGAGCTTTAATGTAAATGAAAGAGGTAAAAGCGAAATCGAGATTCAAGCTTCTAAATTAAAGCCTGGTATGTATATGTACTCTTTAGTTTTGGATAATGAATTAATTGATACAAAAACTATGATATTGACGAATTAATATTAATTGGAAACATTTTTTGAAGAGGAGTTTTAATCACAACAAAGCTTTCCAAAAATAATTTCACTGAATTTCTTTTCTTTGTAACACACGGCTTTAATACCAAAGGCCGTGTGTTTTATTATATGCCACTGTCTTTCAGCAACATAATTAAATATCTCTACTACTCTTATGGAATTTTAATATTCGCTTATCTTTCATTAAGATCTTATTCATTGAGTATCACGTTTGATGAGGTATGGACTATTGAAAGTTTTGTCCCCCTTAGTGTATATGATATTATCAATTGTTTTCCATGTGATGCCAACAATCACCTAGCCAGTACCTTAATAATTAAGCTCTTTCAAGGCATTTTAGGTGATTCCCTGTTTGTTTCCCGTTTACCCAATCTACTCGCCTCGATCGTTTATATCAGCTATGCTTTCAAAATATCCCGTCAACACTTGGGAGGAATAACTGGCTCGTGCTTTTATATTGTTTTGCTATCCAACCCCTTTGTGTTGGATTTCTTTAGTCTTGCCCGTGGTTACGGTTTATCCCTTGCTGCATTGATTGCCTCTTTTTATTTTTTACTGGACTATCTCAAATCCGGAAATATGGCTAAATCCTTTATTGCCCTGGCTTTTGCCAGCTTTTCCGTACTGAGCAACTTTTCATTATTGAATTATTGGCTGGCCCTTTTTTTTGTGATACACTTTTATGCTTTGATCAATTTTTACCCACGAGAGTTTTTAAGACTACTTTACGGTAATGTGGCAATATTATATTTTACTGCTCTGCTCATTTACAATCCTATCTCAACCCTGGTCAAGCAAGGACATCTTTATTACGGAGGTCGTACAGGATTTTATGCTGATACCCTACTCTCTTTAACTACTTACTCAACAGCTAAAACCAGCACTTCTGGTGAAATTATATCTTTTTTAAATGCTTTTTTGATCCTTTTTCTTCTTACGGTAATTATTAACATAGGAACAAAGCCCAAATCTTTTTCCTTAACGGGTAGAAAAATTCTTTTAGCCCTTCTGCTTATTATTCCAATCTTTTCCAATATTGTTCAATTTCACTGGTTGGGTACTCTTTATCTGATCGATAGAACAGCTTTATTTTATTATCCTTTGATCATGTTGGTATTTTTCTTTTGGGCTAGCGATATAGACGGAAAGGTTTATAAGCTATTTAGCATTTTTAGCTCTCTTGCTTTAACCTTAGTCATCTTCATCAACTTCTTTTTTAATATTAACTTCCATAAAACCATTGAATGGGTACAGGATGCCCGGACCAAAGACAGTTTGAAATACTTACAACAGCTAGCCGAAAAAGAAAATAAAACAATAGTATTTGATTCTTCCTGGCCGATAGAAAATTCCATCAAATACCATTTGGAAAACGGCAAATACAGTAATATTGAGTACGTAGGTTTAAAATGGCACCGGGATAGCATCAATGCTAAGGCCAATTATTACCTTTATTACAATGTACCTCTACCAAAAGTGGGTTATTTTACTTCTAGTCAGCCTATTGAAGACTATCAAAAAGACACTGTTTTAGCTTTCCCGGAAGAAAATCTCTATCTTTTGGCAAAATCGTCTCAATAAAAAAGCCCCCTGATCACAAGGGGCTTTTTTATTGGTATTGTTCTTCCCTATTCGTAAATGTTGTTGTTGTCGCGATAGCCTGGCAGATCCAGGTACCAGTCGGTAAAAGAAGTACCCCCACTGTTGGCCCAGCCACTAAAATTGAGGTGAGCGTTAGTGATATTGGTATATTCAACCGGGTAAGCGAAACTTCCATCAACGTGAATTCCCCACGGCATATTATCCTTGTTTTTATAATAGCGACCACTACCGGGATTACTGTCATCTTCACCTTGCCCGAAGAAAGTAAGGTTTGCCAGATCGGTAGGTTCTTTATCTGCCAGGTGAATCTCTCTGCCCCGGTTACTTTCAGTAAAAATAAAGGGGTTAAAGGGTGGTAAACCCACCGTACCGGCACTCTGGGCATTGGTAAAAGTCAAATCGATGTCGATAGCTACAGGGCTAGCCGTTGGTTTACCTTTCTGAGTATTGATAAACTCGGCACCAGGGTTCTGCATTTGATCGGAATGCAAATCATAAACAATATAAACAGCATCTGTTTGGCCTGACTCTGTTCCATTGGCATTTAGCGCTACCAGACTTTGAGTAAGCTGAGAACCGGAAACCGTCTGTATTTCACCGGCTGCCACCCCGTCAAGCTTAACGCCAAAACCGTGATCTATGTAGCCGCCCAGGGCTTTAATGGTGTAAGTAGAATTAATATCCTTTACATCATTGTTGGCGTCAGTTACTACATTGGTATTGTAATCCATCACCAGGTCATTGAAATCGTAATCTCCCCGGGAGGGCCACAAGTCTTCGAAGCCCAATCCACCTGTGTAATAATTATCAAAGGCCCGATCATAATCTGTTGGGTAATCGTCATCGGCATCTTTGACCCCATCCAGGTCATCATCGGGATCGGAATTGGGAGTAAGAGGGATTTGTTGTTTACCTACGGAAGAAAAAGGAGTGGCTGTTACATAGAACACCACATCATTAAAATCATTATCACTACTCCAGTTGCGTTGAATATCTTCAAATCCAACCAGGATAACATTGCGAATATTATCCCATATCTGAACATTGTGTTGCTGCTGGCTGGCCAAAGGCTCAGGATTAAATTGTGGAAAGGAATAAAAACGGGTATTATTTACCTTAATTCCTTGAGTAGAAGGGTTCCAGCCATCATAGATCAATACCCAGCCTATGCTGGTACCACCATCAAAAGTTCCCAGTTTTATTTTATCGCCTGCCAATAAGCCTCCAGAGCTGCCTACGGTAGCATTGGGCAATAAAATAAAAATAGAGTCAATGTCATTGGCTGTAGCAGGAGGATTAGCTGTTTCGTAGGTAAAATATCCCAGAGAATTTTTAGCACCTGCTCCTTCAGAAACAAAGGTTATCCAGACTTCCCCGGTAGCGATCATGTGGATATCGGTATAATTCCCAGAGGCAAGATACTGAGGATTAGCTATAGGTACAGGTTGAAATTCGGGAAGGGCAGTATTCACATCTGCCAGAAATGCAGCATCAACCACATCACCGGGTACTTCAAAATAATTGGGGACACCGGTACTGCCGTGAGAACCTATGTAGTATAGATTACCTCCGGCAGGTGTTATGGTCTGAGTAGCTGTAGTAGTTTTCTTTCCTTTACGGGCAGCGGGCTTTCCTCCAAAGTTTACGCTGAGCATCTTACCGTTTACAGGAACCACTTTTTCATTTTCAAAACCTACGTAACGGCATCTCACCATCACTTCCTTTAGATAGGCCGGTATACGGAAATCTGTTGAAAAGATCCCGGAAGCATTAGTAGCGCCACTGTATATACGCTTACTGCCGTCAGGGGTTAATATGTCTACCCTGACGCCTTTAATAGGGCTTTCTTCTACGTCTTTAACCACTATGTTAGTGGTAAGTGTATTAGAAGTTTCAAAGCTGAACTTGGCAGGAATTGGCCCACCTGAAGCGGAAGGTTCATTGCCCTGAACATCCTTTTTACAAGAAGCCAGAGCCAGAGCCAAGACAGATATATAAACTAATTTTTTCATTTCCGGTTTGGGTATAATTCGGAAACAAATGTATAACTAAATTCTTCAACTATAAAATTTTTTACACATTTTTTTTATATTATAAGTAATTAATTGACAGAGCGTTTAGCTCTATCCCAGGTAGATTTTTGAGCCCTCTTAATCCACCTGGCGAAACCTGCAAAAACAGCGTAATTCATTATGAAGAAGTAGTAAGGCACGTAAACGATCTTTACTTTGATCTCACGGTTAGCCAAATACCAACCCAGCAATGCCATGAGATAAAAAAGGCATTGTAAGATCAACAAGATGGCATAAAACGGGGCTGTCTGTGCCAGGTAAATATTGATCAGAAAGATAAAAGGCAACGAAAATGCAGCGACAGACCAGCGTAAAACCCTGTGTGAAACATATTGAAAGCTCAACGTAAAATTACGCCAGGGACTTAACAAGGCTTTCAATCTGCTCATAGCCTGCCACCCTCCGGCTGCTATCCTTATCTTGCGTTTCAACTCTTCTTTAACATTTTCACTGGCTGTTTCCATAGCATAAGCCTTAGGCTCATACAATACCCGGTAACCTTTTTGACATATCCTAAGTGACTGGACAAAATCATCCAGGATGGTATCTTCTTCAAGCGGTTCTACCAGATTTGTACGAAAAGAGATGAGTTCTCCGGCAGCTCCCACAACAGTGTATAACTCACTGTCCCATTTTTTAAGAGCCGACTCGTATTTCCAGTAAAGGCCCTCCCCTGCCGCACTGGCTTTATCAGCTTCTTTGCTCATAACTCTTTTTTCGCCCGAAACGGCCCCTACTTCAGGAAACTGATAATATTTTACCAGTTCTTTTATACACTCGCGATTAAGCCTTGTATTGGCATCACAAAAAACCACTACAGGTGATTTGACGTACTCCATAGCCCTGTTTTCCGCGGCTGACTTACCAGCCCTGCGGTCTTCGTGCAGTACTTCCACTCCCTCAAACACTTTCAATAGTTCTACTGTGCGGTCGGTAGAGCCATCGGTTATAAAAATGATCCTCAGTTTCTCCCTGGGGTAGTCCAGCTCCAGACTATTCCTGGCTTTTTCCAGGATAAAGTCTTCTTCGTTATACGATGGAATCACCAGAGTGACTTCCGGCTCATAGCCGGGATCGAAATTAAATTGCGCTTTGCCCATTACTCTTTTGAGTTTTATAACAACAAAGAGCAGTAGACCATATCCCAAATAGGCGTAAAAAACCAGTGAGATCAAAAACCAGAAAAGTATCTCCATTAATCTATTTTTTGGCGGGTAAAAAAGGTGAGAAAATGACGCATGTTGTTCCTAAACCTTATCCAAAAAGCTCTTAACAGTCTGCCGTCATTTTTGGTTCTGCGCATATTGGTATAGATCATGGCTTTACTGCTCGTCACGATTTTAATTTTCCCATGATCCATCAGTTGTAAGGCGATGTAACCATCGGAACCTCTTTTAACCTTGGTATTATATCCCCCAAAAATCATCGCTTTCTCCTTGTTAAAAGCCATGCTCGCCCCTCCACAGTTCAACTGTGGCCGTTTAATGTTCTTCAGATAAATATTGTAGAGCTTGAACTGTTGGTACAATAAAAGGGAAAAGGGATAATGACGCTCGTCAGTATAAAAAGCATGCAGGCTATAAGTACATACAATACCGGGCTTTAACAGGGGTTTCACCATTTCTTCCACCCAGCTTTTGCGGTAAATAGTATCGGTATCACCGCTTACAAAATACTTTCCCCTGGCGGCCTGCAGTCCTGCCTGGCGGGCAAAAGCGTATCCCTGGCGGGTCTCAAAAATACTTTTATACCCACAACGGTCGATGAACTTTTGAGTGTCGTCCGTAGAATTATTATTCACTACGATAATCTCAATGGGATAACTGCACTCTGTCTCGGTCAGGCTAGCTAAAGTTGCCAGAATATAGTCCTGTTCATTCCACGCTATAAGACCAACGGTAATCAGCGGTTCGTCACTCTGCAAAGCCTGAGCTTTTTGCCTGATAGTATCAAAATCCCGGGGGTTGACATCTTCAAATTTGCGATAGTTGTAATCCTGATACTGTTGGATAAATTTAGGAGGTAAAAATCTTAGCATTATAAGCTGAATGGTTTGGCTATAAAAAGTAAAAGTAATACGGATTCGCAAAATAGCCTTAAGCTATATTGCGTAACAAAATATTAGCTCTCCGATCGGGAAATGAAATTTTTATACATTGGCTGAGTAAAAATTCAAGTTCACTTCCCTTCTGTTAAACCATTAAAAGTCAAATTGCTGCATTGACCAAACGCAATAAAATAAGGATTTTACATACCATAAGACAAGGGCAAATCGGAGGAGGAGAAACCCATGTACTCGATCTGGTAAGCCAACTGGACCAAGCTCGTTTTCAATCAGAAGTATTATCGTTTACAGACGGGGAAATGGTAGACAGGCTTAGAAAACTGGATATTCCATGCCACATAATACCCACTACCAAACCTTTTGATTTTTTCTGCTGGGGAAAAGTAAAAGAACTGCTGAAAGAGGGAGAGTTCAACCTTGTCCATGCTCATGGCACCAGAGCCTGTTCCAATACCTTCTGGGCCGCCAACCGTCTTAATATACCTTTGATCTATACCGTACACGGCTGGTCTTTTCACCAGGGTCAATCTGCCCTGGTAAAGATGCTGAGAAAGAGTGGAGAACGCATTTTGGTGAGGAAAACAAAAAAAAACATCACTGTATCAGAAAGCAACCGGCAACAAGGTATACAGGAATTGGGCATGCCTAATTCAACGGTGATTTACAATGGTGTTAATCTACACAAATTTGATCCCGTCAAAGATTATTCGCTTAAGCGGGAAGATTTTGGTCTACATCGCGATGATATTGTAGTAGGGTTTCTCGCCCGCCTCACCTTTCAAAAGGATCCTATAACTTTATTAAGAGCTGCTGCCGTGAGTTGTCCTCAAGCTGAGAGGTTGAAATTTCTTGTGGTAGGTAACGGGGAATTGGATGAAGAAGTTAAGACTGAACGCCAAAAACTGGGCCTGGAATCCAATGTGATACTGGAAGATTTCAGAACGGATGTTCCCGATATACTCAAACTGCTGGATATCTATTGCCTGCCCTCATTGTGGGAAGGTTTGCCTATAGGAGTTATTGAAGCCATGGCTATGCAAAAAGCCATTGTTGCAACTCCTGTAGACGGAACCAAGGAGTTAATAGAGCACGAGTCTGAAGGTTTGTTGGTTCCGGCAAAAGATCCCCGTAAACTGGCTGATGCCTTTCTAAAGCTTTACCAACAACCCAATCTCATTAAAAATTACGGCAGCAAAGCCCGTAAAAAAGCCGGGGAACTGTTTAACGTTGAAGTAATGGGGCAAAAAGTAAGTGGCGTTTATGAAGAAGTACTGGAACTTAAAACTTCACGATAAACTTCCAGCACAGATTCCGCAACCGTCTTCCAGTTGAAGTCTTTAACTCTTTCCAGACCTTTATTGACCAGATCAGATTGAAGTGATCTATCATTGTACAGTGTATTCATAGCCTCACAAATATTGTTAATATCCAAAGGCTCAACCAGCAAGGCTGCTCCTGCCGCTATCTCGGGCATTGACGATGTGTTGGAAGTAATTACCGGGGTCCGGCTGGCCATCGCTTCCAGCAGAGGCAAGCCAAAGCTTTCCCGCTTACTGGGATAGAGAAATATGTCGGCCAGATGAATTACCGTTGGTAAATCCCGATTGTATATGTATCCTGTGAAATAAAAATTAGTAAATGTTTCTTGCAAATTGGCCTCTTGCAGGTATTCTTTCACTTTTTCAGGCGGCAGATCAGCCACTACCAGACAAGCATCTTTATTGTGTTGCTCTGCATAACGGGCAAATGCCAATACTGTATTACGGGTATTCTTTTTGGGATCGGTATTGCCCAAAAACAGGAAATAGCTATCCGGTAAATTGTATTTTTTCCTTACTTCATCTTTGCGGTATTCGCCTTTTACAAAATGACGGCCAACACCATTGTAAATCACTTTTATTTTTGAAGCATCAAAATCCAGCTGTTGCGAGATCCTGTTCTTTTCAAATTGTGATACTGTTATGATCTGACTGGCCTTGCGCAGTATGCGCCTTACCACCAATCTTCGATACATATTACCAAATCGTTGGTAAGAGGTATAGCCTCTGGTAAAAAAAGGGTTTTTCTCAAAATAAATGATGTCGTGTAAAGTAATTATCAGTGGGATACCGGTTTTTACAGGAGCAGTATTTGAGGTACAGTGTAATAGTTCCACTCCATATCTCCGGCACATTTCAGGGAGTTTTAATTGCTCCCAAACAGGGTAAGAAGCTTTAAAACTCACAATTTTAAAGTTGTCGGTTTCTCTGAGGCAGATATCTTCCCCTTTATTGGTAAAGATCACGTATTGATTGATATGATCAATTTGCTGAAGGTGCCGTATCATTTCAAGCGCCACAAAGTCCATCCCGTGCTTATGCCTGCGAAATATCCTTTGTGCTTCAATTCCGATCTTCACTGTTTATTTTGGTTTTTAAGATTCCAAATATAGCCTCTAATAAATGCACCGGCTAAATCGCCTCTGCCCTTGAGGGTCCAACTCAATACATTTTTAGGTAGGGCAATAAAAGTGAAGTATAATATAGCCAGTATTTTTCTCCATGAAGGATAGTTCCGCCTGGCAAACAGCAGCCGGTTACGGGTGAGATAATACACCTTAAGAGGACTGTTTTGTCCGGTGGATACAGATTCTTTGTGATATACTGTTACCAGGCCACAATACAGGATCTTGTAACCAGTTCTTCGAATGCGCTCACACCAGTCATATTCCTCGTAATACAAAAAATAATCATCGTACATGGGACCTACCTCTTCAATGACCACCCTGGGCACTATCATGGCAGCTCCATGAATGTAGGCTGTTTCCCGTATATCATCATATTGTCCCCTGTCCACTTCCCTATCACCTATACCGTTATTTCTGATGGTTATACTGCTCATAGCAGTAGCCCCGGCATACTGTATCAATTGTTCGCCCTGATAAAACCTGATCTTGGGGCTGATCATACCGATCTGTTTATCTTTTTCCAGTAGTTCTACCAGGGAATCCAGTAGCTGGGGCTCTACTTCAGTATCGTTATTTATAAAAAATATATACTCCCCTTTACAATATGGTAAACCGGCATTATTACCTCCTGCAAAACCCAGGTTTTTTCCCGTTTCAACAAATTTTGCTTTGGAAAACCCTAAAACCTTATCCTTGAGATTACTGGGTTTTGAGCCGTTATCCACTACTGTAACTTCCCAGTTGCCATAGTTCAGATTCTGAAGAGATTGCAATAACTTTACCGTTACCTCAGGCTGATTGTAGTTTACTGTTAAAAAAGATACCAGGGGGAGGTGAGACATTTACAGGAGTCGTATATTGTTTATAAGGTATTCAAAAGTAATTTTTTGACTTCAATAGTCTGCCTCAGCTATTAGTATTTTTGTGATAATCCAAACATCTCTTATGAGAAAATTTATCCTCGTTGTTTTTGTTTTTTCAGGTATGAGTTGTTTTGCCCAGTCCCGCGAAGAAAAACCGATACCTTACTTGAGCGAAAAACCGGTATCAATATTAGATGATGATATTAAGGGCTGGAGCCTTAGCCTTGACGGTCAATGGATCTCTGAAGAAAAAACTATTCTCCCCCGGCTCATTTCGCGTGATAAAAAAGCTTATAGAACTAGAATCAACAGGTTGGGACTGGACAACTTTAAAGAGATGTTAATGTATCCAATCATTTATGGTAATGACACCTTGCTTTTGATTTTAAAAGCATATGAAAATGGCCACTATAAATACGAATACTCAAAAAAAGGGTGGAGAAACGAAGACTGGATTCATTACTTTGTCATCAAAGCCCGTGATCTCAATAAGCTGAATACTTTAGAGGATTCTACCGTCCATATCCTCAAAATCAAAATGCTGGATGGCGGACAAATAAAAACGAGTACCAGCAGGGCCATTTCTGAAATAAAGGAGCGTCTTTTAATAAGAAATAATTACAACTATAGTATGCATATCATGGTACAACCACTTGCCCAAAAAGAAAGGATAAAGTTCCATATTTATGCCATGCACAACGTTTTTCCCGATGTAGAAGGTGTTTTAAAAAATTTTACAGTAAACGGACGAACTGCTTACGGGTCTGAGCTTTTGTTTGATTATATACACTATGAAACGAGCATTAAAAATTTCAGCAAATTTTTCAGCTTGCCCGGAAGCTTTGATTTTGAAACTGACTAATGAGCATCAGTATCAGCCAAAGAAATAATACCCTCTTAAAATATTTTATCAGTGTATTACTGGCCCTGGGTAGCGGTTATCTCATAGCACACAATGGTATCTCCATGGCGGGAGCTTTGATAGGCTTTCCCATTGTTATTGGTTATTTCATTCTCTTCCTGCACTATCCAAAATTAGGTTTGTATACCGTGCTGGTCATCAGTTTTATCTTACCCATTTTAGGCAGATATGTTCCTACTGGTATTCCTTACGGCCTGAGTGTGGATATACTTCTGGTGCTCAGTTTTGTCATACTGGCACTAAAGCACTGGAAAAAAGTAGATCTTTCATTAGCTGCTAATGAAGTTATGCTCTTATTGGGGTTATGGATGCTCTACATTATATTACAGATATTTAACCCCTTGGCATATAGCTTTATGGCTTGGTTTTATACCATGCGTGGAATAGCACTTTACCAGTTATTGGTGTTCGGGCTGTGTTTTGCCATCTTTAACTCAAAAAGAGACTGGAATTTGTTTTTACAATTCTGGCTGTGGCTATCAATACTGGCAATTATATGGGCTATTAAACAAAAATTCTTGGGGGTAAGTGCAGCCGAACAGCGCTGGTTAGATGATGGAAACGCGAAAACCCACGTACTGTTCGGCAAACTTCGCATCTTCTCCTATTACTATGACGCAGGTACTTTTGGTGCTGCCATGGGGCAGATATGCATTTTGTGCCTGATACTTTTCCTGGGGCCCTATTCCAAATGGCGCAAGAGCTTTTATATGATAGTAGGTATTTTGTCCTTTTACGCCCTTATGCTGAGCGGAACCCGCGGTGCACTTGCCGTACCTGGAATTGGTGGGATCGTTTATCTCATTATGTCTAAAAACATCCGTATGTTATTGATCGGCAGTGGTGTATTGCTTGCCGGTTTCATCTTTTTGAAATACACTACAGTTGGCAACAGTGTCTATGAAATCAACCGGCTCCGGACAGCTTTAGACCCCAATGACGCTTCGCTTAACGTCAGGTTGAGAAACCGTGCCCTCTTAACTGAATACCTGAGGGACAAACCTTTTGGCGGAGGATTGGGTACCACCGGATCATGGGGTCAGCGATTTTCTCCGGGCACATGGTTAGCTAATTTTGAGCCAGATGGTCTTTATACCAGAATCAGGGCCGAAACCGGCCTTGTCGGACGTATTTTTTACGTTTGTATGTGGACCTTCTTCCTCGTGAGAGGGATTGGCTTTGTCTGGAATTTTGAAGACGAAGAAAGGAGAAATATTGCCATGGCTATACTGGCTGGTTATGCCGGTATGCTGGTAGCTAATTACGGAAATCCGGTAATGACACAATTCCCTATTTCCATGACCACTTTTATTGCCGTGGCCTTTGTTTACAGTATGCGTTACTGGAACGAGCAGGGAGAGGTAGAACTGCCCGACCGGCCTACACCCCGGCTGGCTAGGAAGCCCGATTAAACTTCCGGGTGTGAAACTGAAGGGTGAGTATACTCTTGATGATTCTTCTGATCAAAGAGCGGTTTTTCTCGATATCACCCAGCACATTGGTCATAAAATCAGGTTCTACCCCGTTTATGACCAGACGAGGTGTACAATTAAGGGTATTGCTGAATTCTTTGAGGGCAAAGCCATCAGCCCTGTTCCAGTTGCGATTGGCATTTACCACGCAAAGCCCCATATCAGCACTTTCTACCACATCTAAAGGATATTGATCGGTAAGTACTCCTTTAAGGACAACAAAAACGTAATCGTAAAGATTAGTATTATACTTGGGAGGTACTGCTTCGCTTATTGATTTTATGCTGATAAATTTCTTACCTGGTTCATAAACCACGTAATCGTAATAAGCAGTATCCTCTTTATCCAGTTCCTTATAGGAAATGACCAACACTTTAAAGTTGAGACTTACCAGCTCATTGGCGAGCACATTAGTTACAAGAAGCTTGCCTTCGCCAAAGCGAGTACTGAAAACCATCACGTATTTGGGTTTCTTCTGCAGTATTCCCTGTGCCCTTGCTTCCAGACGTGTATTTTGGGTCATCAAGCCAGTTGATTTTTCTTTGAGCCAGTCCATGTTAATGCTTTTCGTTTCGCTTCTTCTTGTAAGGTTAGGGTAGGCTCCCAGTAATTTCAGCCCGGTCAATTCTTCCGCTCTTTGGGGAGTACGAATAGTATTATCGAGGAATTCAACTACTAACACAATTCCAAAGGGAACTACAAAACCAATTACTGCTGCTATCAATACCAGGAGAGTAGTTTTAGATTTACGGGGCTTAAGCGGATAGTGAGGAGGTACCGTTACTACCACCCCTCCGGTAGCTAATGCTTCACTTCTCTGACGCATCAAAGCCAGGTTCAGGTTATGCAGTAATTCGAGATAATTTTTTTCCTCTACAGCAATTTCCCTTTCTAAACGGGCTATTTCCGAACCTAAAGGGGCAAATTCGTCATATACCTTTCTGAAGTACTCCTTCCGTTTCTCAAATATATCGAGTCTTGCTTTACTGGCATCTAAACGCAAAGTGCTCTCCAGCCACTGAGATAGTAGATCTTTTACAGGGACACCCTCGGTAGTTTTTCCGTACTGATATCTCTTTTGGAGATCATTAGACAACTCGGCTTTAAGCTTTTCAGCCTTAGCTCTTAGATTGGCCAGTTGCTCAATATCGTTGTAATAAACTTCCAGTTGAGCAATTTTAGAATTGAGATTGACCAGTTCCTGTCTTTTTTCAAGGATAGCGTCACTGAATCTGATGATCTCTTTATTGAGTTCCAGTTTTTCTTCCAGCTTCATTAAAGCAGCCTCAGCTGAAGCTTTAATACCCAACTCTTTTTGATACTCGTCTTCCATCTGTTCTTTAAGAGAAGCTATGCTTTTGGTTTGTTCATTATAATTAATGATGCGGTTTCTAATGCGAAAATCCTTTAGCTTTTGCTCTACCCGGGTCAGTCTTTCTGTAGCCAGGTCTACCTGCTCCTTAAAGTATTCAACTACATCACTGGACTGTCCTTGTTTTATGGAGGATAATTTTTCGGTAAATACTTCATTGAGAATCTTCAGGGTATTCTGGCAAATTCCAGGATCAGACCAGTTATAGGTGATCTTGACCAGGTCAGAATTCTGAATGCGGTAAACCTGTATGTTTTGTATGGCTTTGTAGCTGTAGGGAGAGCCTGGGTCTTCGAAGGTAAGCCGTACTTTGAAGGAATTGTAATACTTCTTTTTGTAATCTTTAATGTTCTGGAGGGTTTGTTCCAGGGAATCGGGGTCGAGCAGGACATCTTCCAGGGAATCACTAATCTTAAAGCGGAAATGCCCGTAGTTTTCCTGAGAAATATAGCGGGGGTCTGCACTCTCCAACAACATGTGCTGTATTAAAAGCCGCTCACCCACTTCTTCCAGGGTTTGCCTTGACTTAATAACGTTGATGAGGTTATCATAGGCATTGCTGGTAGCAAAAAAGTCGAGAGTAGCTTTTTCAATAGATTCAACGTTGATACCGGAAGCAATACCGGTGAATATTTCCGTTTCAGATTCATAAATTTCAGGAGCGCTTTTGGTCATCAGGAAAACCGTTATAGCAAGTACCAGGGAACACAACACAAAGAGGTTAAAATTCCTGTTTACTATCCTGAAAAACTGTATTAACGTCATTATTCTATCTTACAAATTTGCTGAATGGCACTCCCACCAGTCTCTCCAGCCTGGCATAGGTATTACTGAATTCGGTGCGCAATTGCTCGTATTCTGCAGCGTGTTTTGCCTTCAGATCGGTACTTTGACCCAGTTGATCTAACGTAAGCTCTCCGTCCCTGAAGCGCTCTTCAGCCATTTCAGCAATTAGCTGGGAAGATTCCTTGGCCTCAGTCATAATCTTTAAAAGCCTTTGAAATAGTAAAAGATGATTATAGGTTTCTATCACACTCTCTTTTACTGTCTTTTTCATTTCTTCCCGTTTGTATATCTCTGATTTGCGATTGGCTTCGGCTGCGTTAATACGGTTGCTTCTGCCATAAAAGGTGCTTAAGGGTATTTGTAACATTACCCCGTAATTGTATCCCACATTTAACTGTTGTAGAACCGCATTCCCAAAGCTTCCTGCATTGTAAGCACCCTGGAGCATTATATCTTCCGACCAATTCTTTTTCTCTATGATCACTTCATTTTCCCTCATTTCAATACGGGCGTCATAAAAAGCTACTTCGGGTGAATTGACAATGGCGGAATCTATCAATACTGATAAGGGTGGCAGGTAATCTACCAGGTTTATGAAGATGCTATCGTTAAGGGTAATTTCTGCTGTTTCGGTTATCGAGTCTGACGGTAACTCCGACTGGGCTATGGCTGTTGTTTGCATGCCTGCCAGAAACACCATCATCAGCGTTGTGCCTAAAATTCTTTTCAGTTTTACAGCATTTTCCATTTTACACGTTCTCTTTTTGAAATAATGCCGGTATTGTCTTCATGATCAGCCTTATATCATTCCAAAAACTGAAGTTCTTGGCATATTCATTATCGAGCGCTTTTCGTTCTTCTTCACTCATTTTTCCTTTACCTCTTTTCTCCACTTGCCACAGGCCGGTAATACCTGCGGGAGCTAAAAACCTTTCCCCCCAATCGTCAGAAGTCAATTGCTCAGCTTCATAGAGCGGTAGCGGACGGTTACCTACAATAGACATATCACCTTTCAGCACGTTAAACAACTGAGGAAGTTCATCTATACTGGTATTTCTGATGAACTTACCCACTTTGGTTACCCTGGGATCGTTCTTGAATTTCACAAAGGTTCCCGCCTGTTGCTTTTTACGCAATTCATAATACTCTTCTTCAGTCATGGGAGTACCATCTTTATGTATCAAAGTGGGAGAACCTTTGAGCATTTGAAATTCTTCGCGGTGTTTTTCTTCCACTACACTCACTTCCTGATTTTGGTTGTACTGATTCAAGTGCTTCATTTCCGCCAGCCTTTTGTCGGCATCAGCGTACATACTCCTGAACTTATAGAAGTCAAATACTTTATAGCCCGTACCTACTCTTTTAGAGATATAAAAAATCGGTCCCCTGGACTCGAGGCGGATAGCTAAAGCTGTGATTATTAAGAAAGGGGAAAGAATGATCAGGGCCAGGCCTGCCGTTACAAGATCAAATATTCTTTTAGACAGGGGGATTTTGTATTCGTGTTCGTGTTTTTTATAGATTTTTTCAAGCCTGGCTTTGTGCATTTGCTTTAAAAAATCGATGCGACTTACAATTTTCTCCGCGGGAAAATCTGGTTCAAAAAGCTCAATTATTCCTTGCCGCAGGTAGTTTTTGCGGTTAGTTAATGCCAGGTCATCATCAATCAGGCTATATGGTATTCTATGTTCATTTAAAATATCTTTATACCGGTCGTAGATATCACCCCCGTAAAGCCCTTTTAGCTTATACTCTGCTATTATCAGATCGGTATTTATGATACTTTCCAATCTATTGTAAAAACCCACTACATTTTTAACATGAAGCAATTCTACCCCTTTGATTTGCGCCAGTTCCCCGGCAAACTTGTCTCTTTCTCCTATGTAAAGGACCCTCTTCACGATCGCAACTTGATAAGGTTATCTATCCTTAACCCAAGTTCTTCCGGGTTAAAAGGTTTGATGAGGTAATCATTAGCACCTAATTTTAAGCACTTTATCCGTTCAGCACTACTCTCCTCACCCGATAAAACTATAAGTGGCAGATCGTTGAAAAAACCACTTTCCCTCACTCTGGTGATATATTCAAAACCATCTATTTCAGGCATGTTGAGATCAGCTACTACCAAATCGGGGATATTACCTGAATACATCCACTCCAGTGCTTCTCTGCCATTTTCCATTGCAATCACTTCGTATTTGGATTGAAGAATCTGCTCCAGGAGCTTACGCATTATTGGTTCGTCATCTATTATGAGGACTTGCTTCATAAATTCTGTACTGTTAGTGACTTTTTAACTGCTCAAAAGACTTGTTCAGAATAGTGTTCACTTTATCTATTAAAGCAGGTAACTCATCGCTGTTTTGGCCTGTTTTACCTAGCTTTTCAACTTGTCTTATATCTTCTCTAATTTCATTAATCCCAAATAAGTCAATATTGGGTTTTATCTTATGAGCTATACCGGCCATTGTTTCAAGATCTCCCTGCCGGTATGCCTGAACCAAATCGTTTAATTGACCTGGCGTATGCTCTAAAAAAGTTTCTATCATACTTTTCACAAATTCATCACTCCCTCCGGCTAGTTCTTCCAGTTGTGATAGATCGTAAATCTTGTCTGCCATTTAATTATGACTTTAAATTTCTATTTCTTTGTTTTTAATCATTCTGTATATCGTACTCTTACCCACATCAAGCTTCTTAGCCACCAAAACCACATTTTTATTGTACTTGTCCAGATAGTGCTTTATAATACGGGAAGTGTAATCTCTAAGGGTTGCTTCTTCTGAAAGCAAATCACCAATTGAGTCAGTCGAATTAAAATTGATGTTTTCCGGTTCAATTTTCCCGTCATCAGCCAATACAGAGGCCAGCTCCATTACAGCCCTGAGCTCTCTTACATTACCGGGCCAGGGATAAGACATGATCTTCTTTTGAGCCTCACTGCTGATCTGGATCTTGCCGAGTTTATTCTCCTTTGCAAATTCGTTGACAAAGTATTTGGCCAACAACATGATATCATTATCGCGTTCTCTTAAAGGGGGTAGTTCTATTGGCAAGCCAAGCAAGCGGTAGTAAAGATCTTCCCTGAAATTGCCTTTTTTTACTTCTTCAGCCAGGTTTCTATGGGTAGCTACAATTACCCTTGCATTGATCTTGATGGTATTATTTCCACCTACACGGGTCACTTCTTTCTCCTGTAATACCCTTAGTAATTTAGCTTGTAACAGTATATCCATTTCCCCTATCTCATCCAGAAATATGGTTCCTCCCTGAGCTTCTTCAAACTTTCCAATGCGTTTATTCACTGCTCCTGTAAAGGCGCCTTTTTCATGACCGAAAAGTTCGCTTTCGAGCAATTCGGTAGGAATAGCTGCAATATTAACGGCTACCATAGGTTTGGATTTTCCCTTTGAATTATAGTGTATTGCCTTGGCCACCAATTCTTTTCCCGTTCCTGTTTCTCCCGTTATAGATACGGTAATGTTGGTTTGGGCAGCTTTCTCTATAAGCGTGAATACTTTTTTTATAGCCTGGCTATTCCCAATGATATTGCTGAAATCATATTTGGAATTAACCTCTTCCCTGAGCTTCTCTATCTCGTCACGAAGACGCGCATTTTCTTTTACATTATTAGTAGCCTTCCACATGCGCTCCTTGGCATTCTCATCTTTAACAATGTAATCGTAAGCCCCTTCTTTGAGCAGCTCTACTGCTGTGCTGACATCTTCCTGACCACTGACTATTATCACAGGTATCTCCGGATGAGTTTGTTTTATTTTCCTCAATACTTCAATTCCCGATAAGTCAGGCAAAGAATAGTCCAAAAAAATGAGATCCGGTCTTTTATAGAGATTGTCGAGGCATTCTTTTCCTTTGCGGAATATCTCTACTTCATTGTCGGGATTCAGCGACAGGTGGTGGTTAGTCATCTTAGCGTATAGCTCATTATCCTCTACCACAAAAATTTTGAGTACATCCATGAAAGAGTCTTAAATTCAGACTCTCCAAAAATAAACACTTCTCAAATTTGGAAACCCTTCCAAATTAGCTACTTATTAACTATTTGAGATATTTATTAACTAAACGGACTATTTCGAGATAGCCTTTCCCAAAAATGAGGTGTAAACGGAAAGGAATGGTATCGGACAAAAACCAAAAACCGGCAATAATGCCCACTGAGAAAGTAAAAGTTGAGACCAGTGCCACCCATATCACTTCGCCCCAAAAATAGAGCACGATCAAATCGCCCACTACATTAGCTGTAAGCATTATAAAAACCTTTTGCATATTTCTGTAAGGCCGGTCAATTACATCCAATGCTATTCCACTAAAACGATCGATAGGAGTAAGAGCCGTGTATATAGCAAATACTCTGAGAATATTAGCTGAATCGGCATATTCCTGCCCTCCTAAAGCCACTACCAAAGGTTCGGCAAAAACAAAGGCCAGTATACTTACAGGCAGGAGTAATATTGTAGAAAAGCCCGCACCTATTTCAAATTCGGTAATAAAACCTTCGGGATTTTTCTCTTTGTATTTTTTTATCAGTTGAGGAAAGGCAATCGAGATCAGTGCCCTGAGAGGGATCTCGATCAGCCCTAATAATTTTTCAGGCACATTGTAGATCGCCACAGCCTGGGGCCCCAGAAAGGAAAGTATGATAAAAGTATCTGAGCTTTTAAGTAAATTACTGCCTATAAGGGTTCCCATACTGTACTTACCAAAATCAAAAAGTGATTTGGTCCCTTTTTTAGTAGCAGACGGAAGGTATCTCAATCCCGACCAGCCAGCCATCATACTGAGCAAAGCCGATAACAGATTAGATGCAAAATAGACCAATATGATATACTCCAGTCTGGGTTGATTGAAGAAAAGAACTAAAACTCCTGCAAAAAAAGCCCCCTGTAATAGAACCCTGATTAACAATATCTTTCCGAACTTCATCCGGGCATTGAGTACCCACACAGCCATTGAATGCGGCATACTTATCAAAGCCATTAAAGCAAACCATTTGGTAAGCAAACTGTAACGCTCCTCTCCTGTGATGAAAAAAATTATCAATAAGATCAGACTGAATACTATTGAACCTAAGGTGGTGATCTGTAAATTGAGACGCCAGCCTGAGCCGACAATCTCTTTGTATCTTTTTTTAGTTTCTGCCTCAGCTACCTTTTTTATAACCGCATTGCTTAGCAGCCCCGAACGCAGCATGTCGAAAAGAGTAAAAACCGTTATGAAAAAAACCCATATACCAAATCCCTCTTTATCGAGGCTACGGGCCAGCAGGGAGTAAGTAAACAAACCTAACAAAGCGGAAATCCCATTACTGGACAGGGATAAAAACTTATGAGTTTTTAGGATTTGCTGCATTGAGGTTGTCTGTACCCGGGTAATATTTATTTTTGAACACCGCCAAAGGTAAACCTTATTCAGTTTAACAAATGGCCTTAAAAACTAGTAAACGGGATTTTCTGATAGTAGGACAACAGGCCTGGGACAATCCCATTGGAAGCAATAACATAAATATTGCCCGGGAAATTTCTCTTCACAACAGAGTGCTCTATGTCAACTTTCCTCTTGACAGAGCTACTTTACTTAAAAATAAGCCTTCGGACCGGTATCTGATTGACTCCCGTAAAAAAATTTTGAAAGGCCGCTTACCTGAATTGGAACAGATTGATAATCAGCTCTGGGTAATGAACCCACGAACCATTATTGAATCCATAAATATGTTGCCTGACGGGATGGTGTTCGATTTTTTTAACCGCATTAATAATAAAAGAATTGCAAAAAGGATACATCCCATACTCTCTCAACTGGATTTCAATGACTTCATTATTTTTAATGATAGCGATATATTCAGGAGTTTTTACTTAAAAGAATTACTAAGCCCCAAAACCTACGTATATTATTCAAGGGACAACCTCATGACCGTACCTTATTTTCAGAAACACGGTATGAGGCTGGAACCTGAGTTAGTGGCCAAAGCTGATTTAGCAGTGGCTAATTCCACTTATTTGCGCGACCTATGTGCGGAACACAATCCCAATAGTCATTACATAGGACAGGGCTGCGATCTCAGCCTTTTTGATCCTGAAAGGGATTACCCTGAACCCGAAGATCTAAAAGGCATTAACCGACCCGTTATAGGTTATATAGGAGCATTAATGCATGCCCGGCTAGACCTGGAATTGATCGAAAAAATAGCTGTTAGCCACCTTGACTGGAATATAGTATTAGTAGGGCCTGAGGATGACGTTTTTAAAGAAAGCTCCCTTCACCATTATTCCAACATCATTTTTACCGGAGGCAAAAAACAGGAGGAATTACCTTTATACCTCAGTTTTTTTGATGTAGCTATTAATCCTCAAAAGATCAACCCGGTAACTATTGGAAATTACCCACGTAAAATAGATGAATATCTCGCCATGGGCAAGCCTACCGTGGCTACTGCTACCCGTGCGATGGATATCTTTAAAGATCATGTTTACCTGGCTAATAACCAAGAAGATTATGAACATAAAATTCTACAATCTTTACAGGAAAACAATGCGGAAAAAATAAACAGACGGATTAAATTTGCACAATCTCACACTTGGGGCAACAGTGTAGGAGAATTGTATAACTGTATCTCTGAAACTGAAAATAACGGGAAAATGCAGAAAGCGTGAAGTATTACTTAAAGGAGTATTATTATCCTGAGAATGAAGGTGGCTTTAAAGCACGTATCGACACTGAAATCTTTCTTCAGAGAAACAATTGCAAAGCGGTAGACCTACGGCTCAATAAACCACAACTTATAAGAGCCTACTTTGCTATACGCTCTATCACTGCTTTTTTAAAAAGGGCTCCTCATAATTGTTACATCTTTTACCAGTTTTATCCATTCTTTGGCCGGTTTAATATTTTGTTTATCAAACTCTTTTTCGTTGCTGCCAAAGCTTTCCGTTCAGCCCGGATAATACCCATCATGCACGACATAAATGGCTTGAGAGTAAAAAACGATCGTACACTCAGAAAAGAATTGAAACTGTTGGAATTTTCCGAGTCCATTATCTGCCTCAACGACAGCATGGAAAAATCTTTACAAGAACTCAATGTAAATACTAAAATGGTGCACCTCAAATTCTGGGATTATCACATCCCCAGGAATGAAGAGTTTAACCGGAAAAATGACGGAGCCATAGTTTTTGCAGGTAATCTTTTTAAAAGTAAATTCATTTATCAACTGTCTGAATTGAATGGTAAACACAGTTTTCACCTGTATGGGATAAATTTTGACGAAGAGAAAAAACTGGATGATGACCGCGTAATCTACCGTGGTCACCACAGTCTTGACGAGATAGCCCATAGCATAACAGAAGGCAGCTATGGGCTGGTTTGGGATGGTAATAGCATAGAAAGTTGTACCGGTTATTACGGTGAATATCTCCAAATGAACACCCCACACAAAGCTTCGCTGTATGTAGTAGCGGAATTGCCATTGATTGTTTGGGAAAAGGCTGCCATCGCCAAACTGGTGAGAGAAAATGAGATCGGTATTACAATCAATTCCCTGGCTGAGTTATCTCATAAAATAGATGAAATTGACGATAAAAAATATAGTCTGTTTTTGAATAACCTCCGCCAGCTAAAACAAAAACTTATCCAAGGGCATTTTCTCAAGTCGGCCATGGATGAGATTATGGCTTGATTGACCAATCTGATCTATATTAGCTTTATGCTATCCTCTTACATAAAAAACAATCCAGGTCTTAAAAAATTTGTACACCGCTTGCTCATTCCAAAAAACCAGGCTCGCCCTCGCCTTTGGGTAAAGTGGTTTGTCAATCCCTTTATCCATAAAAAAGGAAAGGGAACTGTGATCTGCCGGAGAACCCGTATGGATGTGCTTCCGTTTAATCACTTCAGCCTGGGTGCTTATTCAACTATTGAGGATTTTGCTACTGTAAACAATGGCGTAGGACCAGTGACTATCGGAAGCCATACCAGGATAGGCATTGGCAATGTGGTAATAGGGCCAGTGACGATAAAAGACCATGTAATACTGGCACAAAACATTGTGATGTCTGGCCTGAACCATGTTTATGAAGATATTAATACTCCTATCCATTTACAGCCTGTTACCACTAAACCGATAGTAATTGAAGAAGAATGTTGGGTAGGTGCTAATGCTGTTATTACAGCTGGTGTAACCATAGGCAAGCATTCTGTAGTGGCTGCGGGAAGTGTTGTTACTAAAAATATTCCACCATACAGTATAGCGGTAGGCAATCCCGCCAGGGTTATTAAAACCTACAATCACAAAACCTCAAACTGGGAGCGCGTCACTCCTCAGAAGTAACAGACTTGTCCGTTACTTCAAATTTACTGGCAGTAGACTTGCGAATACGCAGAATGGATAACATCATAAATACTATTGCTACAGGAATATTAGCCAAAGCTTTTAGAAGTTTAATGTTGTAAAACCTCCGGGGTACAGCCAATAATAAGGCCAGGTAGTAGATTATGGCCAGGTAAAGCCACAAAGGGTTAAGAGGCAATAGTAAACTGAGTATTCCCAAAATTCCCATGATACCGATCAACAGGACTTTAGGCACCAAAAACATCTGAAAAGTTTTGTCGAAATAATTGAAATTCCCTCTTAAGAATAATTCTTTTACACCATCACTGAAATAGTTTTTTAGAAAATATAACTGTACACCTACCCACCTGGTCCTTTGCTTGGAAAAATTTTGGGCACTGGAAACCTTTTCGTCATAAACATCAGCCTTTGGAAGATACTCAATCAGTCTTCTGTTTTTTAACAGCTTTAACTCAACCAATTTGTCTTCTCCGGCCACATCTTCAATATCGCTCATTATATCCCTGTAGAGCTTGTAATCAAATGCCATTGCCGATCCTATTAGGGCCGAACTAAAACCCAACACCCGGTGGCCCTTGCGGAAAATGCTATTCCCTATTTCTTCATTGATGGCATCGAGAAGAGCAAAACTGGTATTTTGATTTTTAGCCGTACGGTGCCCCTGTACCACATCAAAACCCTGGTTGAACGAACGGTTTATTTGTTCCAGGAAATCCCTCGCCATAATATTGTCAGAGTCGAGTATAACAACAATATCCGGGGCATAATCACTGATCAGATCTAATATTCTATTGATGCTTTTAGCCTTAGTGGAATTTTCAAAGTGAACTTCTTCTACCCGCACATCCAGTTGGCGTAAACCTTCCAAGGTTGAAGGCTTAAAACTGTCTGCTGCTATGATAACCTTATAAAACTCGTGAGGGTATGATTGTAAGAGTGCTTTTCGGGCAGTGTCTATAATGATACGGTCTTCTTTATAGCCAGGAATAATGACCGTTATTTTATTTTGATGAAACGTGATGTTAGGTTGCTCTTTCTTAAGTGGCTGATAAGAGAAAATACTGGCTACGGAAAAAAAGAAGAGGTAAATCACCTGAATACCTAAAAGCAGCAGGAAAAACAATTCCAATACGTATAGTAATGTTGCCACACAACAATATTATAAAAAAGCCCGAGGCAAATTAATGTACTTGCAATTTAATAGATGGAATAATTACTCCGTCCTGCTGAAAGTTCAGGATATACGATCCAGGAGAAAGGTTGTGTTCCAGGGAAACCTTGCCGTTAAAAAACTCCAGTTCAAATTTACGTATCTCCCTTCCGCTCAAATCTGTTATTAAAGCATTAACTACACCATTCAGGCTTTCCGGGCCAATTATTTCCAGATAAGTGCGGCTGGGATTGGGAAATAACGAAAACTGATGAGATTGATATTCCCGCAAAGAAAAACCAAATGGTACCAGTTGAACATTGATATTGGTTATAGTCCCTGCACTTAGGAAAAAACTCACCGTATCGGGATTATATCCCCCTTTGCTTACCACTGCCCTGAAAGCTCCCTGGTCTTTCTGACCTGCCCTCAAATTGCCAAATATGTTGGTCCTTCCTTTTATATCCCCGTTCAAAATCCGGATATCAGCTCCAATAATGGCCCTCCGGCTCAGGGAATCCTGAACAAAAAAATTGGTGTAGCTGGCACGTGGATAATCTGTTGAGAGGATAAAAAGTCCTTCCTGGCGATCCGTTACCAGTATCACTTCACTGGGTAAATAGGGATAAGCGCCCCAGGCTCCTTCAAAACCATCGCCTGTCAAGGGAGAGGTGTCAAAATAGGCGGTTTCAACCAAAACATCGGGAAGAGTAGCATCAACAATCTGCAAACCGGAAGTATAATAAGAAGTGACCAGAAAGTTTTTGTAAAAATGTGTGTTATGAGGGATCACATCATTATTTACCGCCAGCAAACTTTTAACCGTATCCAACAAGGTAATGTTATCAAGGTCTGAAACATCATAAGCCGCTACGTAAGCGTTGGTCTTCTCATCGGTAGTAAAAACAGTTTTATTATCATCGGAAAACCAAATGTTATGGGTAAAAAAATTAGGTGTGCTTTGGGTAGCCATTGAAAAGGGGAGAGCCTTGTTATTGACGTTGACTATATCGAAAAGGCCATTGAGAATAGCTGCTCCCCACAAAGTATCGCCCCTTGCTACGCCATCGTGAAAATAAAACTGGTTGTAAGCGCCAAGATACAGAGGATTTTTAGGATTGGGTTTCAGATCAAACATCAGTGCCCCGCCAACACCGGCATTGGAGCCGAACACATATAGAATGCCATTTTCATCAATATAAATATTATGCGCCCTGCTATAGGTATAACTTGTACCCTCAATGCTAACCGTGGGAAAGAAATTGGTAACGTCAACATTGAACGACCCAACGGTATTGAGATCAACAATCATTATTCCATCAGAATTTCCCGCAAAATTGTCGTGTACTACGTAAGCAAAATTTTGCCAGGTTTTGATATCGCGCCAAATAGAATTAGCTCCGGCTCTGAAATACAATTGTACAGGATTGTTAGGATTGGTAACATCAACTACAGAAAAACCTGAGTTAACCCCTACCAGGGCATACTCTTTATTATTACCTGCCCAGCCCCAAACATCGTTAATAATATCATTGTAAGTAAGTCTTCCCAGGAGTTGTACACCAGAATTTTGCTGCGCAAAAACACTTACAGAAAAGAATAGTAATAAATACCAAATACACTTCATACTAATAATCAGAACTCCAGCGTAATTTGCGAATTATCGTTGTCATTTGCAACAGAAGTTTCGCTATCGTTATTTTCCGCTTCTTCTACTTCTAGGACTTCATCTGTTTCCAGGGGTTCTAGCCTGCTTATTTTTTTAATAGCATCACGGGTCAATTGATTACCCTGGGCTTTCATTCCTTTAACAGCTATAAATTCGCTCAATATAACTTCCTCGTCTTCTTTTTGTTTTCCTTTTACCTTTCTATAAGACACCTGTATCCGTGGATGGGTTTCCGTAACGGCCAGTTCCAGATAAGAACCATCTGACTCGCTGATGAAGAGCTCTTTTTTATCCGTTGGTTCAGGGATGAAACGTTTCACATAGTGCCGCTCTTTTTCCCCATCGTAATAAATTACTGAAACGGGGCGTTCGGGATTAAATTTTTCCAGTAATATCATATCTTCCTCGAAGTAGGTAGACAGGTCGTATCCCAAAAGGCGATAATGTCCTGAACCGGTGATCTCGAGAAGTTTATCATCAGCTTTAAAATTACCCAGTAATTCCCCTCTTCCTTCGGCATTGAGGCGCTTAACAGTACTGTCGAACCATATCTTACGGGCGGCCAGGGTGGAAACACCTTCTTCTTTTATCTCAACCTTTTTAACCGGGTGTTTGCTCACCAGATTACCTTTCACCCCTCTCCCCTTTATGGCCAACTCAGAAAAATCCACATCAAACTTTAGTTTGCGAAGCTTTTGCAGCGCCCGTAAATAAACCGTTACCACTTCTGCTTCCCCGTTGGGGTTGGCAGTAAAATAAAGCACTTCCGAACCTTTAGTACCCTGGGTGAGGTCGTATTCCTTATCGCGGGTAATACTAGTAACATTAAAACGCTTCATATAGGTATTTCCTTTACTGCCATCGCGGTATATCAGGTTATAGATGGTGCGCTTATCGCCTTTTTTAAACACCGCAACATGGATGATATTCTTTCCTACATAAGCCTTTTGATCTACCCGGGTAACCATCATTTTACCGTCTTTACGGAAAACTATGACATCGTCAATATCCGAGCAATCTGTTACGAACTCATCTTTCTTCAGCCCTGTGCCAATAAAACCTTCTTCGCGATTGACGTATAATTTTGTATTGGCTATGGCCACCTTGCTTGCGTCAATATCCTCAAACAGTTTAATTTCTGTTTTGCGTTCCCTTCCTTTTCCGTACTTATCCTTGATCCGTTTAAAATAATCTATTGCATAATCCACCAGATTGGCCAGGTAGTTTTTCACTTCTTCTATTTTACCCTCCAGTTCAAGGATATGTTGGCCGGCCTTGGATTTGTCGTATTTTGAAATGCGTTTGATGCGGATCTCTGTTAAGCGCGTAATATCATCATCTGTAACCTCGCGGATAAGTTTTTTTACATAAGGTTTTAACCCCTCCCTTATAAAAGAAATAACCTGCTCCCAGGTTTCGGCTTCTTCAATGTCCCGGTAGATCTTGTTTTCAATAAATATGCGCTCCAGCGAAGAAAAATGCCATTGCTCCTGTAACTCCCAAAGCTGTAATTCCAGTTCGGCTTTAAGAATAGAAACGGTTTTATCCGTAGATATTCTGAGCATTTCTTTGACACTCAAAAAGTGGGGCCTGTCATTTTCAATTACACAGGCAAGGGGAGAAATAGAAACTTCGCAATCCGTAAAGGCATAAAGGGCATCTATTGTTTTATCGGGCGAAACTCCGGTTGGTAAATGCACCACTATTTCCGCAGTATCAGAGGTATTATCCTCTATTTTTTTGATCTTAATCTTGCCTTTGTCATTCGCTTTCAGTACTGAATCGATCAAACTGGTGGTAGTAGTACCATAGGGGAGCTCACTAATAACCAGGGTCTTTTTATCCTCCATGCTTATTTTAGCCCGCACCCTTACCCTGGCGCCTTTCATACCCTCGTTGTACTGGGAAAAGTCGGCAATCCCTCCGGTAGGAAAGTCAGGGTACAGGTCAAAATTCCTGCCTTTTAATATTTTGATGGAAGCATCGATCAGTTCGTTGAAATTATGAGGCAATACCCTGGTTGAAAGGCCAACTGCTATGCCTTCCACTCCCTGAGCCAGGAGCAGGGGAAACTTTACCGGAAGATGAACTGGTTCCTTTCCACGTCCGTCATAACTGGCCTGCCATTCTGTTATTTTAGGACTAAAGCCTATTTCAAGAGCAAATTTGGTAAGACGGGCTTCGATATATCGAGAGGCCGCAGCGCTATCACCTGTGAGAATATTTCCCCAGTTTCCCTGGGTATCGATCAAAAGATCCTTTTGTCCTAACTGCACCAGGGCATCACCTATGGAAGCATCTCCATGAGGATGGTACTTCATAGTTTGCCCTATAACATTAGCTACCTTGTGATAGCGGCCGTCATCCATTTCCTTTAAAGCATGGAGTATCCGTCTTTGTACAGGTTTAAGCCCATCACTTAAAGCAGGAACTGCCCTTTCCAAGATTACATAGGAAGCATAATCGAGAAAATAATCCTCATACATGCCCGATACCCGGGTTATTGTTGCTTTATTTTCAGAATTTGACTCAGGAGTTACTGGCTCACTCATTTCTTTTCCCTGGTGGATTTTTTAATGATTACTCTCTTGAGGGAACTTTTAAGGTCTCGTAATTCTTCTTTGTTCAAATAAGATATGGTGATTTTGCGTTTCTTAATTTTCCCGTCCCTGCTCTTTATACTCAGTATTAATATTCTCTTGAAAGGGTAAGTTCTGATCTTGTAATCTGTTAGCTTCCGCTTGGGAAATTCTATATGGGTTAAAAAAGCCGTGCCTAAAAACAATAAACGCGGTTCTTTGACAGTAAAATTAAGAACCTCTCCGTCACTATCGTATAAAAAAACCGGTGCTCCGCGATACCACAGAAAAAGAGCTATTGTTATAGCTACCGGAGACAGATAAAAGGCATTCTTGAGAGACCCCTCCAGGTTAATGATCACCAGGTCAAAAACCAGGGCCAGCAGGATAAAAAGGTATACCAAATTAAAGGTCTTGCGATAGTTTGAAGAATTTATTCTCATTCAGTTACTGTTTCTTCTTCTTTTTCTACCAGGTCTTTTTCTACTCTGAGGTTTTCGATTATAAATTCCTGACGTTCAGGTGTATTTTTACCCATATAAAAGGCCAGTATTTCATCTATGGTAGCGTCTCTTCCTATCATTACCGGCTCTAACCTTATATCTTCTCCAATGAAATGCTTGAACTCATCAGGCGAAATTTCACCCAAGCCCTTAAAGCGGGTAACTTCAGCTTTAGCACCTAATCTGAGCAGGGCTGCTCTTTTTTCTTCTTCGCTGTAGCAATACAAGGTCTCTTTTTTATTTCTTACCCTGAAAAGTGGCGTTTCGAGGATATAAAGATGGTTTTCTTTAACCAGTTCCGGGAAAAATTGCAGAAAGAATGTGATCAACAAAAGGCGGATATGCATACCATCCACGTCAGCATCGGTGGCAATCACTACATTTTTATAGCGAAGGTTTTCCAAGCCATCTTCTATATTAAGCGCAGCCTGTAAAAGATTGAACTCTTCATTTTCGTACACTACTTTTTTAGTAAGCCCGTAACAGTTCAAAGGTTTGCCTTTCAAACTGAAAACGGCCTGGGTATTGACATCCCTCGATTTAGTAATAGACCCCGAGGCAGAGTCTCCTTCCGTGATGAAAAGTGTAGTTTCCAGTCTCCTCTCGTTTTTTTGATCGTTGTAGTGAACCCGGCAGTCGCGTAGCTTTTTATTGTGCAGGCTGGCCTTTTTAGCTCTTTCCCTGGCCAATTTTTTAATACCGCTCAACTCCTTGCGCTCTTTTTCGGCCTGTAATATCTTCCGGTAAATAGCTTCGGCTATGGGTTCGTTTTTATGCAGAAAATTGTCGAGTTGTGTTTTTACAAAATCGTTGACAAAAGTCCTGATAGTGATCATATCAGGCCCCATATCCATAGAACCTAATTTGGTTTTGGTCTGCGATTCAAATACAGGTTCAATGACTTTAATGCTAATGGCTGCTACTACAGATTGCCTTACATCCGAAGGATCGAAGTTTTTGTTGTAAAAATCGCGTAGTGTTTTTACCAGGGCTTCGCGAAAAGCTGATAAATGAGTACCCCCCTGGGTAGTGTGTTGCCCGTTAACAAAGGAGTAATATTGTTCGCTCTGGCTCTTCTCACTATGGGTCAGCGCTAATTCAATATCTTCACCCTTAAGGTGGATGATCTCATGCAAAACCGGCCCGTCCAGATCGTTACTCAACAGGTCTTTAAGGCCGTTTTTCGAATAAATCTTCTGGCCGTTAAACAGCAGGGTAAGGCCCGGGTTTAGATAGGCATAGTTCCACAGCATTTTTTCGATGTACTCCGTAACAAAGCGATAATTCTTAAAAACGCTGCCATCCGGAACAAAGCTTACCTTAGTACCCTTCCTCAAGCTGCTTTCTTTTACAGGCTGGTCGTCTACCAACTCACCCCTTTCAAAAACGGCTACTTTGGTTTGTCCTTCTCTCACCGACTGTACGGTAAATATTTCGGAAAGGGCATTCACAGCCTTAGCCCCTACTCCATTAAGCCCTACTGACTTCTTAAAAGCTTTGGAATCATATTTTGCCCCTGTATTGATACGTGAAACAACATCGATAACTTTTCCTAAGGGAATGCCCCTGCCGTAATCCCTTACTGTTACTTCATTTTCCCTGATTGAAAGCTCTATGGTTTTACCGGCTCCCATCACATACTCATCTATGGAGTTATCCAGTATTTCTTTCAACAGGATATAGATACCATCATCCTGTGATGTGCCATCACCTAGCTTCCCGATGTACATACCTGGTCTTAAGCGAATATGCTCTTTCCAGTCCAGTGAGCGTATGTTATCTTCAGTATAATTATTATTCTTTGTCATAAAAGGCTTCTCAACTGCTAAAAGTAGAAAATAAGCGCTGTGACATAGCGGTAGCAGTAATGACAGTTTTTAACACTTTATTAAAAATAAGATGAAATTAATTAAACATTGAAACGGAAATGCATAATGTCACCGTCCTGAACAATGTAGTCTTTCCCTTCAACCGATAATTTACCTGCCTCTTTTACCGCAGTTTCAGAACCATAAGCCACATAATCCCGATATTTAATGACCTCAGCCCTGATAAAACCCTTCTCAAAATCAGTATGTATCACTCCGGCTGCCTGGGGTGCGGTAAAACCTTTTTTTATCGTCCAGGCCCTTACCTCTTTTTGCCCGGCTGTGAAATAGGTTTGCAGATCCAATAGCTCGTAGGCTCCGCGTATCACTACATTGATGCCTGCTTCTTCCAGCCCTAAATCCTCCAGAAAGATTTGGCGCTCCTCGTAAGTTTCCAACTCGGCAATATCGGCTTCCGTAGCTACTGCCAAATAGATCACTTCAGCCTCTTCCGACCTCACGGCTTCCTTAACCTTATTCACCCAGGCATTGCCTTCTTTAGCTGAGGCTTCATCTACATTGCAGAGGTACAGGATCGGTTTATCCGTTAAGAACTGGCAGTCTTTCAGGAATTCTGCTGCTTCTTCATTTCGTTCAAAAGATCTCACACTATTGCCTTCTTCAAGATGTTCTTTAAGCCTTTCCAAGAGAATTACCCCAACCAATTCTGCTTTATTGCCTGATTTAGCAGCCTTCTTCTGTTTATCCAGCCTTTTTTCCAGGGTCTCCATATCCTTTAGTTGAAGTTCAACATCGATGGTTTCTTTATCCCTTATCGGATCTACCGAACCGTCTACATGGGTGATATTGTCATTTTCAAAACAACGTAAAACGTGAATAATGGCATTGCATTCCCTTATATTGCCCAGGAACTGATTGCCAAGCCCTTCCCCTTTACTGGCTCCCTTTACCAGCCCTGCTATATCTACGATCTCCACCGTGGCGGGTACCACCCTTTCAGGTTTTACTAGCTCTTCCAGCTTTTCCAGCCTGTAATCGGGTACACTAACCATACCGATGTTGGGTTCTATGGTACAAAATGGAAAATTGGCCGACTGGGCTTTGGCATTGGATAAACAGTTAAACAAAGTAGACTTTCCAACATTGGGCAAGCCAACAATACCGCATTTCATATTACTCATTTTTTTGAGGCGGCAAAGATACAGTTTAACTGCTCCTGATATTCTTCATAAAACTTTGACTGTTGCTGCTCTTGCCGATTGTTGTTAATATTTATTAACATTCTTTTTTTCACGCCTGCCATAAACTCTACTTTTGCACCCACACACTCTTGCAAATGGCTGATATTGAATTCTTAAAGAAAGTTTGTTCTCAGGTAAGAAGAGATATAGTACGTATGGTACACGCTGCTCAATCCGGTCACCCCGGGGGATCATTGGGTTGCACAGAATTTTTTGTGGCTCTTTATTTTGAGATCCTCGAACATCATCCCGGAAAATTTGACATGGAAGGCCGGAACGAAGACCTTTTCTTTTTATCGAATGGACATATCAGCCCGGTTTATTACAGTGTTTTGAGCCGCAGTGGGTATTTTGAACTCGCTGAACTCCATACTTTCAGGAAGATCAATTCGCGTTTACAAGGTCACCCCACCACTCACGAAGGCCTACCGGGTGTTAGAATAGCGAGTGGTTCGCTAGGTCAGGGAATGTCAGTAGCTATTGGTGCAGCCCTTTCCAAAAAGCTAAATGGCGATCAGCACCTGGTTTACTCTCTGCACGGGGATGGCGAACTACAAGAAGGCCAGGTATGGGAAGCGGCTATGTTTGCCCCTAATCACAATGTTGACAATCTGATCTGTACTATTGATGCCAATGGTCAGCAAATTGACGGTTCCACAGATAGTGTAATGCCGTTAGGAAGTATACAGGATAAATTCAAAGCCTTTGGCTGGGAGGTGATGAGTATAGAAAACGGCAACGATATTGAGCAGGTGCTCCATGGCCTTAAAAAGGCCAAATCCCTCAGTGGTAAAGGCAAACCCATTTGTATTGTAATGAACACCGATATGGGCTACGGAGTAGATTTTATGCAGGGTACTCATAAATGGCACGGTATTGCCCCTAATGATGAACAGTTGGAAAATGCTTTGGCACAACTCAAAGAAACTTTAGGCGATTATCGGTGATCCGTAAACTGGCTATACCATTCTTTTTAGGTCTCTTTCTCTTTTCATTGCAAAGTTCTGCTCAGAAAGAAAAAGATGAGACCATCACCCGTATTCTATTTGTTTTTGACGGTTCCCAGAGTATGTATGCCCGTTGGGAAAGTGGACAGAAGATAGATATAGCCCGGAAATTGATGACCAAGATGCTGGATAGCTTGCAAAGCCTGGACAGCAGAAGCTTTCAATTGGCTTTACGGGTATACGGCCATCAAAAACCCGTTCCCCCGCAAGATTGTAATGATACCCGCCTGGAAGTTGCCTTCGGTTATAACAACATCAGCAAAATAAAAAGAGTATTGCGGAGCATAAGCCCCAAGGGGACTACTCCTATTGCCCGCTCTTTATCCAGAGCGGCTACCGATTTTCCCGATTGTGATAATTGTCGCAACATCATTATCCTTATTACCGATGGAGTGGAAGCATGTGATGAAGACCCCTGTGCTGCCTCCCGGGAGCTACAAAAGAAAGGGATAGCCTTAAAGCCTTTTGTAATAGGTATAGGTTTGGATGAAAACTTCAGGGAAACCTTTGACTGCGTTGGCAATTACTATGATGCCGCTAATGAAAAGACTTTTCAAAATGTATTGGGTATCGTCATTTCCCAGGCTCTGGACAATACCACTGCACAGGTCAATCTTATTGATCAAAACGGTTTTCCCAGTGAAACCGATATTCCCATTACTTTTTACGACCGGGTAAGCGGCAAGGTCAAAAAGCAGTTTATCCACGCTTTGAATTACCTCGGTAATCCCGATACTGTTTATCTCGATCCCCTGGTTATTTATAATATGACCGTCCATTCCATTCCGGAAAGACATCTGGATAGTATCCGTATTGCCAATGGCAAGCACAATCACATTGGTTTAGACCTTCCCCGAGGTAGTTTGGAATTAAAGATGCCTAGCCAAAGGGGCGGTTACGAGGATCTGAAATGTATTGTCCGTGAAAGCGGAAAACCCGATATCCTACATGTACAAGACTTCAATACTATTCAAAAATATATTGCCGGTAAATACGATATCGAGATACTCACCCTACCGCGTTATACCAATAAAAATCTTAGCATTGATGCCGGTAAGACCACAACCATCGGTATTCCGCCCCCAGGCGTAGTTAACTTCTCCAGCTCTGCACCCGGCTATGGCAGTATTTTAGTTTCACGAAACAACAAAATGGAGTGGATTGCCGATCTCAATCCCAAGGCCTCACGCCAAAGTATAGTACTTCAGCCGGGAAATTATCAGGTGGTTTTCAGAGTAAAATCTTCTCAAAAAAGTGAATTTTCAGTAAGTAAGAGTTTTGCCGTTTCTTCAGGTACAACAACCATTGTAAAATTGAATTAGACTTATGGAAAAATATATCGATCAGGGAGCAAAAGATACACGTTCAGGTTTTGGTGCAGGATTACTGGAGCTAGGCAGGAAAAATACCAAGGTAGTAGGCTTATGTGCCGATTTAACCGGCTCTTTAAAAATGAATGCTTTTAAAGATGAATTTCCCGATCGCTTTTTCCAGGTGGGTATAGCTGAAGCCAATATGATGGGCATTGCAGCAGGCCTTACCGTAGGAGGACAAATACCTTTTACAGGGACCTTTGCCAATTTTTCGACCGGCAGGGTTTATGATCAGATACGCCAGTCCATTGCCTACTCTGGTAAAAATGTAAAAATATGCGCTTCTCACTCTGGTCTTACCCTGGGTGAGGACGGGGCTACTCACCAAATTCTGGAGGACATCGGCCTTATGAAAATGTTGCCGGGCATGACCGTTATCAATACCTGTGATTTCAATCAAACCAAGGCTGCCACTATAGCTATAGCAGAGCATACGGGTCCGGTATACCTCCGTTTTGGCAGGCCTAAAGTACCCAATTTTACACCAGAAGATCAAAAATTTGAAATTGGCAAAGCTCTTCTCTTAAAGGAAGGAAAAGACGTAACAATTATAGCTACCGGCCACCTGGTATGGAAAGCCCTTGAAGCTGCCGATCATTTAGCTCAAAAAAATATTGATGCAGAAGTAATTAATATCCACACCATAAAACCACTCGATATAGAAGCCATTCTCAACTCCATTACAAAAACAAGCTGTGTGGTTACGGCAGAGGAACACCAGAAAAACGGTGGTTTGGGAGAGTCCGTTGCAGCAGTACTATCACAACACCTGCCTACCCCCCAGCAGTTTGTAGCAGTAAATGATTCATTCGGAGAAAGCGGGAAGCCCGAAGAGTTACTGGAAAAATACGGTCTCAGCACTACCAATATTGTAGAAAAGGCTGAAGCCGTAATCCGAAGAAAAAACTGAAATCATTAGCTGATTAAACCTTAACTTCCGTTGGCAGTCATACACTACAGCTAACAGGAAAATGCCACAGCAGCCCGATCCGGAAATTATGAAGCTGCTCAGAAATAAGCAGTATGAGCAGGCTTTTAATCTTATGGTAAAGAATTACCAGGAACGGCTGTATTGGCACGTAAGGAAAATGCTTTATTTCCATGAAGATGCCGATGATGCCCTGCAAAATACTTTTGTAAAAGTTTGGCGAAATATTAAGAAGTTTAAAGGCGACTCCAGGATTTATACCTGGCTGTATCGAATAGCTACTAATGAGGCTTTAAATATTATCAGCCAAAACAAAAAGAGACATTTAAGTTCTGATAATGAACAAAAAAGCCTCGCTCAGAAGCTGGTGAGTGATGCATATTTTGACGGAGATGAGGCTGAAGCAAAATTAATAGAGGCTATAGCCAAACTACCAGAAAAGCAACGCCTCGTCTTCCAGATGAAATATTACGATAATATGAAATATGACGACATCTCGGAGATATTACAAACCTCAGTAGGTGCACTGAAAGCCTCTTATCATCATGCAGTAAACAAGATAAAGGAGTCACTGATTATCAAAGAAATTTAAACCTTTTGTAATTATACACGTCAAAAACTAAAGATGAAAAATCTAAAACTGAATAAAAAAGATGTTTACCGGGTACCGGAAGGCTATTTTGAAGATAAGCCTGCCCAGTTGCTGGATGCCATCAAGGATATCAAACCTATAGATAATACTCCTACAGTAATTAGCATAGCTAAAAAAGTAACACCCTGGTTAGCCGTTGCGGCTGTCTTGATCATAGGTTTATTTTTGTACAATAGCATTTCAGTTACAAGCATATCTTTAGACGAAATACCCCAAGAAGCAATAGAAGAATATATAGCCGTTGAATACAGCCTGAACACCAGGGAAGATGTATTATACTCTTCTGTTAGTGGGCAGCTTATGAACGAAGATGAGGAATGGCTGGAGGAATATTCCGAAATAGACATACCGGAAGAATACATCGATGAAGAAATTGATTATACACTGACTAATCCCTTTGCATTATGAAATATTTGATACCACTTCTTCTGATTTCCCTTAGCTGTATGGGGCAGCCCGAGGATCAAGAAGCCATGAAAGATAAAATTGAGGCCTATCGAGCCCGTTTTCTCACTGAAAAATTGGATCTGACCCCCAAAGAAGCACAACTTTTCTGGCCCGTTTATAATGAATACCGCGAAAAAAAAGAAGCCTTACGTGATGAAAGGCCAGGTTATTTTGGCAAAAAGGACAAGGCCGAAGCTATTATTAAAGAAATGGACGAAAAAGAAATGGAGCGTACATTGAAAAAGGAAATGGAACGCCAAAAAAAACTCGTAATGCTCCAGGAAGAGTATTATGAGGAATTCAAAAAAGTTATTTCTGTAAAAAAGATTGCTTTGCTTTACCATGCCGAGTTTCAGTTTCAACGAAAGTTGATGGAAGAGGTTGTTAGAAAAAGGGAACGCAGAAAGAAGAGTATAGAACGAAATGATTGACTTCACAGAGTTAAATTCATTATATTTGCGCCCTCGTAAATTCCGGTTTGTGAATTTTGAAATGGTGGTTGTAGCTCAGTTGGTTAGAGCGCTGGATTGTGGTTCCAGAGGTCGTGGGTTCGAACCCCATCATCCACCCTGTCAAGGCTGTCTTATCGACAGCCTTTCTTATTTTTACTCATCCCTTACTTTGTTTACATATTGCAATCCGAAAAGGATCAGAGGTTTTACAGCGGCCAAAATTCTCTATGAAATAAAAAAGGGCATTACTTTTATTTAAATCTAGTCATGTGGACCCGGATGAACCTGATAAGATTATTACTAGCTTATATTGTGGTTTCACAAACCCTTGTTGGGCAAGTTTATAAACCCTTGCTGGAAGAACCCAACGAGTGGCATATTACTTCTTGTTCCAATGGTTGTCTTACGGATATTTACTATACAGTAGATGATACTGTTGTAAGCGGGTTAAACTATAAGATCCTGGATGGCTATCACTTCATATCCCGAACATTTTTGCTCCGGGAGGATACTATTGAAAAAAAGGTCTACCTGATGTTCATTCGTAATGGAAGGCCCCAATCCGAAAATTTATTGTACGATTTTTCATTGAATACAGGTGACTCCATAGACATCAAAAATCCTATAAGTCCATTTCCCAATAATGCCGGATGCTTTAAAGTAGATTCCATAGTTCCGAAGCCTTTGTTAAACGGCAAGGATTATCGATATTTCTATTTATCTGCCTTGGATACCGTACAAGCGAGTTCCAGGGGTGCTATATGGATAGAAGGCATTGGCTCCCTTTCTTTAATTAACTCCCCTGGAGGAAAGCCAGATATTAATGGCGTAGGAAAATTGACCTGCTTTTTTAAAAATAACCGTCTGACCTATTCGGATTTAGATTCCATCCCTGAGTGTATCTCAAATCTTTCCCTCTCAACTGACCAAGCACTTATCAAAAACAAAATATCAGTTTACCCTACCTTCACTTCCAGTAATTGTTTTGTCAAAGCTTCTACAAATATCAAGGAGATTGCGGTTTTCAATGTAAGTGGACTAATGCTCAACCATATCAAAATAAAGGGTAAAAAAACCGTTTCTTTTAATACTGAAGTGCTTCCTCCGGGTATACTCGTACTAAAAATAATACTGACCGACAGTAGCGAACACCGCTTCAAAATCATCAATCAGTAGCTAATAAATTACTTTCTTTATCCATCTATTTCAAGCTAATGGAATCACTATATTCAAATGCCTGATGAACGTTTAAACATATTGTGTTTAAGTAGCTGGTACCCCTCAGATGAACATCCTACCCTGGGAAACTTTGTGGAAAGACATTGCAGGGCAGTTTCCCTTTATCACAAAGCAAGTTTAGTATATGCAACTGCTTCCTCTACCAACAGGATAGAAGTCAAGCAAAAAGGGCAACTCAGCGAGATCATTGTATACTACAAAAAAAAGTTACCTCTGCTCAGTTACCTTAAAGCTTTGCGTAAGGCTTTTTCAACTGCACAAAAACTTAACGGTAAGTTTGACCTTCTTCATTTACACGTAGCTTATCCGGCTGGCTTATTTGCCCTAATGCTCAGACTTCCTTATGTGATCACAGAACACTTTACGGCCTATCTGCCCACTTCTAAATTCAAATGGAGCCTCTGGCAAAAAACCACTACCAAAACAATTCTGAGAAAGGCCAAAATATTACTTCCGGTATCACAGAATCTAGGAATTGCTCTATTGAAATTTTCTTCTGTATCCAACTTCAGGAAGATTTCTAATGTAGTAGATACCAGTGTTTTTTATCCTGACACAAAACCGCAGGTTTTTACCTTCCTTCACGTTTCTACTTTAAATGAAGAAACTAAAAACATTAGCGGTTTGCTGGATGCTATAGCCCTGCTACAAAAAGACGAGGTCTCTTTCAGGCTTTTGATAGGTGGTGATGGAAACATAGAAAAACTCCGGGCCAGCATAGAAGCCAGAAAATTGGATACTTCACAGATAGAAGTTTTTGGCGAAAAGACTTCCACGGAAATTGCGGCCTTAATGAAACGCTCCAACTGCTTTGTCTTATCAAGCCACATTGAGAACCAGCCTTGCGTTATACTGGAAGCACTTTGTAGTGGATTGACTATTATCAGCACAAACGTAGGAGGAATAAAAGAAGAAGTCAATGAGACGAACGGAGTATTGACAGAACCTCATAATACTGAAGAATTATACGAGGCTATGAAAAAAATGATGCACTCCTATTCTTATTACAACTTAGATGAAATTGCCCGTAAAGCCAGGGAAAGCTACTCCAATGAAGCAGTTGGAAAACAACTGTCGGATATTTACCTCAACGTACTGAGTAAAGGTTCATAAGGTCGTCTGTTCCGATGTTTTGACTGGTCAGAAATCCCTCACCGTACTCTGTACCTATCAGCCTGCCCATATCCTGCGCCCGGTAAACAATGCTGTCTAGAAAATTTTTGGTACTGATCACCGTAGCAGGCTCTTTGGAACCGGGATTGTAAAACTGTGAGCTATAGGCTTTAACTGCTTCCAGCTTGGTATCTATATGAGCCGTGATATTAACGATAACATCAGGCTGCAGGTTTTGAAACTGTATGTAGTGCAAGATGAGCCGTGGACGATAAGCTGCCTGTGGCTCACCATTTAGTTTGGTTTCCATTTTTTTTAAGCCGGCCAGAAAAGCTGCGGTCTTGATCAGTTCCGCTGCTCTTCCGTGATCTGGGTGCCGGTCTGCCGGAGCATTGGCTATGATAATCTCAGGCTGGTATTTCCTGATCATTTTCACCACCTCTATTTGGTGGTCTGTATCATTGGAAAAAAGCCCGTCTTTGAAACCCAGGTTTTCAC